>JBCCFN010000392.1:0-3771 GCA_039029715.1 Actinomycetota bacterium | reverse complement strand
TCTTGGACTGGAGGGCGCGAGACACAGGCAGCAGGGTGGTGCTCACACACTCCATACTGAAGAGCGCCACCAGGAAGGCGGAAGAGCGAAGTGAGGCCAGAAGCTGATTAGCCTTCTGGTGGACTTCAGTGCCGTACCGGTCCACCTACCAACGGGGCGACGCCCTGGCCGCCATCACCGGGGCGGCCCACACCGTCCACGAGACGTTCCAGACCCAACGGATCGAGCACGCCTTCGTCGAGCCGGAATCCACCCTGGCGGTCCCGATCCCGGCCGGCCGGGCCCTCCCCCTGACCCGGGGGGCCGGTGAGCCGGTCGACTTCGACCGGCTGATGGTCTAGTCCGGCGGCCAGGGCATCTGGGACGACCGCAACGACATCGCCCGGATCCTCGACCTCGAACCCGAGGTGGTGGTGACCGAGCTGGTGTCGAACGGCGGGGCCTTCGGCGGCAAGGAGGATATGTCGAACCAGGGCCAGACCGCCCTGGCGGCATGGCTCCTGCAACGACCGGTCCGGATCACCCTGACCAGGGAACAGTCGTTGCTCATCCATGCCAAGCGGCACCCGATCCGGATGGAGTATCGGGCCGGCTGCGACGCAGACGGCAAGCTGGTCGGGCTGCACGTCCGGATGCTCGGTGACTCCGGGCCATACGCCTCGGTCGGGATGAAGGTGCTTGAGCGGGCGGCCGGGCACGCATCCGGCCCATACGTCGTCCCGAACATCGACGTCGAGGCGGTGGCGGCCAGGACCAACAACTCGGTCTGTGGCGCCTTCCGGGGATTCGGGGCCAACCAGGCCCAGTTCGCCATGGAGGGCGTGCTCGACCGGCTGGCGGCCAAGGTCGGGATCAGCGGCTGGGAGATGCGGAGCCGCAACGTGATCGAGCCCGGCGTGGTCTGGGGGCCGGGCCAGCTGATGGACGACGGCTGCCTCGGGGCCCGGGCCTGCCTCGATGCGGTCCGCCAGCCCTACGAGGAGGCGATGGCGGCCGGCAAGGCGGTCGGGGTCGGACTCGGGTTGAAGAACTCCGGGCTCGGGAACGGGTTCAAGGAGATCGCCCGAGCCGTCGTCCACTTCCGGCCGGACGGCATCACCGAGGTCCGCCACTGCTGGACCGAGATGGGCCAGGGGGTCCACACCGTCGCGCTCCAGGTCGCCATCGAGGAGCTCGGCCTGGAGGCGGACAAGATCGAGGTCATCGTCGATTCGACCAGGGAGCTCGGCGCCGGCCAGACCACCGGCAGCCGGGGGACGCTGATGGGGGCGGGTGCGGTGGCCGACGCCTGCCGAAAGGCGGCGGCAGACGGGTGCAGGGTCGGCGTCGACTACGAGGGCGAGTACCGGGTCGACTGGACCAACTCCCTGAACGAGGGCCTCGAGAACCCAATCATCCACTCCACCTTCGGCTACGCCGCCCAGCTGATCATCGCCGACCCGGCAACCGGCGACATCGAGCGGGTGGTGGCAGCCCACGACGTGGGGCGGGCCGTCAACCCGCTGCTGTGCGAGGGCCAGGTCGAGGGAGCGGTCCACATGGGCCTCGGCTACGCCCTGACCGAGGGCTTCCCCTGCGACCCGGACGGCCGACCGGTCAACGACAACCTCCGAGCCCTGGACATCCTCCGGCCGAAGGACATGCCAAGCGTCGACGTGATCCTGGTCGAGTCGCCGCAGCCGAATGCACCGTACGGGATCAAGGGGGTCGGTGAGATCGGCCTGGTCCCGACCGCCGGGGCGGTCGCCGCAGCCCTCCAGGCCCACGACGGCCAGTGGCGAAACGAGCTCCCGATGCGGAACGAGGCCAACCGGGAGCGCGACACCAACCGCCCCGAGTCGATGGCCGAGCTGTTGGCCTCCATCCCGGTCGCCGAGGGCTGAGCGGATGGCCCACTCCAACGGTGGCCAGCCGTTGGCCGCCAACCAGACGCATGGCCTGGTCTGTGCCCACCATCACCTGTACTCGGCGTTGGCCCGTGGCATGCCGGCGCCGCCGAAGACACCGTCCAACTTCCTCGAGATCCTGGAACAGATCTGGTGGCGGCTCGACCTGGCCCTCGACGACGATCTGATCCGCTGGTCGGCGGCGCTCGGCGCCCTCGACGCTCTTGGGGCCGGGTGCACGGCGATCATCGACCACCACGAGTCACCGCGAGCCATCGACGGATCGCTGTCGATCATCGCCGAGGCCTGCGCCGAGGTCGGGGTCAGGGTCAACTGCGCCTACGGCGTCACCGACCGCCACGGCCCGGACGGGGCCGCCGCCGGCCTGGCCGAGAACGATCGGTTCCTGTCCGAGGGCGGTCGGGGCATGGTCGGGATCCATGCCGCCTTCACCTGCTCGGATGAGACCCTGGCGGCGGCCGCCGAGCTGGCCCGCCGCCACGAGGTCGGCGTCCACGTCCACGTGGCCGAGGGTCAGGCAGACACCTGGGAACGACTCCGGCCCCACAGCGCAGACGACTGGTGGCTGGTCCACGGGGTCCATCTGCCGGACGATCACGGCCTCCGGGGCACGGTGGTCCACAATCCACGGTCGAACATGAACAACGGCGTCGGCTACGCCAGGCCGGCCCGATTCGCCACCGCCGGGCATCCCGTCGCCCTCGGCACCGATGGCATCGGGGCCGACATGCTGGACGAGTTCCGACTGGCCTTCGTCAAGGCCAGGGAGCTCGACGTCACCACCACCCCGGACGTGGCTTGGGGCTGGCTGGCCACCGGCCGCTCGCTGTTCCCGGACACGGCGGACGACGTGGTGACCTGGACCTACGACGTGATGGACCCGTGGCGGCTGGCCTACACCACCCAGGTCGCCCCGACCGAGGTGGTCATCGACGGAGAGGTCGTGTGGCGGGACGGCGGCCCGACCAGGGTCGACGCCGCCGAGATCCGGGCCAAGGCGGCCGAAGCCGCGACCAGACTGTTTGCAACGCTTGAGGTGAACTGACGTGACCGCTACGACTTCTCAGACCCAACCCGAGTCGGACACCGAACTGGCGGTGTTCGGCCAGTTCGACCCTGCGGGCCGGACCGCCTACGACAACGCCGTGACCCGGTTCCGGGAGGAGGAGATCCTGCTCCCGACCTTCGCCCAACTCCGCGATCCGTCGACCATCCCGGGCCCGATCATCGACGCCCTGGCCGGGGTGGACAAGGACGCGCCGGACCCTCGCAACCTGTTCCGGGTCCACTGGTTCAACGGTCATGCGGACCGGGCCCCGGGCGCCAACTACCCGGGCCAGGTCGAGGTGCCGAACCACGTGGAGCTCCCGCCGGAGCTGACCGGGGTCGACGCCCGCATCGTGCTTGCGCTCGGCAACCGGTTCCCAATGATCCGGGCCCACAAGGTGCTCGCCGCCTACTCCTGCCTCGTGGCCCGGCTGGTCACCGGCCGGTTCGACCCGACCGCCAACCGTGCGATCTGGCCGTCGACCGGCAACTACGCCCGGGGCGGTGTCGCGATCTCCCGGATCATGAACTGCCGTGGGGTGGCGGTGCTGCCGGAGGGGATGAGCCGGGAGCGGTTCGAGTGGCTCGACCGCTGGATCGAGCATCCCGACGACGTGATCCGGACCTTCGGGACCGAGAGCAACGTCAAGGAGATCTACGACGAGTGCAACCGCCTCGCCCTCGACCCGGTCAACGTCATCCTGAACCAGTTCTCCGAATTCTCGAACCACATGGGCCACTACGCGGTGACCGGCCCATCGCTGGAGAAGGTCTACGAGCACGTCACCGCCGACCGGCCCGGTCGACTGGCCGCCTT
>JBCCFN010000391.1:0-3773 GCA_039029715.1 Actinomycetota bacterium | reverse complement strand
CGCCGATCGGCCGGCCGAACTGCTCCCGCTCCTGGACATAGGCCACCGAATCCTCCAGTGCCCCCCGAGCCAACCCGATCGACCGGGCTGCGGTGTGGATCCGGGGGATGGTCATGCTCTTGGCTGCGGCGACGAACCCCTGCTTGTCGCCACGGGACTCGCCGTTCTCGTCCCGCCGGTAGCCGATCAGGCCGTCGTCCGGCACGAAGCAGTCGGTGAACGACAGGTCGAAGGTGTGCCAGCCGTGGTAGCCGATCTTGCGGATCGGGTTGCCGACACAGCCGTCCGGGAACGTGCCCGGCTCCTTGTGGAGGACGAACCGCCGGATGCCCCGGTGCCGGTTGTCCGGGTCATACGGCGTGGTGCGGGCCACGATGATGATGGCGTTGGACTGGTCGGCGAAGGTGCACCACATCTTCTGGCCGTTCAGGACCCAGCCGCCGTCGACCTTGTCGGCCCGGGTCCGGATCGAGGCGATGTCCGATCCGGCATCCGGCTCGGACATGGCGAAGCTGCCGAGCCACTCCCCCCGGGCCGCCATCGGGTAGTAGATCTCCTTCTGATCCGGGTCGAGCCCGGCCGCAAGTGCGGAGCGGGCGATGATGCTGGCCACGCTCATCCACGCCCGGGCCAACTCCTCGGTGATCAGGGCGTATTCGAACACCCCGAGGCCGAGGCCGTCGTATCGCTCCGGGATCATGATCCCGAAGAAGCCGAGCTGACCCATCTCCTTGACCAGCTCCGGCGGCATCATCCCGTGCTCGGGGTCGAGCTCGTTTGCGGCCGGGAGCACCTTGTTCATGGCGAAGTCCCGGGCCATCTCCTGGATGGCGACCCGTTCGTCCGTTCGATACGGGGCCGGGATCGGGGGGCGGGGGTCGACGATCTGGCGGGGCATGTCAGTCCTCCTCCGGTTGGTTCTGCGTGTCGTCCTGCGGTTGCTTGTCCCGGCGCTTTGCCACCAGGTTGGTCCGGCGATAGTCGACGACCAGCTCGCCGTGCTGGTTGTGGGCCTCGGTGTGCCAGGTCACGATGCCGACGTGCGGCCGACTCCCGGACTCGCGAGTCTCGACCACGGTCGAGGCGGCAGTCAGGGTGTCGCCGGGGTGGACCGGCCGGTGGAACGTCACGTCCTCCATGCCAAGGAACGGGCCGCCGGCTTCGCTCAGGTCCTCGACCGAGAGTCCGACCACGGTGCACAACACCAGCATCGGGTTGATGACCACATCGGGGTGGCCGTGGGCCCGGGCGTACTCGGCGTTGAGGTGCATCGGATTCCAGTTGCACGTCGCAGTCGAGAAGACGGCGTTGTCGCCGTCGGTCAGCGTCCGGCCCCAGTGGTGGGGCAGGGTCTGGCCCTCGCTGAAGTCCTGGAACTGGTTGCCCTTGGCCACCAGGGGGAAGCTGTCGAAATCGATGTCGCCGTCACCGTCGGCCATCACCGAAGGGTAGCGATCAGAAACTTTGTTGTCGAACAGCCAACAACTTACCGATTCTCGTCTGCGCCCTCTCCGAGGATCGCGTCGGCTACCGCGGTGGCGCCGCCGTCGTCGACCACGATCGTGTAGTGGTTGACGTCATCGACCAGGGTGGCCCGCAGATGGCCGAGCCGACCGACCGCCTCCTCGATCGAGTCGGCCGGGTACAGGCCGGGCGACTGGTCGAGGATGCCGCGGGGCGCCCACAGCAGGTGACAGGCCACATCGATCCGCTCGATTGCGGAGGATGATGCCGGGTCGACGATCGCTGCGCCGCCGTCGACCAGGACCGCTTCCTTGCTCACGCTGGATCGGATCTGCCCGTCTTCGGTCTGGACCGCATCGTGGCGGACGTAGGCCTCGACCGTTGACGTCCACCGGTTTGGTGGCTGGAACGCCGGGTGGGCCCGGAAGAAGTCGACGTAGGCCTCCAGGTCCGGCCACCGCTGGTCGAGGCGATCGAGGGCCGGGCCGATCACCGATTGCACCGCGGCCTCGACGTCGACGTCTGCCGGCAGGTCGAGCGGGAACGGAAGCCCACCGTCGACCAGGACCAACCGCTCGACCCGATCCGGATGCCCCTCGGCCGCAGCGGCAACCACGAACCCGCCCATCGAGTGACCGACCAGCGCGGCCCGACCCAGACCGAGGTGATCGAGCACGGCGATCAGGTCGGCCCCGTGGGCCCGGAGTCCGAACGGGCCCGGTGTGGCGGCGCTGCCGGCCCGACCACGATGGTCGACCGCGACGAGCGACACCGCACCGTCGCTCCGTTCGACCACCAGCTCGGCCACCCGCTGCCATGACAATCGGTTGGCCGTGATGCCATGGGACGCCACGACGACCCGGTCGCCGGTCCCCCACCGGCTGGCGGCGATCGCCCCGCCGTCGACCGGCACCTCGAATGACCATCGTTCACCGCTCATGGCGGCGAGCCTAGTCAGCCCAGCTCAGTCGGCCGATTCCCGAGCCGCCAGCCACGCCTCGAACTCGCCCCGCCGCTCGGGGGCGATCGGGAAGGTGCCGATGCTCGACTCGCCGGCCGCGACCCGCTCGATCGCCCACTCCTCCTCGATCTCCTGGGTGTAGGCGTCGTTCGCCACCTCCTCGGCCAGGAGAGCGGGGATGACCACGGCCCCCTCGTCGTCACCGACGATCACGTCACCCGGTAGCACGGTCACGTCTGCGCAGACGATCGGCACCTGATGGTCGAGCGGGGTGTGGATCCGGCCGAGGGTCGCGGCATGGGAGGACCGGTGGTACACCGGCAGACCGATCTCGGCGATGGCCGGGGTGTCCCGCAGCGCCCCGTCGGTGATGACCCCGGCACCACCGAGCTGCTTGACCCGCATGGCGAAGATGTCGCCGATCGTGCCGGCGTCCGCCTCCCCCCGGGCCTCCATGATCAACACCTCGTCCTGCTGGATCGACTCGACCGCCCGGCGCTGGGCGTTCGGGCCCTCTTGGCGACGCTCGAAGTCCTCCCGCCGCGGCACGTAGCGGAGGGTGTGGGCGTAGCCGACCATCTTCTGACCGGGGTTGAGCGGCTTGAGCCGGTTGAGGAAGGCGTTGCGGCTCCCCCGGCGCTGCATCTGCCCGGCCAGGGTCGCGGTCGACACCGCAAGCAGCTTGCGGCGAACGTCGTCGCTCATCTCGTACGGCCGGTGCGGATCGTCGCTCATCAATCTCCCTTTCTCGGACCCGTGCAGCCTAGGACCCCGCGGGGTCAGCGGTCGACGTAGGCGGTGAAGACACAGGACACGGTCTGCCGGTCGCCGGCGACCGACATCGTGTGGCGGGACGGACGGGAGTCCGGATCCGGGAACTTCTCGACCCAGGGGTCGTTCAGCGAGCTCCGAACATCTGCCCCGCCGGCGACGAAGAACGTGATCTTTGCCATGTCGTCCCAGGTCGCTCCGGCCTCGGTCAACATGTTGCCCATGTGGAGGAAGAGGTTGGCGATCTGGGCCTCGACATCGGCCGGAAGATCGCGAGTCCCGGGGTCGAAGGCGGGGATGATGCTGGACTCGATCAGCGGCCCGATCCGGGTGGCGCTGGGAATCGGGTTCAGGTGGGCGAAGCTCTCGATCTCGATCGACGTACGGGTCAACGGGTCCTCCTCGGCCTCGGGCACTGCTGGCGCGCATGCTAGCCCGTTGGTCGGCTAGCCGATGCTGCGGCCGCCGTCGACGTCAAGGGCGACCCCGGTCAGGAACCGGGCCTCGTCCGAGGCCAGGAACAGCACGGCGTCCGCCACGTCCTCGGGCTCGGCCCGGCGGCCCATCGGGATCCCCT
>JBCCFN010000390.1:0-3830 GCA_039029715.1 Actinomycetota bacterium | reverse complement strand
GGCCGACCGTGTTCGACCGGGCGGTCTGGGTCCACCCAGCAACGGTCAGGGCCATAACTGGACTGGTGGTCGCCTCGACGATCCTGTTGTGGGCGGGACGAACCGACCGGATCCTGGCCCGGCTGATCGGGCTGGCCGGCGTCGCTCTCTTCGCCACCGGCCTCTGGTCCCTGATCCGGACCCGTCCACGGTCCCGCCCCGCCATCGGCTTCGCTGTCGTCGGCCTGATCGCAGCCGCGGCGCTGGTTGCAGCCCCGGTCGATTCGGAGATCCTGCTGTCCCAGCTGGTCGGTGCCGCCCTGTTGGCGGTCGCGGTCAGGGACACGGTTCGGACGGTGCGGACCCGGAGTGGGGCCGACGAACCGGACCACCGGGAGGCCCGAGCCTGGATCCTCCTGCGGTCGGCAGCCATCGCCGCCGCGGCCGCCGTGCTGCTGCTGTTCCCGGCCGAGGTCTTCTCGGCCCTGATCAGCCTGATCGCGTTGGCCTGGATCGCCGTGTCGATCCTGGTGATCATCGCCGTCATCGACACCGGCGGCCAGACCAGGGAGGTGGCAGCTTCACGACTGGTGACCGAGTGGCTGGCCGACCGACCGAAGTCGGTCGACGACCGCCGATCGCTGTACGCCAAGATCCTCTACGAGGGCCCCCGGACCCGGCTGCGGGTCATCCGGTTCTTCACCCTGATGGGGTTCGCCTCGGTCATCGCCTCGATGGGGGTGGTTACCGATTCGACCGCCGTGGTGATCGGGGCGATGCTGATCGCTCCCCTCATGTCGCCGCTGATGGGGATCGCCATCTCGCTGGTGATGGGATGGCCTCGTCGCCTGGCCCGCAGCGCCATCATCGCCACCGCCGGCATTGCGTTCGCCATCAGTATCGGCGTGGTGATCGGCCTCATCGTCCCGACGGTCATAGACACCGCAACCAACACCCAGATCCTCGGGCGGTCCACGCCGACGATGCTCGACCTGATCACCGCCCTGGCCGCCGGCGCCGCAGGCGCCTACGGGCTGTCAAGGCCCGATGTCTCCGATTCACTGCCTGGGGTCGCCATCGCCATCTCGCTGGTGCCGCCGCTGACCGTGGTCGGCATCGCCTACTCCCAGGCCGACTGGCGGGCCGGCAACGGTGCGCTGCTGCTGTTCCTGACCAACATGCTGGCCATCATGGTCATGGGCGGCCTGACGTTCATCGCCACCGGCGTCACCCCGGCCATCCATGCAGCCGAGAACCAATCCCGGGTCCGGACCGCCATGGCCGGCGTGGCGGTCCTCGGGGCCATCGTGATCGGCGCGCTGCTGCTCAACGGGGCCCAGCTCGCCACCGATGCGTTCGAGCAGTCCTCGGTCGAAGAGGAGGTCGAGACCTGGCTGGAGGATCATCCGGATCATGCCTTGGTGCGGTGGGACCGGACCGAGGAGACCTTCGCCGTGGTCGTCATCGGGCCCACCGAGGACGCCCCCGAGGCCCAGGCCCTGGCCTCAGCGCTGGCGACCAGGTTGGAGGAAGCGGTCACCGTCGACCTCCGGCTGGTGGTCCAGGAGCGGTCGATCGCCTCGAGTGAGTGAGGCTGGTCAGCCGTCCAGGTCCAGGGTGGCCCGGATGTCACCGACCACGTAGAGGCTGCCGGCGACCAGGATCAGGTCGTCGGCGGCGGTGACCGACCGGGCCCGTTCCAGCGCTTCGGCCGGCTTGCGGACCACCTCCGGCGACAGCCCCAGGGATTCCGCAGCCGCAGCGATCTCATCGGCCGGGATGGCCCGGGTCCAGTTCGGTTCGGTGCAGATCACGGCGTCGAAGTCGGCGGCGCCGAGCGACTCGAGCATCTCCACCGGGTCCTTGCCGGACAAGAGCCCGACCACCAGGACCCACGAACCGAGGCGGGCGAACTCGTCGACCAGTGTGGCGTGGGCGGCCCTGGCCCCGTCCGGGTTGTGGGCCCCGTCGAGAATCACGGTCGGCTCGCGGCCGACGACCTCGAACCGGCCCGGGAACCGGATCTCGGCCAGCGCCTCAACGATCAGTTCCTCCGGGGTCGGCCGGTCGAAGAAGGCCTCGACGGCGGCCACCGCGGTGGCGGCGTTCGACCCCTGATGGCGGCCGTGGGCCGGAACGAACAGCTGGTCGTAGTGCTCGCCCGGGGTTCGCAGGTCGATGGTCCGACCGCCGACCGCCAGGGTGTTCGACTCGATCTCGAAGTCGGTCCCGGCGACCCACAGGCCGGCCGACGGCTCGGCCTCGAAGATCGGGCGCAGCTCATCCATCGGCGAGCCGAGCACCACCCGGCTGTCCGGCTTGATGATCCCGGCCTTCTCCGTCGCGACTTCACGCTCCCAGCCATCGGCCCCGTCGGTGTGGTCCTTGCCGACGTTCGTGATCACGGCGACGTCCGCGTCGATCACGTTTGTCGCATCGAACCGACCGAGCAGGCCGACCTCGACCACGGCCACCTCGGCGCCCTGCTCGGCGAACCAGACGAAAGCCGCCGCGGTCAGCAGCTCGAACCGGCTCGGGGTGTGATCGACCAGCGGCTCGACCGAGGCCAGCAACTCCATGACCCGTGCGAAGTCCTCGTCCGGGATGTCCCGGCCGTCCCAGCGGATCCGCTCGTTGACCCGGGCCAGGTTGGGGCTGGTGTACAGCCCGACCGACAGGTCCATCCGCTGGAGAATCGAGGCGATCATCCGGCCGGTCGACCCCTTGCCATTGGTCCCGGTCAGGTGAATCGTCCGGAACGCGGTGTGGGGGTCGCCGAGGGCGGCCATCAGCTCCCGCATCGGGCCGAGGCTCAGTCCGTCGACCTGGCCGGCGGTCGGCATCACCGGTGTCGGGGCGGGGCTGCCGGTGAACCGGTCGGCCCGGCCGCCCTCGAGATTGGTGTGCTCGTCGAGGAACGCCAACGCGCTCTGGTAGTTCAACCGTCGACCTCGTGTGTTTCGGACCCCGGCCCGGGACTCGGGGCGGACCGTCCAGTCTACGAGCGAGCGCTCAGGAGGCGGCCCGACGCTGACGCCGAGCCTCGCTCTTCGGAACCAGGGTGGGGTTGACCCGATCCAACACGACCCCGGCGTCGAGCACACATCGCCCGACGTCCTCCCGGCTCGGGATGTCGTACATGACGTCCAGCAGGACCTCTTCCAGGATGGCTCGGAGACCCCGGGCCCCGGTGCCCCGGAGCAGCGCCTGGTCCGCGATGGCGTCGAGGGCGTCGTCTGCGAACTCCAGCTCGACGTCCTCCATCTCGAAGAACTTCATGTACTGCTTGGTCAGGGCGTTCTTCGGCTCGACCAGGATGCGGATCAGCGCCTCCTTGGTCAGCTTGGTCACGGTGCCGATGACCGGGAGGCGACCGACGAACTCCGGGATCAGGCCGAACTTCAGCAGGTCTTCTGGCTTGACCTCGGCATAGACGTCATCGATGGTTCGGGGCTCGTCGTCCCGGATCTCGGCGGTAAAACCGATGGATCGGGTGCCGAGCCGGCTCTCGATGATGTCCTCGATCCCGGCGAAGGCGCCGCCGCAGATGAACAGGATGTTGGCGGTGTCGATCTGGATGAAGTCCTGGTGGGGGTGCTTGCGGCCCCCCTGGGGCGGGACGGATGCCACCGTGCCCTCCAGTATCTTCAGCAGGGCCTGCTGGACACCCTCGCCCGAGACGTCCCGGGTGATCGATGGGTTCTCGCTCTTGCGGGCGATCTTGTCGATCTCGTCGATATAGATGATGCCGCGCTCCGCCGCTTCGACGTTGTAGTCCGCTGTTTGCAAGAGCCGCAGGATGATGTTCTCTACGTCGTCGCCGACGTAGCCGGCTTCGGTGAGCGTGGTGG
>JBCCFN010000389.1:0-3891 GCA_039029715.1 Actinomycetota bacterium | reverse complement strand
TGCTGTGGCTGGTGGCGGCCTTCGCCATCGTGGCCGGCGTCGTCGACCGGCTCCGCTCCCTCCGTGGACTGGAACGGCCGATACCGGCCTCGGTGGCCGACGGCCTGCTGCTCGCGCTCCCGATCCTCACCATCGGGCCACAGTTGCTGATGAAGGAACCGGTGTTCGGCCCCGACACCTCGGAGGGATTGATCCCGGCCTGGCACGTACTCGGGTACTACGCCTGCTTCTTCTTCTGGGGCGCGCTGGCCCACGATCGGCGAAGCGACGACGGCCGCCGGCTGATCCGGACGGTCGGTGACCGGTGGCCGGCACTGCTCGGCCTATCGGTCGGCCTGTTCGCGGTCGGGGTCTTCCTGGTGGAGGATCAGACCGGGTGGTTGGCGGCGCTGACCCAGTGGGCGTTCGCCTGGACGATGAGCTTCTGCCTGCTCGGCCTGTTCGCCGCCGTCCTGATGACCGAGCGGTTCGCCGTCCGCTGGCTGTCCGATGCCTCCTACTGGATGTACCTGACCCACCTCCCACTGATCTTCGTCCTGCAGGGGGTGGCGGCGGCCTGGGACCTCCCGGCCATCCCGGCCTTCATCGGCATCTGTGCCGTCACCTTCGTGCTCCTGGCCATCACCTACCGCTGGTTGATTCGCTACACCCCGATCGGCAGCCTGCTCAACGGCTCGAAGAATCGGGCGGCGGACGCGTTGACGCGGGCCCGTCTGGCCGAAGCCGAACGAACCCGCGTCCGCTAGTGCTCTCAGTTGCCGAGGCCGGGTGGCGCCGGCCTCCGAACAGATCAGGTCAGCACCGGTTCCGGTTCCGGTTCGTCGACCGTACCGGTGCCCTCGGTGGGCGGAGGCTGCTCCGGTGGTGGCGGCTCGGTCCCCTCCACGTTGAGGTTGGGGATCAGCCGGTCCAGCCACTTCGGCAGCCACCAGTTCCGGTCACCGAGGAGCTCCATGGTGGCGGGGACCAGCAGCAGCCGGACCAGGCTGGCGTCCAGGAACACCGCCATGGCCAGTCCGAGGCCGAACAGCTTCACGATCCGGTTGTCCTCGAACATGAACGACCCGAAGACCACGATCATGATGGCCGCCGCAGCGGTGATGACCCTGGCGGTCGCGGCCAGGCCGTCGGCCACCGAGTTCTGGGCGTCGCCGGTCTTCTCGTACTCCTCCTTGACCCGGGACAGGAGGAACACCTCGTAGTCCATCGACAGGCCGAAGACGATGGCGAACAGCATCATCGGGACGAAGGGTTCGATCGGGGCGCCGGCGATGCCGAACAGGTCCCCGAGCCAGCCCCACTGGAAGATGGCGACGACGATGCCGTAGGCCGAGGCGATGGACAGGACGTTCATCACCACCGCCTTGATCGGCACCACGACCGATCGGAACACCGCCATCAGCAGCAGGAAGCTGACAGACAGCACCACGCCGAAGAACAGCAGGATGCGGGCGCCCAGGTAGCTGGTGAAGTCGATGTTGGTCGGCACCGCACCGGTGACATTGACATCCAGTCCCTCGTCGACGGTCGGGATGACGTCGTCCCTGAGGGTGGCGACCAGCTCGTCGGTGGCGACGTCCTGGGGGGCCGTGGTCGGGATGACCTGGATCAGGAACGCCTCGGACGCCTGGGGGTTTGCGAAGTCGCTTGGGATCGGGGAGACCGAGGCCACCCCGTCGGTGGCGCTGACCGCCCCGATCAACTCCTGGACCTGGGCCCCGGCGGCCGGCGAGTCCAACTCGGCGGTGATCAGCAGCGGGCCGTTGAAGCCGGGACCGAACCCCTCGGCGATCAGGTCGTAGGCCTCTCGGGTGGTCGAGCCCTCGGGGAAGTTGCCCTCGTCCGAGAAGCCGAGCCGGAGGCCGAGGACCGGTGCGGCAAGCAGCAACAGGATGCCGCCGCCGACAAGTAGCGCAGCCCAGGGGCGGGCCTGGATCAGCCGGCTCCAGCGGTAGGCCCAGGTCTCGCGAATCGGCTTCTCGACCCGGTGGGGCAGGACCCGCTTCAGCGGCCCGGTGAAGGTGCTCATCACCAGGACGGCGATGGCAAGCAGGGCGAAGATGCCGGCCGCCGGCGGTGATCCGACACCGAACGACAGCAGGGCCAGGGACACGAAGCCGGCGGCCACGATCCCGCCGACCCGGGTGATCTCGACCCGGTCACCGACCAGGCCGAGCAGGGCCGGCAGCAGGGTGATGGAGGCGACCATGGTGATGGCCACGGTCGAGGCGGCCCCGACACCGAGGCCGGAGATGAACGACAGGCCGATCAGCAGCATGCCGAGCAGCGAGATCACCACGGTGAGGCCGGCGAACACCACCGACCGCCCGGCGGTGTCGATGGCGATGCCGACCGCGTCGTACTTGGTGTGGCCGGCGGCCAGCGAGTTGCGATACCGGGTGACGATGAACAGTGCGTAGTCGATGCCGACGCCGAGGCCGATCATGGCCCCGATCTGGATGGCGAAGTCCGGGATGCTCATCACGTTGGTCAGCAGGGTGATGATGCCGATGCCGGTACCGACGCCGATGACGGCGACCCCGATCGGCAGGCCCATGGCCATGACCGAGCCGAAGGCCAGGATGAGGACGACGACGGCGAACGCCAGACCGATGAACTCGGTCTCCGGCGGCTCGAACCCGCCGAGCATCTGCCCGCCGGTCTCGATCTGCAGCTCGCCTTCCAGGCCGGCCTCGGCCACCAGCTCCTCGGCCCGCTCCCGGATCTGCTCGCCGTACTCACCGGCCTCGACCTGGTCGATCTCCAGGTCGATCGAGATGTCTGCGAAGGCGATCAGGCCGGCCTGGTCACCCTCGAGGGCGATCTGGGGCCGCTGGCTCTCGTAGGGGCTGGTGAGAAGCAGGCCCTCGTCCAGACCCGAGGTGTAGGCGAAGAGCTCCTCCATGACCTCTCGGACCTCGGGATCATCGACCCCTCGCTCGGTCCGGAACACGATGGAGCCGGGCTGGCCGGAGCCGACGCCCTCGAAGTGCTCCTCCAGCGCGTCGAAGCCGTCCCGACTCTCGGAGTCCGGGATCTCGAACGAGCTGTCGAACGCCCCGCCGACCCCGCCGGCCAGCGCGCCGACCCCGATGAAGATGGCGGCCCAGATGGCGATGACCTTGCCCCAGTTGTTGAAACACCACTGCCCAAGTGAGCGATACACGACGGGCCCTCTCTTCCTCACCGACTCGTTCAGCGTCGGTTCATGTTCGTACGTTCTCGCAGCGACAGTTCCGCTACTTCGTCGTAGCGAAAGTATCCGCCCTTGACGGGCACCGGCAAGACGTTGTGCCGGATATCACAGCAAACCCATCTGTTTCAGCAGGGTTGGCCATCATGGCGGCCGATCTGCCATCCTTGGCGGCGAGGAGGCATCCTCGCTCCGGTTTCGCTACGATCAGGTGTCGGAAAGGATGATCGGTGGCCCGACCTCGAAGTGAAGCAGCGCGCCAGAAGGTGATCGAGGCGACCCAGACCCTCGTGGCCGAGCACGGGATGGACGGGGCGACCGTCGACGCCATCGCCAAGCGCTCCGGGGTGGCCAAGACCACGATCTACCGGCACTTCCGGACCGGCAACGAGTTGCTGGTCCACGCCCTCGACTGTCAGGTCGAGCGCATCCCGGCCCCCGACACCGGCTCCCTGGAGGGGGACCTGGTCGCCATGTTCACCATGTTGAGCCACATCGCCGGCGACCCGGGGATGCGGCAGATGGTCCTGGACATGCTGAGCGCGGCGTCGAAGGACCCGGACCTGGCGGCCGTCCAGGAGGCCATGGTCGCGGAGCGGAAGCGGCCGCTCGAGGAGATCGTGCTGCGGGCCGTCGACCGGGGCGAGATCCCACCGATCCCGATCGACGACGCCGTCATCTTCATCGAGGGACCGTTC
>JBCCFN010000388.1:0-3909 GCA_039029715.1 Actinomycetota bacterium | reverse complement strand
GCTTGGTCCCGGAGCAGCCGAGCGGGTGGCCGAGGGCGATGGCGCCGCCGTTGACGTTGACCTTGCCGAGGTCGGCCCCGGTCTCCTTCTGCCAGGCCAGCACGACCGAGGCGAACGCCTCGTTGACCTCGAACAGATCGATGTCCTCGATGGTGAGGCCGGTCTTCTCCAGGATCTTCTTGGTTGCCGGGATCGGGCCCTTGAGCATGGTGACCGGGTCGGTGCCGGCCAGGGAGAAGGAGTGGAACCGGGCCCGGGGCTTGAGGCCGAGCTCGGCCGCCTTCTCGGCGCTCATGATCAGCACGGCCGAGGCGCCGTCGCTGATCTGGGAGGAATTGCCGGCGGTGATCTTGCCGTCCTCCTTGAACGCCGGCTTGAGCCCGGCCAGGGTCTCGGCCGTCGTGCCGGGCCGGATGCCCTCGTCCTGGGTCATCATCTCGGTGGTGCCGTCGACGTCGACCGGGACCGGGATGATCTCGTGCTCGAACCGGCCCTCGATGGTTGCCGACTCGGCCCGCTGCTGGCTCTGGGCCCCGAAGGCGTCCAGGTCCTCGCGGCTGATCTCGTACTCGTCTGCGATCATGTCGGCGCCGATGCCCTGGGGCGGGAGACCGGTCTCGGCGTAGCGCTCCTGCATCGGGTCGGGGAACGGGAAGCCCATCTTCCCCTCGACGACCGAGGCCCCCATCGGGGTCCGGGTCATGACCTCGACCCCGGCCGCGATGACCACGTCGTAGGCGCCGGCCAGGACGCCCTGGGCTGCGAAGTGGAGCGCCTGCTGGCTGCTTCCGCACTGGCGGTCGACGGTGGTGGCGGGAACCGACTCCGGCCAACCAGCGGACAGCACGGCGTTGCGGCCGATGTTCAGCGACTGCTCACCGACCTTCATCACGCAGCCCATGATCACGTCGTCGACCAGCTCGGGATCGAGGTTGTTCCGCTCCTCGAGGGCCTTGAGGACATGGGCCGCCAGATCGGCCGGGTGCCAGTCCTTGAGTTTGCCGTTTCTCTTGCCGCCCGGGGTGCGGACCGCATCCACGATCACTGCTTCTGCCATGGTGTTGACTCCTTGTCGGGGTTTCGGGTCGATTCGGTGATTAGATCAGGGTTGGTCGGCGGCCATGTTCTCCTGGAGGCGGACCAGGACCGAGGCCAGCTCCTGGCGCTCGTTCCGGTTGATCCCGGCCCGGAGGGTGTCTCGGACCACGGTGTCGATGGCGGCGATCCGACAGACCACATCGGTGGCTGCGGGGGTCGGGGCGATCCGCCAGACCCGGCGATCGTCTGGATCCGGCGTCCTGGTCAGGAGGCCGCGGGCCTCCAGCTGGTCGATGACCGTGCCGGTGGCGGCCCGTCCGAGGTCCATCCTGGCGGCCAGGGCGGTCTGGGTGTGGGGGCCGAACTCCGCCACGTAGGCCAGCAGGCTGGCCTGGGACAGGTTGAGGTCCAGCTCGGCGAGGTGGCGGTCGTAGTAGCACCGGAGTTGCCGGGCGGTCGCCATGATCGTGCTCTCGACCCGCAGCCACGGCGGAGCGTCGAGTTCATGATCGGGGGGCACGTTCTCAAGGCTACCGGCGGTCGTAACCGATTGTCACGCTCTCATACTGTATGAGCCCATACGAACCCTGGCCGGCGTCCTACACCAGGCCGTCCGCCGGGAACTCGGCGAGCTGATCGATGTCGTGGCCGAACAGCAGCCGGCACCCCCGGTCCCGATGGGCCGCCAGTTCCCGCATCGAGGCCTTCTGCTGCTCCAGATCATGGCCGAACCGGGGGACCTTCATCTCGTCGAGCATCGACTGGAAGTAGATGCAGTCACCGGTCAGGATCACGGGGCCGGATGCCAGCTCCACCCGGAGCGACTGGTGTCCGGCGGTGTGGCCCGGTGTCGGTAGACACCGGACCCTGCCGTCGCCGAACAGGTCGTGCTCGCCATCGAGCTGCTCGACGTCATGGCCGTGGTCGTAGTCGATCGGGTCATAGACGCCGCTCTCGATCAAGTGCTGGTCCTGGCCGGCCGTCCACTCGTCCCGCTGGATCACGATCCTGGCGTCCGGCAGCTGCTCGGTACCGCCGGCGTGGTCGAAGTGGAGGTGGCTGAAGACCATCAGGTCGATGTCGTCCGGGCGGATCCCACGGTCGGCGAGGCGGGCCGCCACCTCCTCGCCCGGTTGGTACTGGGGGCGGAGCAATTCCCCGATCCGGCCGAGACGGCTGGTGTCGGCCTGGAGGCCGACGTGCATGCCGTTGTCGAACAGGGCCAGCCCGTCGGGATGCTCGATCAGCCAGCTGAGCACCGGCAGGGTGACCGTGCCGTCCCGTCCGGTCACGATCCTGGTGTCGCCCTCGATCTGTCCGACCGTCAGGGGGATGAGCCGCATCAGCTACTGGATCCGGCCCAGAAGCGGGCAAGCCCGCTGGCCGCCGCGGCCGGATCCTCGGTCATCCACCAGTGTCCGTTGCCCTCGAGCCGGAGCGTCTCGGCGCCGAGGCGGATGGCCATCTCGGCCCCGAGCGCGCTGTCGACGTAGGGGTCTTCGGTCGCATCGATCACCAGCCCACGGGGGAGTGCAGCGGCGGACACCCGTTCGCCGAGCTGGCGAAGCGCCGGCTGGGCCCCGTCCCGGTAGAGGGCGAGGACACAGCGGGCCATGTCCTCGTTGAGGCCGGCCGACATCGGCGCCGCCACCGAGTCCGGAAGTCCGAGCCCGAGGTAGAGCTCGGTCCGTTCCTCGGCCGACAGGGCAACCATGCCGGCGACCGCCTCCTCGCCGGCCCCCGGGGTCTGCCAGACCTGGGCCAGGTCGTGCCAGACGTAGTCGGGGTGGAGCAGTCCGGCGCAGTCGGCGGCCCACGATCGAACCAGATCCGGTCGTTCGGCCAACAGGCCGAAGACGTGCCCGGCGCCCCAGTCATGGCCGACCAGATCGATCGGCTCGCCGATCGCCTCCAGCTGGCCGATCAGCCAGCTCACGTAGGCCGCCGTCGTCGCCGGCCAGTCCGCGGCGGCCGGGGCGCCGAAGCCGGGGGGCGAGAGCCTGACCGTGTCGTCGATGCCGTGGGCGGCCAGGGCATCGACCAGCGGTCCCCAGACCGCATCGGTCTCCGGGTTCCCATGTACGAATACGACCGTCATCAGCTCGTCCTCCCACCAACCATGGATCCAGGGTGGCCTCGACTGTAGAACAACCCCGGTTGCGATCTCCCGTCGAGCGGTGGCACGGTCGATTGGTCGCCGGCGATGGCCGGCGCGATACTTCGGCCGTCGAAGCAGTTGGCCGAACGGCCGAGGGAGACGAACAGATGAGCACCATCACCGAGGCCGACGTCCGGGCCAGGACCCGGGAGCTGATCGAGCGGGTCGGGGCAGACGCCGACCAGGTTGCGTTCCGCAGCGCCCAGTGGGACGCCGGCCTGGCCATGGTCCAGTACCCCGAGGGCAAGGGTGGGCTCGGGGTGTCGCCGAAGCTCCAGGGGGCGGTCCAGGAGGAGTTGCAGGCCGCCGGGGTCCGCCACGACTCGATGGCCATCAACCCGATCGGGATCGGCATGGGCCTCCCGACCGTGCTGACCTACGGCTCGGACGAGCTGCACGATCGGCACCTCAAGAAGATCTTCACCGGCGAGGACATCTGGTGCCAGATGTTCTCCGAGCCCGGCTACGGCTCGGACGTGGCCGGTCTGGCCAGCCGGGCGGTCCGGGACGGCGACGAGTGGATCGTCAACGGCCAGAAGGTCTGGACCAGCCTGGCCCACCACTCCTCCTACGGGATGCTCCTGGTCCGGACCGACCCGGACGTCCCGAAACACCGGGGTCTGTCCTACTTCGTGGTCGACATGGCATCGCCCGGCATCGAGATCCGCCCGCTGTACCAGATCACCGGCGACGCCGAGTTCAACGAGATCTTC
>JBCCFN010000387.1:0-3917 GCA_039029715.1 Actinomycetota bacterium | reverse complement strand
GAACGCCCCGGGGACAACCGGAACATCGATCCATCGGTCCCGGTCCGCGCTGTAGATGGTGAGGCCGGGGGAGTCCTGCAGCAGCAACGTGAAGAAGGTGGTGTCGACGTGGGGGGCGATGCCGTAGGCCCGCTGCTCGCCGTCGATCCCCTCCTCGACGTCGAGGGCGGCGTCGATCGACGGGTCGTCCGGCGGGTAGTGGGTCATCCGGAGCCGCCAGAACGGGTGCTGGAACCCCTCGTCGAAGAAGTCCGGTGGCAGGTCGAGGGCGGTGGCGTAGACCGGGAGGAGCCGGCGGGCCAGGTCGGTCACGGCGGTGGCGTAGCGCTCGACCCCGGCTCGGAACCCGGGGGCGTCTGTCTCGGCCGGCCATTGGTTCTGGTCGAACCCGACCCCTCGGTCACCCTTCAGCAGGAAGGCCTCGTTGCGGTTGCCGACCGCACGCCGCGGCAGCTTCCGTTCGCCGACCGGCAGGTAACCGACCCCGCCGAGCGGGTGGTCTGGACGGTCCATCACGATGGTTCGCTTCACCTCGAGCGGCAGGGCGTGGAAGCCCCGGACGGTGGCGAACGCATCGTCGATCGCTGTGGGCGAGATGCCGTGGCCGATCAGCTGGTGGAAGCCGACCCGTTCACAGGCGTCGCGGAGCACGTCGGCCGCCGCCTCCAGGTGGGCCCGCTCACCGGAGGCGAACCAGGGGCCGACATCGACGGTCGGGATGTCCCCGGGCTCGGCCGGGACCGGGGCCGAGGTGTCCCACCCGTCGGCCTGGGAGCGGAGCTGTCGCTCCTTGGCCGCCGCATCGAATTCGTCTGCCCCGCCGTTCGGCGTCGCGTTGGTCATCGTTGGCAACGATACTGGGGGCGATGTCCCAGCCCCCATCGGCCGTCCCGCTGTCCGACCCGGTCAACCGGGCCGTCTATGCGACAGACAACTCGATCTACCAGGTCGAGCCCCATGGTGTGCTGCTGCCCGACTCGGCGGACGACATCGCCCACTTCCTCGCAACCAACCGCCGTTCGGCAGACCGGCGCCCCATCGTCGCCCGGGGGGCGGGGACCGGGACAAACGGCCAGAGCCTGACCGACGGGATCGTGATCGACGTCAAACGACGGATGCATCGGCTGGTCTCGCTCGACGTTGCGGCCAGGACCGCGGTGGTGGAACCGGGGATGGTGACCGCCGCCCTCAACGCCGAGCTCGCCCCCCACGGGCTGTTCTGGGCGCCCCACACCTCGACCCTCAACCGGGCAACGGTCGGGGGGATGATCTCGACCGACGCCGCCGGGAAGGGCTCACTGGTCCACGGTCGGGCCAACCGGCACGTGTTGGCCCTCGACGTGCTGCTCGACGACGGGACGCCGTGGCGGGCCGAGCCGACCCCGGTGGCCGAGGCCGAGCGGCTGGCCGAGCGCAACGACCGCATCGGGGCGCTGTGGCGGTCACTCCTGGCCCTGCCACTGGACGAGGGGGACGACCACGGCCTGCCGGAGTTGGCCCGAGGGTTCAGCGGTTACGGCATCGACCGGGTCCGGCGGGACGGCATGATCGATCCGGTGCCGCTGCTGTGCGGGGCGGAGGGGACCCTGGCGGTGATCACCGCCGCCACGCTCCGGCTGACCCCGCTGCCGGCCCACACCGAGTTGGTCGTCGCCGGCTACGACACCTTCGCCGCCGCCCTCGACGACGCGGTTGCCCTGGTGGCAGAGGTCCAGCCGACCGCCATCGAGTCGTTCGACGAGACCACCCTGGAGCGGGGCCGGTCCTCGCCGGCGTGGCCCGCCCTCGGCGAGGTGGTCGGCGACCGGACCGGCTCGGTCCTGCTGTTGGAGTTCACCGGGGAGGACTCGGCCGCCGTTGCGGCCCAGACCGAACGCCTGGCCGACGCCCTGGCCGCCACCGGGCGGTCCTACGGGCACCGCATCATCGCCGATCCGGCCCGCCGGGCCGCGGCCTGGAAGGTTCGGGCCGATGCGGTCGGGCTGCTGGCCAAGGTCGCCACCGGCGGGCCGGAGCGCTCCGCCCGCCCGACCGCCATGGTCGAGGACTGCGCCGTCCCGGTGGCCGCCATGCCGGTCTTCATCGAGGGGTTCCGGAAGATCCTCGACCGGCATGGCCTGACCTACGGGATGTTCGGCCACGCAGACGTCGGCTGTGTCCACGTCCGCCCGGCCCTGGACCTGACCAGCCCGGACGACCAGCGCCTGGTCCGCCTGGTCACCGACGAGGTGGTCGCCCTGGTGGCCCAACACGGGGGGATCCTGTGGGGCGAGCACGGCCGGGGGTTCCGGGGCGACGTCGCCCCGTCGTTCCGCGGGCCCCAGACCCTCGAGGTCATGCGGGCGGTCAAGACCGCCTTCGACCCGGACGACCTGTTCAACCCGGGCAAGCTCTACCGGCCCCTCGGGGTCGACGAGCCGCTGATCGGGTTGGACCAGGTCCCGCTGCGAGGCGAGGTGAACCGCCGGGTGCCGCTGGTCGTCCGGGCCGAGTTCGGTGACGCCTTCGCCTGCAACGGGAACGGGCTGTGCCACCACTACGGCGGGGCCGAGGTGATGTGCCCGTCGTACAAGGCGACCGGTGACCCGGCGTTGTCACCCCGGGGTCGGGCCGACCTGCTCCGGGCCTGGCTGGCCGGCTCGTCGGAGGGGCCCGGCGAGGACGGCGCCGTAGCGGCCGGGGACCCCGCTCGGGACACGGCGGCCCTCGGTGCCGGGTTGGTGGAGAACCTCGACCGGTGCCTGTCGTGCTCGGCGTGCGCCGGACACTGCCCGGTCGAGGTCGACATCCCCGAGCTGAAGTCCCGGTTCCTCGACCGCTACTACCGAACCGCTCGCCGCCCACTGGCCCACCGGTTGCTGTCCCGGTTCGAGACCCTGGCCGGCCTCGGCCGGTTCGCCCCGGGCCCGCTGGCGTCGCTGGGGGCCTCGGCCGCCCGGCCACTGCTCGGCCTGGTCGACCTCCCGACCCCGCCCCGTCATCGCCGGGCCGGGCCGGCGACCGCCACCTGGCGACCCGGTGATCCGTCTGCGGATCTGGACGTCGTGGTTCTGCCGGACGTCTTCACCGGGACATTGGAGCCGGCGACCCTCGACGCCGCCTGCGCCGTGCTCGAGCGGCTCGGCCTCGGGGTGGCGGTGGCGCCGTTCGTGCCGTCTGGAAAGTTCGACCACGTCAAGGGTCGGCGGGACCGCTTCGCCCGTGCGGCGGCGGCCCAGGCCGAACTGGTCGGCGGGGCCAGCGCCGCCGGGCTGACGCCGGTGGTGATCGAGCCGGCCATCGCCCTGCTGCACGGCCACGAGTACCCGATCATCCACCCCGGCTACCCGGCCGAGGTCCGGAACCTGGTCGAGGTGATCGAGGATCGGCTCGACCGGCTGCAGACCGCCGCCGAGCCCCGGACGGTGACCCTGCTCGGTCACTGCACCGAGCGGGCGACCGCCCCGGGCTGGCTGACCGCCTGGTCTCGGGTCCTGACCGCAGCCGGCCATGCCGTGACCGCCCCCGAGGTCGGTTGTTGTGGCATGGCCGGCATCTTCGGCCACGAGGTCGGCAACCAGGAGATGTCCCGGACCCTGTACGACCTGACCTGGGCCGGCCACGTCGAGCTCACCGACGCAGAGATCGAGCCGGTGGTGACCGCCACCGGATATTCGTGTCGTTCCCAGGCCAAGCGGTTCGGCGGGAGGTTCTTGTCTCACCCGGTCCACCTGTTGTAGACCCGGCCCATGACCGGTATCGCCGTCTTCGACATGAACGAGACCACCCTCGACCTCGGGCCGGTGGCCGCCGTGGTCGACCGGCTCCTGTCCGAGGGGGGCGCCGGGTTCACCGTGTGGTTCCAGAAGCTGCTCCAGCTGTCGATGACGACCGGGGCGGTCGGGGAGCACGTCGAGTTCGGCACGCTGGCCGACCAT
>JBCCFN010000386.1:0-3942 GCA_039029715.1 Actinomycetota bacterium | reverse complement strand
GTTCCTGGTCGAGGGGGATCGGCTGATCGGCATCGACGGGTTCGAGTGGTCGCTGGTCGGGGACCGCCACCTCGACCTGGCCGTCATCCACCAGAGCGTGCAGCGGGTGCTGGGACCGGAGGCGGTGTTCCGGTTCTATGACGCCTACGGCCAGGACCCGGACCTGGCTCGGTTGGAGCACCATGTCCTCGCCGGCCACCTGCTGGCCGGCCTGGTCGACGCGGCGGGGGAGCGAGGGGTCGACCTGGCGGCCGGGCCAACCGGGGCAGCCGGGCCAACCGGGGCGGCCGGGGCGGCCGAACGGCGGTGACCGGACGGGCCCCGCTGGTCGTCGTCGGCCCGACAGCGTCCGGCAAGTCGTCCCTGGCTGTCGCCCTGGCCCGGCGGGTACCGGGGACCGAGATCGTGTCTGCGGATGCGATGGCGGTCTATCGAGGGATGGACGTCGGGACCGCCAAACCCGATCCGGCGGAGCGAGCCGGGGTCGTCCATCATCTCATCGACGTCGTCGACCCCAGCGAGGACTACACGGTGGTCCGGTTCGCGGCCGAGGTCGGCGAGGTACTGGCGGAGGTCGAGAGCAGAGCGCCGGTCATCGTGGTCGGCGGGACCGGCCTCTACGTCCGGGCCGTCGTCGACGACTTCACCGTGCCGGCCCGCTACCCGGAGGTGCAGGCCGAGCTCGAGGCCGAGCCAGACACCGCAGCGTTATTCGCCAGGCTGGAACGGCTGGACCCGGCGGCGGCGACCAAGATGTTGCCGACGAACCGTCGCCGGATCCTTCGAGCCCTCGAGGTGACGATTGGGGCCGGCGCGCCGTTCTCGTCGTTCGGGCCAGGGGTCGACCACTATGGTCCGACCCGGTTTCGTCTGGTCGGCCTCGAGATCGACCGGGACGAGATGGACCGCCGGATCGACGCCCGATACGACCAGCAGCTGGCGGCCGGATTCCTCGGTGAGGTCGAGCGGGTGCAGGCCGCAGGCATGTCGAGAACCGCAGGTCAGGCGCTCGGCTACCGGGAGCTGGCTGCCCATCTCCGAGGCGAGATGGCTCTGGACGAGGCCCTCGACGAAGCAAAACGGCGGACCAGGCGGTTCGCCCGCCGTCAGCAGCGATGGTTCCGTCGAGACCCCCGAATCACCTGGTTCCCGGCCCTGGCCCCCGATCTGGTCGACCGGGTCGCCGACTGGTGGGCCGGGCCGTGACGGCGGCGGAGGGTCGTGGATCGGCTGGTCGCTCGGTTATCCGTATGCGGATCCGGGTGAGAAGCTGCGACACTGGATCCAGACATGGCTGACGCGAACCCTCCCCCAACCGGCGACCGTCCGGGCCGGCTGTCGCTTTCCAAGCATCACGGCCTCGGCAACGACTTCCTGATCGCCGTCGATCCCGCCTGGACGCCGGGCGGCGACGAAGCGCGCCGCTGGTGCGATCGCCACGTGGGGGTCGGGGCCGACGGGCTGCTTGTCGCCACCCCGCTCGGCGATGCGCCGACCGGCGGGCCACGGCGCCACTGGCGAATGGTGCTGTGGAACGCAGACGGCGGTCGGGCCGAGATCAGCGGTAACGGGATCCGCTGCCTCGGCCAGGCGGTGGCGGACACCGAAGGGCTCGATCCTTCCCAGGACCAGGAGTTGACGATCGAGACCGATGCCGGGACCCGGGGCCTGCTGGTCACGGCCCAGGAGCCGCCGAGATCCACGCCGCCCTCCACCACCGACGTCGGTCGGACGCGGACCGCGAGCACCGTGCAGGTGCGGGCCGGGATGGGCAAGGCGGTCGAGGGGCCGGCCCCGAGCCGGCGGTGGGACGAGGTCGGCGTCCCGGTCGTCGATCAGCGAGGCGTTGATCTTGGAAATCCCCACCTGGTTGCCTTCGTCGAGGCCGCTTCGCCATCCGAGGCGGTGGACGTCGTCGACCGCTTCGACATGGCCGAGGTGGGGCCGGTGGTCGAGGCCGACTACCCGGGTGGGTGCAATGTCCACCTGGTCGCAGTCGCCGGCCCGGACCGCCTGGCCCTCCGGGTCTGGGAGCGGGGGGCCGGGGTGACCCAAGCCTGCGGATCCGGGGCCTGTGCCGCAGCGTGGGCCGCCAATGCCGCCGGGTTGGTCGGTACCGAGGTGACCGTCGACATGCCCGGGGGTTCGGCGGTGGTGACCTTGACCCCGGACGAGATCCTGTTGACCGGACCGGCGGTCCGGGTCGCGGAGGTGATCATCGATGGCTGATGACGAGGTCGAGGATCTGCCGGTCGGGGCCGGTGGCGTCGGCGGGGTCGAGGATGGCTTCGATGAGCTGTTCGAGGTCGGGGTCGAGGACGGCGCAGCGTTCGGGCCGGACGGTGAGCGCATCGGGGACCACCGAGGCGCGTTCGGTGAGTACGGGGCCACGGTCGAGGCCGGGTTCATCGACCAGAGCTTCCGGGAGCGCATCGTCCTGGTCGGGGTGACGGTCGCCGGACAGTCGGCCGAGGACACCGCGGCCTCGCTCGACGAGCTGGAGTTGCTTGTCGACACCGCCGGGGCCGATGCCATGGACCGCATCGTGCAGCGTCGTGAGTCGCCGGACCCCGGCACCTTCGTCGGTCGGGGAAAGGTCCAGGAGATCCTGGACTCGTCGCTTGCCATCGACGCCGACACCGTCGTGTTCGACGACGAGCTCAGCCCCGGCCAGCAGTTCAACCTGGAGCGGATGCTGAAGCGGACCGCCCTCGACCGGACGGCGGTGATACTCGACATCTTCGCCCAGCACGCCACATCGGCCGAGGGCAAGGCCCAGGTCGAGCTGGCCCAGCTCCGGTACCGGCTGCCCCGCCTCCGGAACAAGAAGGACTTCAGCCAGCAGGGCGGTGGGATCGGGACCAGGGGTCCCGGCGAGACCCAGCTCGAGGTCGACCGTCGCCGGCTGGTTCGGCGGATGCACAAGCTCGAGCGGGACCTGGCGTCGATCTCGGCCCGCCGGTCGAACCAGCGAAAGGCCCGCCACCGCTCGCCGTACCGGACGGTCTCGATCGTCGGCTACACCAACGCCGGGAAGTCGTCGTTGCTTCGCCGCCTGACCGGGGCCGAGGTGCTGGTTGAGGACCGACTGTTCGCAACCCTCGATCCGACCACCAGGAAACTGCAGCTGCCGGGCGGCGAGCAGATCCTGGTGACCGACACGGTCGGCTTCGTCAAGAAGCTGCCCCATCAGCTGGTCGAGGCGTTCAAGTCGACCCTCGAGGTGTCGGCCGGCGCCGACCTGCTGGTCCACGTGGTCGATGCATCCGGTCCGGATCCGGTGGCCCACATGGATGCGGTCCGACAGGTCCTGACCGAGATCGAGGCCGAGGAGCTCCCGGAGCTGATCGTGTTCAACAAGGCCGATCTGGCCCCGGACGTGGCCGCCCTCGTCGATCGTCACCCCGGTTCGGTGGCGGTGTCGGCGGTGACCGGGGAGGGCATCGACGAGCTGTTGGAGGCCATCGGCGGGCGGCTGCGGGATCGGACCGACGTCTACGAGCTGTTCGTGCCGTGGGCCCGTGGCGATATCCTGGCCGCCGCCCACCGCGAGGGTGAGGTCCTCACCGAGACCACCGAGGATGACGGCATGCGGCTGCTTGCCCGGTTCGAGCCGGCATCGGCCAGCCGTCTCGAGGACTTCGTGGTTCGCAAGATCGACGAGTAGGGGTCCCACATGAACACGCCGGCCGGTGCTGCCACCGAGGGGTTCGTCCCTCCGCCCTATCCCTACGATCGGCTAAACGAGCTTTCGGCGGCGGCCGATCGCCACGACGGCGGCATCGTCGACCTGTCGATCGGGACGCCGTTCGACCCGCCGCCGGCCGCAGTCGTCGCCGCACTGGCCGGGTCGGGGACCGAGCGGACCTATCCGCCGAGCATCGGGACGCCGGCGTTCCGGGCTGCGGCCGCCGACTGGTTGAACCGCCTGGTCGGCCCGGG
>JBCCFN010000385.1:0-3955 GCA_039029715.1 Actinomycetota bacterium | reverse complement strand
GTCACGACCACCACCCCGACACCGGCAAGACCCTGACCGGGGACGAGATCCGGGACGAGCTGGTGTCGATGAAGCGACACAACATCAACGCGGTTCGGACCGCCCACTATCCCAACGACCCGGTCCTGCTCGACCTGTGCGACGAGCTTGGGCTCTACGTGGTCGATGAGGCCAACGTGGAGAGTCACGCCCGCCACGACTCGCTGGCGGCCGGCGGCCGGTTCGACCAGGCGATCGTCGACCGGGTGGCCCGGATGGTGCTTCGGGACCGCTCCCACCCCTCGATCATCGGCTGGTCGCTCGGCAACGAGTCCGGCCACGGGGCCGGCCATGATGCCGCCGCGGCCTGGGTCCGCCGGGTCGATCCCAGCCGGTTCATCCAGTACGAGGGGTGGCTCAACCATGCGTGGCGGCCAGACAGCCCGGCTGCGCTCCGGGAACGGCCGGCCACCCGCTCCGAGCGACTCATCTCCGACGTGATATGCCCCATGTACCCAACGGTGGCCCAGATCCGAGCGTGGGCGACGTGGGCCGAGGAGACCGGTGCGGATGACCGGCCGCTGATCATGTGCGAGTACAGCCACGCCATGGGCAACTCGAACGGCAACCTGGCCGACTACTGGGCTGCGGTACGGGAGTTGCCGGCGCTCGGGGGCGGATTCGTCTGGGACTGGAAGGACCAGGGTCTTCGGGAGACCACCGAGGACGGCCGGACCTGGTTCGCCTATGGCGGGCACTACGGCGACGAGCCGAACGATGCCAACTTCTGCATCAACGGCCTGGTCGACCCGGACGGCCTCCCCCACCTCGGCCTGGCCGAGCTGGCCTGGCTGGTGCGGCCGGTCACGGTCACGGTCACCGGCGACGAGCAGACCTGGACCGCGGCGATCACCAACCGGTGGGCCCACCTGACGCTGACCCCGAACATCGCATCGATCCGGTGGTCCCTGCTCGTCGACGGCGAGGAGCGGACGGCCGGGACCCTGGAGCCGGGGCCGGTCGGACCGGGCGAGACCGTCGAGGTCCCGCTGACGGTCCCGCCCCTCGACCGGGACGCCGTGATCGATGCGGCCACCATCGATGTGACCGTGGCCCTTGCCACCGACCAACCGTGGGCGGCGGCCGGTCACCCGATCGGTCACGACCAGGCCGTCCTGGTCGATCGCCGGAACGGCCCGCCACGCCTGCCGCCCGTGCTGGAGGATCCGGCCCCGCCGGACGTCGTCGACCTCGTCGGCGGGCTGGCCGACCGGGTCCGTGCCACGGTCTGGCGGGCCCCGACCGACAACGACGGCGTGTCGCAGGGCTGGACCGCACCGACCACCGGGATCCGACCGACGTGGCTGTCCTGGGGCCTCGACCGCCTCACAGACGAGACCCCGGCCATCACCGAGCTGATCGAGTCGGCCGAGGACGACACAGACTCCGTCGTCACCATTCGAACGGTCGGCCCGATCGACCACCGGACGACGGCTCGCCGGCTCGGCGACGGGCGGATCCGATTCGAGGAGGAGATCACGACGCCGACCGAGTGGCACGACCTGCCCCGGGTCGGCGTCGTGTTCACCGTGCCGGCCAGCTATCGGCACCTCCGATGGTTCGGCCCCGGCCCGGACGAGACCTACCCCGACCGCACCGCGGCGGCCCGTCTCGGTCGGTGGCAGACGACGGTGGAAGACCAGTACCACCAATTCGTCGTGCCCCAGGAGCACGGGGCCCACGTCGACTGCCGGTGGTTCGAGCTGGTCGACGACACCGGCAACGGGTTCCGGATCACGGGCGAACCGACCGTGATCTTCGCCGCCCGTCGCCACGGGGACCGAGCCCTGACCGAGGCCACGACCCTTGCCGAGCTGGCGATGGACGACGAGATCGAGGTCCACGTCGACGCCGCCATCCGGGGCCTCGGCACGGCGGCCTGCGGCCCGGACACCGATCGACTGGTCGCCGGCGGCACCCACCGCGTGGTCTGGTGGCTGACCCCGGTGACGGGGACCTGAGTCGCGGCCTGACCTGCGAACCGATCAGTCGGCGAGCACGCCGGTGGTCGGACGCAGGTCGAACCGGCCCCGGTACTCGTCGTCGAACGCCTCGACCAGGCCCTGATGCCGGTGGTGGACCCACATCTCGGTGTTGGCAACCGACAGCAGTGACCACCGTCCGATCAACGGACCGAGCGGCATCCGGGGCATCGAGCCGACGATCTGGGTCAGGTGGTTGGCCCACGGCGCCTTCTTCAGGACGTGGATCCCGGTACTGGTCACCGCCACCACCCGAATGCTGAACGCCTGCCAGACCGCGATCATCAGGTTGACAACGATGGCCACGATCCCGAACCCGTAGGGCCACCACGCCGGGAGGGGGAACACCAGGTGGGCGAAGATCCCGACGATCAGCGCGGCGCTGAGCAGCGTCAAGATCGACGGTCGGGGACCGACCACCCCCGGCCAGGCGTGGGTGACGGGCTCGTCACCGGGCAGGGCACGGTCGGCGAGCCGTGTCAGTTCTGTTGTCAAGGGCCTGAGCCTCCGGGTCACTGCGGCGGTTGGCCCCGGTCGACCTGCATGCAGGCCCCATCTCATCGTTCGCCCGTGGCCCCGGTGGGGTTGGGCGGTGCGGCGGTGTGACGAGGTGCCCGGAAGTGATTGTTCCGCGGGTACAAGACCGTCAGTCGACTAGGGTTCCGCCGAGATTATCCGAATCGACCGTGACGGTGGTGAACGCTCACTTCCGGGCACCAGAACTCGTCAACACCCGATTAGTCGCAGGGTTGCGGGCAAAAGTTCCCACGGTGGAAAAGAATTTCAAAAAAATCGGCCACCGACCGGAATCGGGCCCGTCGGTCAGGCCTGAACGCGGGCCGGGGACGGCTCGCGGGGCAGCCCGAGCAGCCGCTCGCCGATGATGTTGCGCTGGATCTCGCTGGTTCCCCCGGCGATGCGCATCCCCGGGGCGTAGAGGAACTGCTCGGTCGTCTCGTCAAGCAGGAGTGCATCGGCGCCCCGGAACGCGGCGGTCAACTCGGTGGCGGCCAGATCGACCTCGGTCCGCAGCAGTTTGGCCGCCGGCGCAAGCGCGACGTCGTCCCCCCGACGGTCGAGCAGGGCCCGAAGGGCGTGGCCGCGGGCCAGCAAGCCGGCCAGCTCGTCGACCGCGAGCGGGTCGTCTCCGGCGCCGGCGGCCGCCAGCTCGGTCAGCCGCTGCTCGAGCCCGATCGCCCCGGAGGCCCCGACCGAGCTCCGCTCGTCGCCGAGCACCTCCATCGCCACCCGCCAGCCGTCGTGCTCGGGACCGAGCAGCGCATCCGCCGGGACGATCACGTCGTCGAAGAAGACCTCACAGAACTCCTCGTCGCCGGTCATCTGCCTGAGCGGGCGGACCTCGACCCCGGGCGATGTCATGTCGAGGCAGAAGAACGAGATGCCGCGGTGTTTCCTGGCGTCGGGGTCGGTCCGAGCCAGGAGGATCCCGAACTGGGCGAACTGCCCGTTCGAACACCACACCTTCTGGCCGTTCAGGACCCAGTGGTCGCCGTCCCGGACCGCAGCGGTGGCCAGGCCGGCGAGGTCGGAGCCGGCCCCGGGCTCGCTGAACAGCTGACACCACAGGATCTCGCCGGTCAGGGTCGGCCGGAGGAACCGTTCCCGCTGGGCGTCTGTCCCGGATCGGAGCAGCGCCTCGCCGGCCAGGATCAGGCCCTGGAGGTTCAGATAGGGGGCGACACGGGCCCGGGCGCACTCCTCGAACCAGACCGCGGTGTGGGCCCGGCTCAGACCTCGGCCGCCGTTGGCGACCGGCCAGTGCAACCCGGCCCATCCCTGGTCGGCCAGGTACCGCTGCCAGGCCACCGCCGGGCGGTGGTGGCCCGGCGGGAGGATGGCCCCGAAAGCCGGACCGGCGATACCGCTGGCCCGGGACTCGGCCCGGAAGGCGCCGGCCTCGCCCCGGGACCGGG
>JBCCFN010000384.1:0-3957 GCA_039029715.1 Actinomycetota bacterium | reverse complement strand
GGTCGTTCGCAGTCACCGAAGTCCACCCCCACGACCGCACCCCGACACACCCCCCCTACACCAGGTCCCGAAGCGATGAAGTTCCGATGTGAGAGAGACGTGATCGTCGAGGCGCTCGGCATTGCCGGCCGCGCCGTCAGCGGTCGCGGTGGTATGCCGGGCCTGTCCGGCGTCCGGGCCGAGCTGGCCGGCGACACCCTGACCCTGACCGGGAGCGACCTGGACCTGACGATCTCCATCCGGGTCACCGTCACCGGCGAGTCCGACGGCACCGCCGTGATCCCGTCCCGCCTCGCCTCCGACATCGTCAAGGCGCTCCAGCCCGGCGCGGTCTCCTTCGCCGCTGCAGACGAGTCGCTCAGCATCGCCTCCGGACGGAGCGAGTTCAGCATCCGGCTGATCGCCGGGGATGAGTTCCCCAAGATGTCCGCGCTCGGTTCGGAATCGGTGTCGCTGTCGTCCGAGCAACTGGCCGATGCCCTCAAGCAGGTCGTCCTGGCCGCCAGCTCCGACGACTCCCGCCCGATCCTGACCGGTGTGCTCCTGGCCGCCGAGGCCGACGGGCTGCGGCTTGTCGCCACCGACTCGTTCCGGCTCGCCATGCGCGATGTCGCCGGGGTCTCGGTACTCGACGAGGGCCAGAGCGTCCTCATTCCGTCCCGCGCCCTCGGCGAGCTGAACCGCATCCTGGGCCAGGGTGAGGCGGTCGAGCTGAAGCTCGGGGAGCGCGAGGCCTCGTTCGAGGTCGGCGATGTCACGCTGGTTACCCGCCTGATCGAGGGGGACTTCCCCAACTACCGGGGGCTGATCCCGGAGTCCCATCCGAACACGCTCACCGTCGGTCGGGCCGAGCTGCTCGACGCGCTGCGCCGGGTCAAGCTGCTGGCCAGGGAGTCGACCCCCATCCGGCTGGAGATCGCAGACGGCAGTGTGGAGCTGGTGGCCATCACCCAGGACGTCGGTACCGCACGGGAGAGCGTCGAGGGCCGCTACGAGGGGTCGGATCTGACCGTGGCCTTCAACCCCCAGTTCCTGCTCGAGGGGATCGAGGTCGCCTCAGGCGACGAGGTCACCCTGGCCACCATCGACGAGCTCAAGCCGGCCGTGGTCCGGGGCATCGACTCCAGCGAGTTCCTGTACCTGATCATGCCGGTCCGGGTGTCCTGAGCGCCGGCGGGCGCCCCAGGCGGTCCGGCACCGGCCGACCATGCACATCACCCGGCTCTGGCTTCAGGACTTCCGGAGCTATGAAACGCTCGAGCTGCCGCTCGACCGTGGCCTGACCGCCATCGTCGGGGCCAACGGATCGGGCAAGACCAACCTGCTGGAAGCGCTCGGGGTGCTCGCCACCCTCAAGTCGTTCCGGGGCTCGCCGACCGAGAGCCTGATCCGGCGAGGTGCGGAGACGGCCGTGATCAGGGCCGAAGGCATCCGAGACGATCGGGAGGTGCTGATCGAGCTGGAGCTTGGCCGGCGTCGGATCCGGGCCCAGGTCAACCGCCAGCGACTGCAGCGGAGCCGGGATCTGCTCGGTGCGCTGCGGATCACGGTGTTCGCCCCGGACGATCTGGCCCTGGTCAAGGAGGGGCCGGCGCTGCGGCGGGACTTCCTTGACGACGTCCTGGTCGCCCTCGATCCGAAGGCAGACGCGGTGCTGCGGGATCTGGATCGGATCCTCAAGCAGCGCAATGCCCTGTTGCGGCAGTCCCACGGTCGCCTGGACGAGGCCGGGCGCATGACCCTGGACGTCTGGGACGCCAAGTTGGCGACCACCGGGACCGATGTGACCAATCGGCGGGAGGCCCTGGTCGATCAGCTGTTGCCGCTCGTCGTCAGTTCCTACGAGGTGTTGGCCGGGGCGACGGTGCCGATCGCCGCGGACTACCGACGTTCGTGGGACCTGGACTCGCTCGAGCTCGCCATCGAGGCGGAGCGGGAGACCGACGTTCGCCGAGGGGTGACCTCGGTCGGGCCGCACCGGGACGAGCTGGCGTTGGGGTTGAACGGTCTGGCGGCCAGGACCGAGGCGTCCCAGGGGGAGCAGCGGACCCTGGCCCTCGCCCTCCGGCTGGCCGGGCATCTACTCGTGACCCAGCGGCTGGCCGAACCGCCGCTGTTGTTGCTTGACGATGTGCTGTCCGAGCTCGACCCGGACCGCTCGACCGCACTCTTGGACAATCTGCCGACCGGCCAGACGGTGATCACGTCTGCGTCGGAGCTTCCGCCACGGACCGCCCCGGACCGGCTGCTCCGATTCGGGGCCGACGGACTCCCGATGGAGGGGGAGCGGCCTGATGGGTAGCGGGCGGCGGCGGTTCGATGGCCGTCCGACCGACGAGGAGCTCCTCGATCCGGGGTTGGGGAATTCCCCAGGCCCGACGCCGATCGGTGAGTCGCTCGAGCGGTTCGTCCGCAATCTGGGTGCCCCGCCTATTCGGGTGTTGAGCCAGCTGGAAGAACGTTGGCCCGACCTGGTCGGGCCCGGACTATCGGCCACAACTCGCCCGGTGGAACTGGTGGATGGCGTGTTGACGATCGGGTGCGAAGACGCGGCGTGGGCAGCTCAGGTCGGTTGGATGGAAGGCCAAATCATCGAGCGGTTCGATGCCATGTTCGGTGCCGGCCGGCTGGACCGGGTGGTGACCAGGGTCGATCGGTGACAGCTGTGGTCCATCCGGCTGAAAACCCGCTGAAATACTGAGGTTCCGGGCGATCTTCGACCCCGATTCGACACCGGGACCAGCCCGGAAACTGGTAGACTGGACCATCGGGGAATGCGCCGGCACCCGTCCGGGAACCGGCCTCCTTCGGGCCCTGTCTCGTGGCCCCGTTTCCCAGCGACCGGAACGTTATTCTCTGCATGTCAAACAACTCTGAACGCGATCCTCAAGGCGCCGGCGATTCGTATTCCGCATCGTCCATTCAGGTCCTGGAGGGCCTGGAGGCCGTGCGGAAACGGCCCGGGATGTATATCGGCTCCACCGGCCCCACCGGGCTCCACCACCTCGTCTGGGAGGTTGTGGATAACGCTGTGGATGAAGCGATGGCGGGCCACTGCGATCGCATCGATGTCACCGTGCGGCCAGACGGCGGGGTCCAGGTCACAGACGACGGCCGTGGCATCCCGGTCGGCGTCCACCCCAAGTATGAGGACCTGACCGCAGCCGAGGTGGTGCTGACCGTGCTCCACGCCGGCGGCAAGTTCGGTGACGGTGGGTACAAGGTCTCCGGCGGCCTGCATGGCGTCGGCGTCTCGGTGGTCAACGCCCTGTCGACCAAGGTCGAGGTCGAGATCGACCGGGACGGCAGCCGGCACTTCATGTCGTTCAAGGACGGCGGTGAGCCGGACACCAAGCTCTATGTCAGCGGTGACGCCCCGGCGGACGATGACGGCGGCACCCGCACCGGCACCACGGTCCGGTTCTGGCCGGACCCCACCATCTTCAAGGAGGGGATCGAGTTCCGGACCCAGACCCTGGTGGATCGGTTCCAGATGATGGCGTTCCTCAACGCCGGTCTGGAGTTCCATATCCGGGATGAGCGGGACCCCGATTTCGAGGAAGTGGTCCTCCGCTATGACGGTGGCATCAAGGACTTCGTCCAGCACCTGAACGCCTCAAAGGAGGCCCTGTTCGAAGAGGTCGGTTGGTACGAGGAGGAGGGCGAGGACGAGGCGGTCGAGCTCGCCTTCAGCTGGAACACCGGGTACCAGACCGATGGAATCCACAGCTTCGCAAACGGCATCAACACCATCGAGGGCGGCATGCACGAGCAGGGCTTCCGCTCGGCGCTCACCCGCACGGTCAACCTCTACGCCAAGGAACGGGGCCTGCTCAAGGAGTCGGATGACAACCTCCAGGGTGAGGACATCCGGGAGGGGCTGACCGCCATCGTGGCCGTCCGCATCGCCGAGCCCCAGTTCGAGGGCCAGACCAAGTCGAAGCTGGGCAACGTGTC
>JBCCFN010000383.1:0-3957 GCA_039029715.1 Actinomycetota bacterium | reverse complement strand
CCAGCTTGCCGGCCGACCGTGCCATCTCGATGAACGCATCGAGCTCGGCCCGATAGCTGAGCGAGGTCGTCGTCGCCCCGACTCCCCGCTCGTAGCCGAGGAGCGTGTTCCCGACCGCCCATCCGTTGTTGATCCCGCCGAGGACGTTCTCCTTCGGACAGGTGGCGTCGGTGAAGAAGACCTCGTTGAAGTGGTCGTGCCGTGCGATGTTGGTGATCGGGCGAACCTCGACCCCCTCCTGATCCATCGGCACCAGCAGGAACGAGATGCCCTTGTGCTTCGGCACGTCCGGGTCGGTCCGGGCCAGGACGAAGATCCAGTTGGCGGTCGCGCCGCTCGAGGTCCAGATCTTCTGGCCGTTGATGATCCACTGGTCGCCGTCGAGGTCGGCCTTGCACCCCAGGTTGGCCAGGTCCGATCCGGCGTTCGGCTCGGAGTAGCCCTGGCACCACAGGTCCTCACCGGACAGGATCCGAGGGATCAGCTCGGCCTTCTGCTCGTCCGTCCCCCAGGCCAGGATGGTGTTGCCGACCATGCCGATGCTGAACGCATCGTTTGGGCCGGAGGTCGGAACCCCGCGCCGGGCGAACTCCTCGTTCAGCACGACGTGCTCGATGTGGGTCAGCCCACCCCCACCGAACTCGGCCGGCCAGTTCGGGGCCAGCAGGCGATTGTCGCGAAGCGTCTCCCGCCACTCGTTGTGGAACCGGGTCCGGGCCTCACCGGTCAGGGCACCGATGCCGGCCCAGTTCGACGGCAGATGCTCGTCGAGGAAGGCGACGATCTTCTCCCGGTACTGCTCGCTCTCGGGGGGATAGGTCGGGTCCATGAACGCGACCTTATACGGACCCGACCGGGTGGTCGATTCCGCGCTCGACCCCTTGCCAGGCGGGCTCGATCCGCCGCGGTGGCGGTCAGTCCTGGTGCTGGACGATCACCCCGGCGTCGACGAGGCGGTCGACCTCGCCGCGGTCGAAGCCCCACTCCCCGAGCACGTCCCGGCTGTGCTGACCGGGGTGCGGGACCGGGCCGTGCACCCGCCCCGGCGTGCGGCTGAACCGGGGAGCCGGCGCCGGCTGCAGCACCCCTTCGACCTCGATCAGGGTCTCCCTGGCCGCGATGTGGGGGTGGCGGGCCGCCTCCTCCATGGTCAGGACCGGAGCGAAGCAGACGTCCGTCCCCTCCAGCTCCGCCACCCACTCGTCCCTGGTCCGGGTGGCGAAGATGGCCGCCACCCGCTCCTTGAGGGCCGGCCACCGGGTCTTGTCGTGCTGGTCCGGGATGTCCGCCGGATCGATGCCGAGGCGATCGAGCAGCTCGGCATGGAACTTGGCCTCGATCGGAGCGATCGACACCCACTCCCCGTCCGCGCACTGGTAGGCGCCATAGAAGTAGCTCCCCCCGTCGAGGGTGTTGGTCCCCCGCTCCAGACCCCACGCCCCGGACGCATGGAGGCCGAACACCGAGCTGAGCAGCGATGCCGCCCCGTCGACCATGGCCGCATCGACCACCTGGCCGGTCCCGGAGCTGCGGGCCTCCAGCAGGGCCGCACAGACCCCGAACGCAAGGAACAGGGCCCCGCCGCCGTAGTCGCCGATCAGGTTGAGCGGCGGGATCGGGGGGCCGTCGAGGGGACCGATGGCGGCCAGGGCGCCGGTCAACGAGATGTAGTTGATGTCGTGGCCGGCGGCGGTGGCCAACGGGCCGTCCTGGCCCCACCCGGTCATCCGGCCATAGACCATGGCGGGGTTTCGGGCTGCGCAGTCCTCCGGCCCGAGGCCAAGGCGCTCGGTGACGCCGGGTCGGAAGCCCTCGATCAGGGCGTCTGCCTGCTCGACCATCCGGAGGAGCGTCTCGATGCCGTCCGGCGACTTCAGGTCGACGGCGATCGATCGACGCCCCCGGAGCAGGACATCGAACTCGCGGGCCCGCCGCGGCACACCGAGGCCGGACTGGACCGGACGATCGACCCGGATCACCTCGGCCCCCAGGTCGGCGAGCAGCATGGCGCACATCGGACCGGGGCCGATCCCGGCAAGTTCGATCACCCGGATACCGGTCAACGGCCCACTCATCGCTTCTCCTTCTCCCCGTCGGCGACGACCGGTCCGGTCGCCGAGTCAGGCTGGAAGCGTAGGCCGGCCCGCCCGTCGGCGGGCAACTCTCCCCCGGCCCGGTGTCTGCGCCTTGACCGGTGGGCGAGGTAGAATCGCCCGGTCATGCTGCGAACGCTCCCGACACCGACGGCGGCCAACGCCGCCGTGCCCCGCCCCGGCCTGGCCGAGCGGGGCATCGTGGTCGGCCTGATCCTGATCAACATGTTCGGGACCCCCGCCAGCTGGTTCCTGGAGAACACCGGCTCGGCCTCCGGCCCGGAAAGTGACTTCCTGCTGTCCTACGGCTCGCTCGCCGCGGTCCTGCTGCTCTCCCTCGGCCTGGTCGGCAACGGAGACGCCGTCGTCCGGTTCCTGACCGCTGAGCCGCTGATGGTCGCCTATCTCGTGGTGCTCGGCCTGTCCCCCATCTGGTCGAGCCGGTTCAGCGAGTCGCTGGCCGCGGTGGTCAACATCTATGCCCTGATCGGCCTGGCGCTGATCCTGATGGTCCGGTTCACGCCCAGAGAGATCTTCGGGTTGACCACGGTGGCCTTCACCGTCGGCATCGTGCTCGATCTGTTCTGGGTTTTTGCCATGGGTCCACTGGGGCGCAGCGCCAGCGGGGCCTGGGACGGCCTCGGCACCCAGAAGAACGCCCTCGGCCATCACGGGCTGCTTGCGGTCATGGTGTTCCTGATCGCAGCCCGGACCTTCCGGCGGTGGCGGGTCCCGTTCTACAGCCTGACCGCCATCTCCCTCCTGCTCCTGGTCGGTTCGGAGTCGAAGACCTCGCTCGGGGCCGGGCTGGTGACCGCCGGTGGGTTCGTGGTGTTCCTGGCCTTCCGGGCCCGCAAGACCCTGGCCGGCGCAGTCACCATCACCATGCTGGCCGGGATGACCCTGACCGGCCTGCTGGTCACCGCCAACCTGGAGGAGATCGCCGGCCGGTTCGGCAAGGACGCCACCTTCACCGGTCGGGTCCCGCTGTGGGAAGAGGTCATCCGGTCGATCGGCGAGAAGCCGTGGCTCGGCTACGGGTACGAGGGGTACTTCGGTGGACCGCTGAGCGAATCGCACCGGATCTCGGCCTACGCCGCCTTCGACTGGGGCCCGACCCATGCCCACAACGCGCTGTTCGAGTCGGCGCTCGACGTCGGCATCCCGATGACGATCGTGTTCGCCGTGTTCCTGTTCCGGGGCGTCGTCCGGGCCACCGATCACGTCCGCTGGGTCCGGGGCCCGATCGGGCTGTTCCCGCTGGTCTACCTGACCATGGTGGTCATGACCTCGATCACCGAGTCCGGGCCGTTCAACCAGCGGTACGGGGTGACGCTGTTCATCATCGCCATCGTCCAGGCCCGGGTCGGGGTCGAGGAGGCCCGCAAGTCCGGTGCGCTCCGGCTCGACGAGGAGCGAATCCTTGCTCGAAGCGACCTGGTGGACGCCGCCACGTCGACCGGCCGCCTCGACGAGCTGGTCCCGGCCCGCTGAGGCCTGTTCCGGGACGTCGTAGCCAGCGGTACCACCGCACCGAGAGGCTGGTCGGTCAGCCCTCGTCGCTGGTCTGGGTCACCGAGCGGCCGGTGATGACCGCCTCGTGGGCGTCGACCATGGCCTCGTACCGGCCGGCCCGGCCGGAATCGGCCTTGGCTTTGGCCAACGTCTCGGGGTCGAGCAGCTCGGCGACGGCTCGATCCCAGCCGGTTTGGTCGTCCGGGTCGACCAGATCAGTCCGCCGCCGCGCGCATCAGCGACGCCCTGCCCTGGGTCAATGAATCGAGTCAGCCGATCGAGTCCGCCGAGCCGGCGGGCGAGCCCGGTCGCCCCCAGGTCGCTATTGGCACGCCCGAAGAGGTGCGTG
>JBCCFN010000382.1:0-3969 GCA_039029715.1 Actinomycetota bacterium | reverse complement strand
GCCATGGCCACGCCGATCAGCAGCTTGGCCAGCACCGCGGTGACCGTGTAGTTGAACGTGTTCCACAGCGTCCGGCGGAAGATCGGGTCGTTCCAGGAGTCGACGTAGTTGCCGAGCCCGATCCAGGTCCCGGCCTCACCGATCGCCTTGTCGGTGAAGCCGAACCAGATCGACAACACCAGCGGGTAGCCGATCAGGCCCCCGACCACCAGGACCATCGGCGCCAGCATGGCGTACCCGACCCGTCGCTCACGGCGGGCCCGTCCGCTCGGCCGGTGGCGAGCCCGGCCTCCAGTCAGGGTCGACCAGGGGCGGGCCCGCCCCTGCACCGTTGCGGCGGAGGACGGTGCAGGGGCGTCGATCGTGGGAAGGGTCGCCGCCATGCCGCCGGGCACCCTCAGCCGCCGTAGGCGGTGGTGAGCTCGGCCTCGGCCCGGTCGATGGCAGCGTCGATCGAGTCACCGGTGGCGACCGCGGCGAACATGTTGACCACCGACTGCTGTTCGTAGGCGGTGGCCGATGCCCGGCTGGCCGGACCGGGCCACCCCGGGAGGTGGCCGCCGGCTGCGGTGCCCCGGAGGGAAGCGAGCTTCGGGTCGACGTTCCAGGGCATGTTGGCCTTGTCCTCGTAGGCCGGGAACATCGGGGTGTAGAAGCTGAGGCCGACCTGGACGACCGGATCCAGGTTCTCCGGCCGGAGCATGAAGCGGATGAAGTCCTTGGCCGCCTCCTGGTTGTCAGAGAACTCGAAGATGCTGAGCAGGTTCATCTGGATGAACTCCTGCCGGCCGGCCGGACCGGCCGGGTAGCTGAAGTGATCCATGGCCTGGAAGATCTCCGGGGCGTCGGTCTCGGCGGTGAAGTAGATGCTCGTGGCGTTCTGGGTCATCGAGATCTCGCCGGCCAGGAACGCCCGGTTGTTCCCGCCCTCGTCGTAGGCAGTGGTGTTCGGGGTCGACACGGCCGAGAGCTGGCGGAAGTACTCCAGCGCGGCCCGGGTCCCGTCGCTGTTGATGGCCACGGTGGTGCCGTCCTCCTCCACCTCGGCCCCACCGAAGGACCACAGCATCGAGTAGGCGAAGTTCGCCGAGTCGTTCGGCCCGGTCTGGCTCATGGTCAACCCGGCCGGCGGCAGGCCGCGGTCGTTGATGATCGACGCCGCCTCCAGCAGCTCCTCGTAGGTGGTCGGGGCCTCCACCCCGGCCTCGGCGAACACGTCCGCCCGGTAGTTGACTGCCTGGGCGGTGTAGGCCCAGGGCACGGCCCGCCAGACCCCGTCGACCTGTCCGGCCTCAGCCGCCAGGTCATACCAGCCCCCGTACTGGTCGCCGAGCTCCTCGACCAGGTCGCTGACATCGGCCAGGGAGTTCTGGTAGATGAAGGCCTGGTTGTTGAACAGCTCGCCGACGTCGCCGCCGGTGCCGTCGGCCACGATGGCGGCGATCAGCTCCCGCCAGTTGCCGCCGATCGTGACGTCGGCCTCGGCCTCCCGCTCCTGGGCCCACAGCTTGGCCTGGCCGGTCCGCAGCGTGTTCTGCTGGGCGATGAAGCTCTGGCGGAGAATGGCGGACAGCGAGGTGCCGGCCAGCGTGGCTTCGCCGCCGTCGCCCGCCCCCTCACCGTCGTCCCCGCAGGCGGCGAGCAGCATGGCGGCAGCCCCTGCACCCCCCAGCAGTCCGAGCGCCGATCGGCGGCTCATCGGTTGTCCCGGCCCCGTCGGCCAGGCAGCGCTCGTCGGTCGGTGCAGCATCGATCGTCCCTGGTTCGCCATCGGTTTCCCCCTGATCTGTTTGGGCGTGCGCCCAGTCGGCGTGTGCTCGGCGTCGTTTTGCTGTCGCTCGGCGTGTGCTGGGCGTGAAGCCAGCGGACCCGCGCCCGCCGGCTTGATTTGGACCCTACTCGGGAGAGGTCAACCGGTCAACCAATTTGCTTGTGGCTTTCTGAACAACCTGTCAGAATCCACGTATGTCAATGATTTCACCCAGTGGGTCGCAACCGTTGGTCAACCGGTTGTAGAGTCTCAGTCCAGGCGAGGGGGGTTCGGCAGTTCGGCGATCCCGGGAACTCGTCGGAGTGGAGTCCACGGTGTCCGGTCAACCTCTCGAACGATTCATCAAGTCCAGCCCCCCGCCGGCGCTCGAGGTCGCCCGGTCGCTGCTCGACTACGTCCTACGCAGCGGGGAGGTCAGCGTCGGTGACAAGCTGCCGCCGGAGCGGCAGTTCGCCGAAGCCTTCGGGGTCGGGCGGTCTGCGGTGCGGGAGGCGCTCAAATCGCTGAGCCTCCTCGGCCTGGTCGAGATCCGGCAGGGGGACGGGACCTATGTCGCCTCGAGCTCATCAGATCTGCTCCCCCGGGTGATCGAGTGGGGCCTGCTGCTCGGCGAGCGGCGAACGATGGAGACCGTCGAGGCCCGGCAGCACATCGAAGTCCTAATCGCCGGGCTTGCCGCCACCCGCCGGGACGATCCGAGCGTCGAGCGGCTCGGCGGTCATCTGGCGACCATGGAGCGGTCGATCGACCAGCCGGAGGCGTTGGTTGCCGCCGATGTGGCGTTCCACATGGAGGTGGCCCACGCCGCAGGCAACCGGGTGATGACCAACATCCTGTCGAGCCTCCAGTCGTTGCTCCACGTCTGGATCGGTCGGGTGATCGCCGAGGACCCGGGCAACGCCGAACTGACCGTGCAGGAGCATCGGGCAATCTTTCGGGCGATCGAGGCCGGGGACGAGGCCCGGGCTCGCGACGCCATGGCCGCTCACCTCTCCCGGGCTCGCCGCCGGCTGGAGGTCAGCCTCGAGGACAACCCCTCGGACGACCGGGGCGAAGGGTCGGACGCAAGCGGCGGGTCGACCGGCCCGGATCTGGCGTAGGGCGTCCGGTGCCGATCGTCGACCCCGAGCGGTACCGGACGATGCTCCGAGCCGCCGCCGACGGGGGATGGGCCGTGCCGTCGGTCAACGTCACCTCGTCGACGACGGCCAACGCGGTCCTGGCCGGGCTGGCGGCCGCCGAGAGTGATGGCATCATCGGGATCGGCCTCGGTGGGGCCCGATTCGCCGCCGGCCGTCCGGGGGACGAAGCGCTGGGGGCCGAGGCCCTTGCCGCCTTCGTCCACGTCGTGGCCGACCGGTACCCGATCAACGTCGCCATCCACACCGACCACTGCCCCCCGGATCGCTGGGATGCGGTGGTCGGTCCGCTGCTCGCGGTCACCCGGGCCCGGGTGGCGGCCGGTCAGCTCCCACTGTTCCAATCCCACATGTTCGATGGCTCGCATCTTCCCCTGGCACACAACCTGGCCCGGTCGGTGGCGCTGCGGGACGAGTTGGCGGCGCTCGGGGTGGTCCTGGAGTTGGAGATCGGGCTGGTCGGTGGCGAGGAGGACGGCATCGACAACCGTGACGTCGCCGCCGAGCGGATGTACACCACCCCGGGCGACATGGTGGCCGTCGTCGACGCCCTCGGCCCCGGAGACGATTCGCTGGTCGCGGCGGCGTTCGGAAACATCCACGGCATCGAACCTCGGGCCGACGTGGTGCTCGACCCCGAGGTCCTGGCCCGGGGGCAGGACGCCATCGCCCGGGCCCACGGACCGGACGCCCGCCTGCTGCTGGTGTTCCACGGCGGATCGGGGGCTGCGCCGTCAGATGTCCGGCAGGCGGTGGCCAATGGCGTGGTCAAGATGAACGTCGACACCGACACCCAGTACGCCTACACCGCGGCGGTGGTCGAGCGGCTGGCCACCGACCGGGACCGGGTCCTCGGTGGCCGGGGCCGGCCGGCGGACAAGACGGCGTTCGAGCAACGGGCCTGGATGGCACACGGCGAGGCGGCGATGGCCGACCGGGTGGTAGAGGCCTGTCGGGTGCTCGGGTCGGGCGGGCCGGCGCACGGGCCCCCGGCGGGCGGCCCGGCAGGGCCCGGGCCGGAGGCGGTGGGGGGGGGGGCAGGGGGCGCTGGGGGGCCGG
>JBCCFN010000381.1:0-3982 GCA_039029715.1 Actinomycetota bacterium | reverse complement strand
GACGTCCTCGGACACGGCCAGGGGCGCCCCGACCAGCAGCGCCACATCGCCAAGCGACCGGCCGGCCGATTCGGCACCTCGGCGGATCGGGTCGAGGAACACGGCGGCCTGCTCCGGGACGAACGACGTGCCGAGCCAACCGTCGGCGGCCGCCCCGGTCAGCTCGAGCGCCTTGGGGCCGAGGGTCGCCAGGTAGATGGGCAGGTCGGGGCGGGGCCGAATCGAGGACTTGAGGGCCTTGCCCTCACCACCGGGGCGGGGCAGCACGTGATGCCGACCGTCGTAGGCCAGGCGCTTGCCGTCCAGGCCCATCCGAACGATGTCGATGTACTCCCGGAGCCGGCCGACCGGATGGTCGAAGGCGGCCCCGTGCCAGCCCTCGACCACCTGCGGGCCGCTGACCCCGAGGCCGAGCACGAACCGGTCCCCGGAGATCTGGGCCATCGACAGTGCGGTCATGACGGTGGCGGCCGGTGTCCGGGCGCTGATCTGCATGATGCCCGGACCGAGCTTGATCCGCTCGGTCACCGCCGCCAGATAGCCGAGCGACGCCACCGCCTCCATACCCCAGGCCTCGGCCGACCACACCGCGTCGACACCGAGCCGGTCGGCGGCCTGGACGTAGGCAACGATGTCGTCCCAGTTCTCCCCGTCGTAGTAGGCGCTGCCGACACTGATCGAGAGCTTCATCCGATGGTTCAGTCCGGTACCGCAACCGGGGGTGTGGTCTCGCTGGCCCGCTCCCAGATCACGTCGTCCGGGACGGCGGCCAGCCGGGCGAAGCCGACCGGGTCGGCCACCGCCCGCTGGTTGTCCGGGTGAGGTTCGGTCGGCTGCGACACCGGGTCACCAGACGGTTCGAACGGGGCCGGCGTCTTCATTGCCGCGAGTTCGTCGTCGTCGATCCCACACAGCCCGGTGACCTCGGGATCGATCCAGGCCCGCTCGTCGATGGCGGCACCGCAGCTGATCTCGAGATTCAGCCCCTCCGGTCCGTCGAAGTAGATCGACTTGATGAATCCATGATCGATCGGGCCGATCACCTGGACCCCTCGGCTCCGGAGCCGGTCCCGCATCGCCAGGACGGCCTCGAAGGTGTCGACGTGGAACGCGACGTGCTGCATCGTCCCGCCGCGAACCGCCCCGCCGGCACCGGAGGCATGGCTGACCCCGTACTCGACCCCGCTCTGGTTGTCCGGGTGCTGGACGAAGGCCACGTAGGAGTCGGGGGCCAGCTCGACGAACCCGTGGTAGGCACCCTCGACCCCGTGCATCCAGTAGAGGGCCTTCAGGGGCAGGCCGAGTGCGTCGCACCAGAAAGAGAGCTGACGCTTCATATCGGTCGTAGAGAGGGCCAGATGGTTGACCCCCCTCGGGTGCAGATGGGGCATGTGGACCTCCGGGCCGTCGATCGGCGGCGGCGCCGCCTGTCAAAACACTGACCTACTCCCCCGGCCATGTCGAGTCGGACCGCTGCCCGCCGTCGCCTTGACCGAGCTGGACGGCTCGGCCTAGGAATCGGGTCTGGCCAACACCACACAGGGGGATCAGATGAGCGAGACCGACCATCCGCTGTCCGGCATCACCGTCGTCGAGATGACCTCGATCTACTCCGGTCCCATGGCCGGCATGATGCTGGCCGAACTGGGGGCCGAGGTCATCAAGGTCGAGAGTCCGGACGGGCCGGACGTCATACGGGCCAGCGGCCTCGGCAACGGGCCGGACTCGGTCAACAGCGTGTTCTACGCCCTCAACCGCGGCAAGCGGTTCTGTGCCATCGATGCCAAGACCGATCGCGGTCTGGCCCTCCTGTTGGAGTTGATCGACGGGGCCGACGTGTTCCTCCACAACATGCGGCCGAGCAAGCCCGCCGCGCTCGGCCTTGGCTACGACGTCCTGGCCGAGCGAAATCAGCGGCTGATCTATGCCGCCATCTCCGGCGTCGGCAACGACGGCCCCGAGGCCCACCTCCCGGTGTACGACTACGTCATGCAGGCCAAGGTCGGCATGGTCGACTACCAGCGGGATCTCGCCACCGGCCGAAGCGACCTGGTCCGCCAGGTCGTCATCGACAAGACGTCTGCCAACGCCGTGGTCCAGGGCATCCTGGCCGCGCTGTTCATGCGGGAACGGACCGGGCTCGGTCAGCGGGTGGACGTCCCGATGGTTGCCGCCGGCCTGGCGTTCCTGTGGCCGGACGGGATGGCCACCGCCCACGCCAAGCTGGAGCCGGACATCCCGCTCGAGGACATGCCGCCGTGGATCGCCACCTCGCCGGGCTCCAACCTCGTGGTGCTCCAGACCACGGACGGCGAGATCGCAACCGGGGTCCTGCTACCGCCGTGGGACGGGCTCTGCCTGGCCCTGGACCGGGTGGACTGGGTCACAGACGAACGGTTCGCCGAATCGACCGATCGGATCTTCCACCTGCCCCAACTGATCGAAGAGGTCGCGGCCGAGGTCGCCAAATACACGACGGAGGAGGTCCTGGCCCGGTTCGCCGAGCATGACTTCGCCGCCGGGGCGGTGGCCAGGCGGGAGCACGTGCCGAACGACGACACGATCCGCCACCTCGGCCTCATCTCCGAGCAGGACGCCCCGGGGGTCGGCCCGGTCCGCCAGCCGGCGCCGATGTGGCAGTTCAGTGGCGCGTCGACCCGGACGACCACCAGCCTCGGCTACACCGGCGCCGACTCCCGCGAGGTCCTCGGCCGGCTGGGGCTGACCGACGACGAGGTCGACGAGCTGGTGGCGGCCGGGATCGTGCTGATCGCAGACGGGTCGCTCGACCGAGGCTGACCTCCGGACCGGACGGGGTGGCCGGGCCGACCGGGCGCTACGGTCGGCTCATGATCGAACTGGAGCAGCAGGGGGACGTCTTCGTCCTGACGATGGTCGACGCCGAGAACCGGTGGAACACCACCTTCACCCGGGCCTTCGCCGCCGCCCTGGACGAGGTCGAGGCGTCGACCGGGGCCGCGGCACTGGTGACCGCATCTGCGGACCCGAAGTTCTTCTCAAACGGTCTGGACCTGGATTGGATCCAGGCCGACGGGGATCACCCCGGCGGTGATCGTGCCGCCTTCGGCGCCGAGTACATGGCGCTGCTCGGGCGGTTGATTCTCCTCCCCATGCCGACGGTGGCGGCGATCGGAGGCCATGCCTTCGGCGCCGGGTTCATGGTCGCTCTGGCCCATGACATCCGCATTGCCAGGGAGGACCGCGGCTTTCTGTGCGCCAACGAGTTGCAGATCGGGCTGACCATCCCCGAGCCCGAGATCGCCCTGTTCCGCCACAAGCTGCCGGCGCCTGCGTTCCACGAGACGGTCATGTTGGCGAAGCGGTGGACCGGCACCGCGGCGATGGACGCCGGGTTCGTCGAGGCCGTCCACCCGGCAGCGGACGTGGTACCGCAGGCGGTGGCCCGGGCAGCCGAGGTTGCACCGCTCGCCACCAATCGGGAGGCCTACGGCTGGCAGAAGCGGGCGCTGTATGGCCAGGACGCCGTCCTGAATGGGCCCCACGGCGCCGGCCACCTGCTCCTCAACGCCAGGGATCATCTGTCGCCGGATCGGCCCTGACTCGGCCGGCCGGCACCGGCTCGCTCAGGCCGGCGGGAGCAGCGCCAGGGCGCCCTGGTCATGGATGGAGCTGACCGCACGGCGAAGCATGACCCGGGCCATGTCGCGGGTCTGCTCCGGCAGCTCCTCCCAACCGGCGAAGGTCGACACCGGGTAGATCAGACACCAGGCGGTCGAGAGCCGGAAGACCCGGGTCAGGAACTCCCGGTCGAACTGGACGCCGGTCTGGCCGAGCGCTTCGAAGTACCGGTCGATCAGGGCATCGTTGATCGGCCGCCGCACCTCCGGCTCGAGCGACTGGCTGAGGAAGTAGCCGAGGTCGTAGCTGGCAGCGCCGGTGCCCGTGATCTGGAAGTCGATCACGGCCAGGCGCCCGTTGTCGTCGACCAGCAAGTTGTCCG
>JBCCFN010000380.1:0-3984 GCA_039029715.1 Actinomycetota bacterium | reverse complement strand
GGCCGGCCCCTGCCCGGACGGCCCATCGCGACCCCGAACTCGAACCCAGACCCGATCCCGCTCCCGGCCCCCGCCCCCGAGACCCCCGAAACCCCTGTGATCCAGGCGGCTTGAGGCGGTTACCATGGGATTCATGGCCGTCCGCCTGAGCCGGGACGCCGACCGACCCTTCGTCGGTCGTGCCCGAGAGCTTGCGGCCGCCGCCGACCTGATGGCCGACCCCGACCAGGTCGGGATCGTCCTCATCGGCGGTGAGAGCGGCCTCGGCAAGACCCGCCTGGCGGAGGAGATCATCGCCACCGCACCGGACGATGTCTGCGTCATCCGGGCCGGTGCGGTGCCCCGGGCCACTCCGATCCCGTTCGAACTGGTCCGCTCGGCGGTCGACACCGTCCGCTCGGTCGACGCCCCACGGCTCGACGACGCCGCCGACCTCGACGGTGCCGCCGAGATCGCCGAGGCGGCCGACCTCGCCGTAACCGGAGACGCCGCTGCAACCGGCCACAGCCTGGTTGCCAACCGGGTCCGGGAGGAGGCGGAGCGGCTCCGGATGATGGCCGCCGGGCCGACCGTCTTCCTGTTCGAAGACGTCCACTGGGCCGACCCGGAGTCGCTGGAAGTGATCGATCGCCTCCTGGCCGCCGGGCCGCTCGGCGCCTCGATCCTGATCACCTACCGGCCGAACCACCTCCACCCAGACCACCCGACCAGCGGCTTCCTCCGCCGGGCCGAACGGCGAAGTCGTGTGGTCCAGTTCCGGTTGGAACCACTGCGCCGGGCCGAGGTCGGTGAGTACCTGGCGGCCGCCGGCCGGTCGGTTGCCGGCCAGACGGTCGAGCACGTCCACAACCGGACCGGTGGCAACCCGCTGTTGCTGTCCGAGCTGGTGGCGGCGACGGCCGGCGACGCAGACCTCACCGCCGGCCTGCCGTGGACCCTGGCCGAGATCCTCCGACCCGAGATCGACGGGCTCGAACCCCGGGCCCGGGCCGTCGCCGAGGCGGTGGCGGTCCTGGGGGCCGATGTCGGCTTCGACCTGCTGGCCGCCGCGGTCGACGCGACCGAGGACGACCTGCTGGCCTGCCTGCGGACCCTAGTCGACCTCGGGATCCTGACCGAGAGCGGGCCGGACCGGTTCGGCTTCCGGCACGAGCTGGTCCGGGAAGCGGTTGCCGACGGGCTGTTCACCCGGGAGCATCGGCGGATCCATGCCGCCGTCCACGACGCCCTGCTGGCGTCCGGCTCAGACGATGTGGTCGCACTGGTGGCCCACGCCACCGGCGCCGGTCGGATGAAGGAAGCGGCGGACGCCGCCCGTGACGCCGCCGTCCGAGCCCTCGACGGCGGCCGGACCCACCAGGCGATGGCCTTCGCCGAGCAGGCGTTGCTCGTCCACACCGACGACGTCGAGCTGCTCCGGATCGCCGTGCTCAGCGGCTGGATGACCGGTCAGGACCGGGCCGCCCTCCACCACCTCGACCGGTGGGAGGAGCTGGCTGGGGCCCATCCGGTCGACCGGGCCGAGGTGATCCATCATCGGGTTCGCCTGCTGTGGGAAGAGGGCGACCGGGACGCAGCGGACCGGGCCGCCGCCGAGCTGGCCGCCATCGTCGAGGAGCTGCCAGAGGAGGTGGCCAAGGCCCAGGCCCTGGCCGACCTGGCGCAGCACAACATGTTGACCGGCCGGATCGACGCCGCCATCGTGGTCGCCGACCAGGCGATCGAATTGGCGGCCACGGTCGGCCCGGCCGCAGACGGCGCGGCCAGGCAGGCCAGGGCGGAACGGGCCAGCGCCCGCATCCACTACGGGGACGAGCGGCGGGCGGCATCGGAGGAGCTGTTCCAGCTTGCTCGGGAGGCCGAGGCGGCCGGCGACCACATCGTGGCCAGCCGAGCCCTCCACAACATCCCGCTCCGAGCGTCCTCGGCGGCCGCCAGGGAGCACCTGGAGTGGATGCGGGAGGCCAGCACCCAGGCCGGCCTGACCTGCATAGGGACCGGCGGCTACCGCATCGGCCTGCTGAAGGCGGCGGCGATGGAGGGCGACCGGAGCGCATACGAGCCGCAGCTGGCGGCCGCCCTGGAGGACCTCGACGACCCCTACGAGATCATCCTGGAGGCGGCGTTCTCGGCCATCGATGCCGGCCGTCTCGACGAGGCCGAGCGGTTGGCCGAGCGCCTGCCGTTACGGGTCGATTCGCCGTTCTACTCGCCATGGTGGCGATCGGCCACGTTGGCTGCGATCCGGATGGAGCAGGGCGATCCGGCACCGATTCGTCGCTGGCTCCAGGACATCGCAGAGGACCCGCACGGCAACAAGCTGGTCAAGACGATCATCCTCCGCACGCTGACCCCGCTCCTGGAGGCCGGACTGCGGCAGGAGATCGCCGCCGCCATCGGCACCATCGGCGATGCCGAGTGGGCGAAGCCGGCGTGGACCGCAGTTCAGGCGGAGCTCCGGGGAGACCTGGCGGCGGCCGAGGACGGGTACCGGGCGAGCCTCACCGATGACATCGGCCGCCACGTGATCGACCGGGCCGAGCTCCACCTCGGGCTGGCCCGGGTCGCCACCGCCGCCGGTCGAGACGCCAAGCCCCACCTCGAAGCGGCGGCCGACACCCTGTGCTGCTGGCCCGGCCGCCGGCTCGACCACATCGTTGCGCTGCTCGGTGAGGCCAGGGAGATCGAGAGCCCCCAGGTCCTCACCCCTCGGGAGCGTGAGGTTGCGACGCTGGTGGCCAAGGGCCTCACGAACGGGGGCATCGCCGACCAGCTGTTCATCTCGACCAAGACGGCGAGCGTCCACGTCAGCAACATCCTGGCCAAGCTTGGCATGGCCTCCCGGGCCGAGATCGCCTCGTGGGTCGCCGGCGGCGGCATGGACTGAGCGGTCTGCCGCTCGACACGGTTCGGCGCAAAACCCCCCGGTTGAGAAGAAACCGGCTGGGAGAACCGGTAACATTACCCAAGGTGGTTCTAGAAGACTCCGGAACCTGGTCCGCGCTGGAGGTGGATGCCGCCGTCACCTCCGATGTCGGCTATGTCGACTCGGCGAGAACATCTGCACTCGCCGAGACAACGTCGCGCTCCAGAGTCGCCGTCCAGACCCTGATCGTGGCCGTCACGGCGCTCGCTGTCGGGGCGGCCGTGTTCCTCCTGATCCGTACGTCGGTGGCCGAGGACGCCACGCCGGACGTGGACGAGTCGCCCGGGTTCGAGGAGCTGCCGACCGTCGGGCTCGACCCGGACACCGGCGAAGCTGAGGACACCACCCGGTTCGGGTCGAAGCGGGACTCGGTCGAGGACGGCCCGCTCGGCGAAGGCACCGGCCGGGGTATCACCGTCGGTGGCTCGCTGGAGGACGTCGAGACCGGCACCTCGGCCTCGGTATCGATCAACCAGGACCAGGAAGAGGAGCCTGTGGCCGAAGCCGACACGTCCGCCGACGATCTGGCCGGACAGCCGGTCGGTCCGTCGACCGATGAGGGCGCAGCGTCGAGCACCACCCTGGGCTCGTCGACCACGCTCGGCACCGGCGCCACCGTTCCGCCACCGGCCGCAACCGTGCCGACCACGCCGGTCTCGACCACGATCGTCGGTCCGCCGACCACGGCCGATCCGACCACCACCGCGGTGGCCACCACCCTGACCCTCGTGCCCCCGCCGATCGACACCCCGCCGCCGACGGTCCCCTCACCGATCCCGACCACCACCCCGTCGACCGAGGCGCCGCCGACCACCGACACTCCGATCACCACCGAGCCACCGCCAACCACGACGCCGACGACGACGCCCACGACAACGCCGACCACCGAGGCGCCGACGACCACCGAAGCCCCGACGACCACCACCACGGTCGCCACGACGACCACGTCGACGCCGACCGCCTCGACGCTCGGCATGGAGCCACTGATCGCCGCCCCGGCGGACGGGAGCTTCCAGACCTGGGAGTCCGGATTGACCCTCGAGGCCACCGCCCTGGCC
>JBCCFN010000379.1:0-4009 GCA_039029715.1 Actinomycetota bacterium | reverse complement strand
GGGGGGGGGGGGGGGGATGGCGGTCGAGCGGCTACCGGTGAACCGGGCCGGCCGAATCTCTGCCGATCCCCACCGACTCACGATAGACCTCGGCCAACCGCTCGGCGGCGATCCCGACATCGAACGATCGGGCCCGATCCCGCCCCCGGCGCCGCAGGTCATCCGCCAGGCCTCGGTCGGTCACCACCTTGGCCACCGCTGCAGCCAGGCCATCCACGTCGCCGACCGGCACCACCAGACCGGCGTCGCCGACGACCTCCGGAAGGGCGCCGGCATCGCTGACGATGGCCGGACACCCGTAGCTCATCGCCTCGAGCGCCGGATTGCCGAACCCCTCGTAGGCCGACGGGAAGACCAGCGCCTGAGCCGATCGGTAGAGCAGCTCCAGCTCGGCGACCGGAACCCGCCCCAGCTCGTGGAGCCGATCCCCGATACCGGCCCTGACCGCCTCGGCCCGAACCGCCTCCAGCTCCGGGCCGGGGCGGCCGGTCAACACGATCGACAGGTCACCGAGCGACGGCTCGAGCCGGCCGACGGCCCGGACCAGGTCGATGTGTCGCTTGTGGGGGTAGGCGATGGCCGGGAGCAGGAGGTAGCGACCGAACCGGTCCGCAGGGTCGGCCAGGCCGGTCAGGTCTCGCTCGACCGGTCGGTGGCCGTGGCTGATCACCCGCAACCGCCCGGGGGCGACATCCAGCAGGGTGGCGATCCGGTCGGCCGTGAACCGGCTGGGGCACAGGACCAGTCTGGCTCGTCTGACGGCAGCCGGGATGGCCCGGCCGAGCCACCATCGCTTGACCGGGTGGAAGAACTCCGGGAACTCGAGCGGCTGCAGGTCGTGCACGGTGACCAAGCCGGGGACCGACCGTCTGACCGGCATCGTCCCCCCAGCGTGGTGAACCAACAGATCGGACGCCGACGCCGCCGCCAGCCACGTGTTCTCCCTCGCGACCCGGATGACGCGGCTGCGGTCGGCCGGCGCCACCACGGCCTGATGGGCCTCGACCAGCGCCGGGTATCGCTCGAACAGGTCCGGCCGGCCGTACAGCCGGAGCCGCAGATCGTCGCCAAGGTGCGGGCCGACCGCTTCCAGCAGCCGGACCGTGTACTCCTCGGACCCACCGACCACACCGGGGACCAGCCACAACAGGTTGACGCCGATCACGCCTTGACGACGGGTCACAGGACCGACCGGAACGCCTCGGCGTAGCCCTTGGCCGTACTCTCCCAGGTCATCGACGCCGCCCGGCCATGACCGTCGTCGATCAGACGGGCCCGGGTCGGCCCGTCGAACAGGGCGGCGTTCACCGCGTCGGCGATCTCGTCCGGGCGATGGGGGTCGACCAGCAACGCCGCAGAACCGGCCACCTCGGCGGTGGCGGTCCCGAGGGACGTGACGACGGGGGTGCCGTGGACCATCGCCTCCAGGATCGGGAGCCCGAACCCCTCGGCGATCGACGGATAGAGCAGGGCGTCCGCCGCTCGGTAGAGGGCACTGAGCCGATCATCGTCGATCCCCCGCAGGCGGTGGACCCGAGCGCCGAGGGAACCGAGCGCGGCCGCCGCCTCCGGATCCTCTCCCCGCCCACCGACGACGACCAGGTCGGCGTCGACCCGGCCCATCGCCAGCGCCGCGCCCCGGGGGTTCTTCCGTGGGGACAGCGGCCCGACCCAGAGGACGAACGGACGTTTGAGGCCGAACTCGGCGACGATCGCCGCCGCATCGGCCTCGGTGGAGCGAGGTCCTCCGACCCCCCAGGGCACCACCCGGAGCCGCTCCTGGTCGACTCCCCGCCTCACGCAGTCGTCTGCCACCAACTGGGTCGGACAGATCATCAGGTCCGCCCGCTCCTGCGCCCGCCGCCAGACCAGGGGAAAGAAGCTCCGTCCCCGCCGGGTCGAGAACACCGGATTGTCGAGGAAGTCGAGATCGTGGACGGTTGCCACGGTCGGCGCCGAGCTCGGGGGGACCACAAGGCTGGAGGCCCAGACCACCGTGTTCGGATCGCAGTACCGATCGACGGACGGCCACCCGAGTCGGAGCCAGGCCTCGTACAACGCCGGCCGAGGGAGCCAGTGGAACCGCAGGGTCGACCGGGCCGGCATCCGGCGCCAGGGGTCGGGTCGGCCCGGCACCGGCGGCGAGTGGCGCGCCGCCAGACCGGCGATGTGGAACTCGTTGCGATCGGTGAGAGCCGAGAGCGTCTGTTCGGTGGCGGTGGCGGTGCCGCCGGGTTCGCGATGCCAGAACTGCTCGACCACGGTGAGAACCTGCGGTTTCACGGTCCTCGATTGTGGCATCGTTTGCGGCCGAACGGGGCGAAGGTCAGCCGATGGCCGGCTGCAGCGCTACGCCTCGAGGAGGGCGGCGAAGTGCTCGGCCGTCCTGCGGACCCCGGTCTCCAGGTCGACGAGCGGCTTCCAGGAGAGCTTGGTCGTCGCCTCGGTCAGGTCGGGCCGGCGCCGCGTCGGGTCGTCGGCCGGGAGTGGGGCGAACCCGATCTCGCTCGAGGAGTTGGTGACCCGAATCACCACCTCGGCCAGCTCCAGCATGGTGAACTCCTGGTCGTTCCCGATGTTGATCGGGCCGGTGTGCTCGCCGTCGAGCAGGGCCAGCTGGCCAGACACCTGATCGTCCACGTAGCAGAAGCTTCGGGTCTGGGAGCCGTCGCCATAGACGGTGATCGGCTGGTTCCGGAGGGCCTGGGTGATGAAGTTGGAGACCACCCGGCCGTCCTCGGGCCGCATCCGGGGCCCGTAGGTGTTGAAGATCCGGACGATCCGGACCTCGAGGCCGTGCTGGCGCCGGTAGGCCATCGTCATCGCCTCGGCGAACCGCTTTGCCTCGTCGTAGACGCCGCGAGGGCCGATCGGGTTGACATGGCCCCAGTAGGACTCGGGCTGGGGGTGGACCTGGGGGTCGCCGTAGACCTCGCTGGTCGATGCCAGGAAGAACTTCGCCTGCTTCTCCCTTGCCAGGCCGAGGCAGTTGTGGGTCCCGATCCCGCCGACCTTCAGGATCTGTATGGGGATCCGCTCGAAGTCGACCGGGGACGCCGGCGAGGCGTGATGGAGCACCGCATCGACCGGTCCGGGGATCCAGAGATGCTCGGAGACGTCCTGGCGTCGGAAGGTGAACCGATCGTTCTCGAAGAGGTGCTCGAGGTTGTCCGTGGAGCCGGTCACCAGGTTGTCGACGCAGATGACCTCGTCCCCCCGCTCGATCAGGCGCTCACAGAGGTGGGAACCGAGGAAGCCGGCGCCGCCGGTCACGACGATCCGGGCCACGTCAGCGGCCTACCCCGCGGTAGTTGAAGCCACGGCGCTGCGGGATCGACGGGTCGAGGAGGTTTCGACCGTCGACGATGTTCCGACCGGTCATGATCTCGGCCAGCTTGTCGAAGTCCAGCCAGGTGAACTCATCCCATTCGGTGAGGATGGCCAACGAGGCCGCGCCTTCGGCTGCGGCATAGGGATCGGACACCACCTCGATGTCGAGGTCGGGATACATCTGCTCCAGATCACTCTCGCCGGCGAGCACGGCAGGATCATAGGCCTTGACCGGTACACCGGCCGCCACCACCCGCCGCAACACCTCGACCGCCGGCGAATCGCGGAGGTCATCGGTGCCGGCCTTGAACGTCAACCCCAGCGCCGCAACGTGACGGCCGACCAGGTGTGGCTCGATCGAGTCGATCACCTTCTGGGCGGTTCGGTCGAACTGCTCCTCGTTGACGTGGAGGACCTCGTTGAGGAAGCGGAAGTCGTAGCCGGCTTCCTCTGCGATCTTGGCCAGCGCCTTGGTGTCCTTCGGGAAGCAGCTGCCGCCCCAGCCCGGCCCGGGGCGGAGGAACTCCCGCCCGATGCGGGAGTCGTAGCCCATGCCGAGCACCACGTCGTTGACGTCGGCGCCGACGGCCTCGCAGACATTGGCGATGGCGTTGACGAAGGACAGCTTCGAGGCCAGGAAGGCGTTCGAGGCGTACTTGATGGTCTCGGCCGACACCGG
>JBCCFN010000378.1:0-4042 GCA_039029715.1 Actinomycetota bacterium | reverse complement strand
GTGCGGGCACCGACGAGGTTGTCCGCTACGAGATCCGGGGCCGGGTCGCCCTGATCACACTGAATCGGCCGGACCGGCTCAATGCCTGGACCGGTGAGCTCGGAACCGCCTACTTCGACAGCCTCGACCGGGCCGCCGCCGACCCGTCGGTGGTGGCCATCGTGGTCACCGGAGCCGGCCGAGGGTTCTGCGCCGGGGCGGACATGGACGTCCTCCAGGGCATCGGGGGCGGCGGTGGCGGGTCCGATGACGCGCCGGACACCAGGGACGCCCGCCACGCCCTGTCGATCCCCAAGCCGGTGATCGCTGCGGTCAACGGGGCCTGTGCCGGGCTCGGCTTCGTCCACGCCGTGGCCTGCGACCTTCGGTTCGCGGCGGCCGGGGCCAAGTTCACGACATCGTTCAGCCGCCGGGGCTTGATCGCCGAGCACGGGCTGTCGTGGACCCTGCCCCGGCTGGTCGGCCAGGCGAATGCGCTGGACCTGCTGCTTTCCGGCCGGGTCATCCTGGCCGAGGAGGCGTTGGAACTCGGACTGGTCAACCGGGTCCTACCGCCGGACGAGCTGGTCGATGCCACCCTGGCCTACGCAGACGAGCTGGCGGGCAACGCCGCACCGCTGTCGATGGCGATCATGAAGCAGCAGGTCTACCGCCACCCGCTGCTGCCCCTCGACGAGGCGATGGAGGAGTCGAACGCCCTGATGCGGGCCTCGCTGCGGCGGCCGGACTTCAAGGAGGGGGTGGCAAGCTTCCTCGAGAAGCGGGCGCCGAGCTTCACTCCGGTGACCGAGCGCCCCGAGCTCTGAGGCTCAGTCGGCCGACAACCCGAGGCAGACCAGGCACTGCTCGTCTGCACTGACCCGGGCTGCGGTGGCCCGGTCGGCCTCGGTCTGGTACACCGGCTCCGGGGAACGGTCGGTTCGGGTGTCGCCGGCGGCCTGACCCGACCGTCCCGCTTCCTGGCGGCGCCGGCTCCACGACAGCGGGTCGGCCTTCCAGTCGTCGTCCCGCCACCGATAGCCGAGGTCGGCGATCGTCCCCGGCTCGACCATCGCTTCTGCCGCGGTCAACCCGTCGATCAGGATCCGGCGCTGACCATCCGGATCGTTCGGCCCGCCGGTGGTGTGACCGAGCGGCAGGTCGACGAAGGCCGAGCGGGGTGGGTTTGCCGAGGCGGTGATGGTCCGGGCCGAGGTGAACCCCACGGTCGGGAATCCGGCGGCTTCGAGGTGTCGTGCGATCAGACCGATCGACTGATGGCAGACCGGTCAGACCGGTACCAGCAGCACCAGGTCCGGCTCCTGGGCCCTGCACCGCTCGATCAGCAGCGGCACCGTCTCCGCTTCGAGGCGACGGGTGGAGTAGATGCCACCCATGAAGGCGTAGGCCTCGGGCGTCACCCCGCCGATCACCCCCTCGTCTGTCAGTTCCCGAAGCCGGTCGAGGGGAAAGACGCAGTTCGGGTCGGTCCGGGCGTCTGCCTGGTCGTAGGCGAAGTGGGCGGTCCGCAGCTCTGCGGTGTCGACGTCGGATGGGATGACCCGGACCGAGGTGTCGTCCTTGGTATGGAAGGCGATCTGGCCCTGCCGGTAGATCCCGCCAGATCCGATCAGGGTCACCCGGCACGCCGACAGCGGGCGGTCGAGCGGTGTCCACGGCGGAGGTTCCGGGCGCTCGGCCCAGCGGTAGCTGTCGTAGCCGAGCGAGTCGTACAGCCGCCGGGTCTCGTCGATGTAGTCGGCCGGAGGCAGGGCCGAGCGGCCAGGCTGCACGTCTGTCATGGCGCCACCGTAGGCGGTCCGGTTCCTGTGCTGCCACCGGCGGGCGCCGGGCGGTCGGCTGCCACGGCCCTCCGGCGGAGGTGGAGAGGAATTCCCCGCCGGAGGTGAGGCCGAGCGAGTCCCGGCTAGCTGTCGGCGAACAGGAATGGGATGGCGAAGTCGACCGCCGGTGCCATGCCCCGCTCGGGGTAGGTGTCGAGCAGGCCCTGCCGGTAGTCGTCTGGATTGTCGACCGAACCGAGCAGCTCGCTGACGGTCGACAGGTAGGCGATGTTGGCGTCGTAGGCGCTCGGGTCGGTCGGCATCCCGTGCCCGGCGAGCACGATCGGATACTGGTCTGCAGCGGTCTGCAGCCCCTGCAGGGCCTCGATCCACGTCGGCGGGTTGCCGGCGATGATCAGGTGGACGCCGCTGTAGACGATGTCGCCGACCAGGGCCACGCCGTGATCCGGGAGCTTGACCACTAGCTGGGTCTCGGCCTCGGCGTCGAGGACCTTCTCCAGCTCCAGGGTCACGCCGTCGATCTCGATCGTCCCCGGCTCGACCACCTCGGGGGTGACGAAGGTACTGGCGATCGCCTCGGGACCGAAGTCCCCCTGCTTCTCCTCGATCTCGGCGTCACCGCTGGCGGCGATGAGATCGACGACCTCGGACAGGGCGTAGATCGGCAGGTCGTCGAACGCCTCGCTGCCGAGGAAGTGGTCCGGGTGCTCGTGGGTGATGAAAACCCGGTCGATCGGCTTGCCGATGGCGTCGGCGTAGGCCCGCATCTCGAGGGCGTTGGGGAGCAGGAACTGGGTGTCGACCAGGAAGAGGCTGTTCTCGGTCTCGATCACGTGGGTCGAGTTTGCGAAGACCTCCTCCGGCGCGGTCAGGCTGTGGACGGTCACGCCGTCCGCCTCCTGGACCGTGATCCGCATGCCGCTGTCGCTGATCGTGTCGGTTCGCCCGGTGCTGGCGTCTGCCCCCTCGGCGTCGTCCGAACACGCTGCGGCGACCAGGGCCAGCGCCAGGAACAGGGCCAGCAGTATCGAGCGACGAGGGCGTCCGCTCGTCATCAGGGAGTGGATCATTGGGCGTCCTTCCGAAAGATTGGTACGACGGTCAAGGATGCAATCGCCCGAACGCCGAATCCGGGGTCGCGATACCCCAAAGGGTGGTCCATAGGCGACAACCTGTGCACCTAGCCAAGTCAGGGAGAGACAGGAGATGGTCGCAAACTGACTCGGCTGCCTGATCGGGTACCGAGCGAGGGGCATGGTGCTCCGTCCTGCTGCTGATGTCCCGACATCGTCACAGGGTTGTTGTACCCTTTCTTGACATGCTCAAGGGGAAGGGTTCATGAACCACACGCTGGCTCAGGAGATCGAGCCGGCCTGGGTCAGTGCCGAGCATCTGAACGACAACTACAAGCCGATTCTGAAGATGGTTCGGGAGCTGATCGGCGTCATCCCGAACTGCAACCCGATCCTCGAGATCTGGCCGACCGGCTTTCGGACGTTCAACCTGCTCGTGCCGAATCTGTTGAACCTGCCGGCGGCCCTGCTTGGCCAGGGGGCGCCCAAGGACCTGGTCGGCATCGCCATGTACGCCTCGAGCAACGCCGCCGGGTGCCCGTACTGCACCGCCCATCACTGCTCGTTCGCCATTCGCCGGGGCGCCGATCCTAACGCCGTGCTCGGTGAGCGGACGCCAACCGAGGCCGCCGTGGCGGACTTGGCCGAGGCCATCGCCGTCGTCCCTCACCGGGTCACACCGGAACTGGTCGATGCGGCGGCCGCTCACGTCTCGGAGCAGGACCTGGAGTGGATCGTGCTGGCGGTCAGCCTCGGCGGGTTCCTCAACAAGTTCATGGATGCCATGGGCATCCCACTCGAGGAGGACACGATCACCGAGGTCCAGGCCATGCTCCGGCCAACCGGCTGGAATCCTGGCAAGCATCTGTGGTCGACCGGCGAAGACGACGACTACGTCCAGGAGGGCCGGACCCTTGCATCGAGCCAGGGTCGCTGGACCGAGGTCGACACCTCGGACGAGATCCCGGTCGACGGCATCCGGACCTATCTCCGGATCTTCCGCCAGGCGCCGGGCGCGGTCCGGCTCGAGAAGGAGTGGACCAAGGGGGTGTCCGGCCGGATCGGACCGGTTCTGCTGATGCTGGAGGAGGAGATCGGCTACGCCTTCCCGTCGCTCGCCGCCCTCCACAATCACAAGGTGGTCAAGGCCATCGCCACCGCCCTTCGGGACAACCTCGATCCGGG
>JBCCFN010000377.1:0-4043 GCA_039029715.1 Actinomycetota bacterium | reverse complement strand
GAGCAAGAACCGGAGCCGGCGGTACTGCTCGCTTGCCTGCCAGAATCGGGCCAAGGCCGCCGCCTACCGGGCCAGGAAGGCCGGATAGGCGCCGGGTCGCTGACTGTCAGCCCCGATCACGACGCGGCGAGGTGGTCCCATCGGGTCTCGATCTCGTCGAGGAACAGCTTGGCGGTCGGGGTGAGGGCCGCCTGGTCCCAGATCACGCTGATCCCGGCCGGGACCGGCGGGTCGAGCGGGCGGGACGTGGTGTGGTCGAGCTGGAGTCTTGATGCCGTCGACGGGGCCAACGAGACCCCGGCCCCGGCGGACACGAACGCCAGCATCGCCTCCAGGTGGTCCACCTCCATGAAGATCTCGGCCCGCTTGCCGTGCTCCTCGCACATCCGGTTGAACGTCTGGTGGACGCAGGGTTCCCGTTCCTTGCTCATGAGGAGGAACGGCTCGTCGAGGAGCTCAGGCACCGGCACCCGATCGTGCCGGGCGAGGGCGTGGTCGCGCCGGAGGAACGCGTGCAGCTCGTCTGAGGTGACCAGTCGGGAGTGCACGGGCTCGGGACCGCCGGGCAGGATGGTGAAGCCGACGTCGATCGTGCCGGCCCGGAGGGCGCTTGTCTGTTCCGCCGTCGCCATCTGTTGCAGCCGCACACCGACGTCCGGGTGGCGCTGCATGAAGCCGAGGAGGAACGTGGGGAGGTCGCCGAGGGTGCAAACGGCGGTGAAGCCGACAACCAACCGCCCCCGCACACCCCGCTCGGCATCCTTCGCGGCGCGGCTTGCCTGCTCCAGTTGGGGCAGGACCGTGCGGACCTCGTCGGCGTAGGCCCGGCCCGCTGCGGTGAGGCGGATCCCCCGGCCCGAGCGATCGAACAGCTGGAGGCCGAGCCGCTTCTCCAGGGCGGCGATCGTCTGGCTGACCGCTGGCTGGGCCACGTGCAGCCGGGTGGCCGCCCGGCCGACGTGAAGCTCCTCGGCAACCACCAGGAAGGTCTGGATGTGCCGGAGGTTCACCACGTGGTCGGCCCGTTTGTTCATAAGGCCAAGGTTATCGATCGGCCCTCTCGTTTGTATTGGACCTTCTCGATTGCTGCCGTCATGCTGGCTCGAGCGTTTGTTCGTCCCGTTCCCCTCGTCCGAGGAGCTGCAGTGCCATCATCCGTCGACGATCTGCCGGTGCGGCCCGGGCCTCGCCCGACGACCACCCCGACCAACCCGCACACCCAGCTGGACCAGATCGCACCGGTCAATCTGCAGCTGGAGATTGCCGAGTTCATGTTCGCCCTGTCCTGCGTCGACGAGGGTCCGTCCCAGATCTCGGTGCCCGGGGCCCGGGCCATGCTGCTCCAGGACTCCTGCCTCGCCGGCCCTCCCGAAGCGTTCATGATCGACCGGGAGTTCTGCCACATCCATCCCCCGAGCGACGGCAGCCTGCACCTCAACCTGCCGCCGGAGGTCGGTCCGGTGGCGATCGAGAAGGGGTGGGCCGAGAACCATCCGATGGCAAGGCTCGGGATCATCCCGACGACGGTGGTCATGGTCTACGGACCCCGTGACCGGACCGAGGTCGATGTGGTGAAGTTCCTGGTCGCCGCCTCCCATCGCTTCGCCCACCCCGCTCCCACCGGTTAGTAGGAGCCGGCGGAGACGGCCGCTGCGTCGAGGCGCCGGAGGTGATCTGCCCGTCTGGCCACGCCGTCCTTGCCGGCTCCGGCGAAGTCCAACACCGCCGTTCGCACGTCCAGGGCGACGTCACGGCCGAGACCGAGCGCGGCCCGGAGGTCCTGGCCGTGGACGGCGATCTCGGTCAGGGGAAGTGCCGGACCGGTGCCCGGCGGAGCCCACCGGGAGTCGGCATGCTCGGCCAGGGCGGCGACCAGGTCATCGGCCGGCCGTTGGATCAGGCGGTCGGCGAAGTAGCGATTGACCGCGTCGAGATTGCCCCGGCGCCGCACCATCTCCAGCAGGAACCGAGGGGTCGGCACCAGGAACGGCATGACCAGGTGGGCCAGCACGTGCTTGGCGGTCCAGTCATCCAGCGCGGTCGGTGCGGCCAGGGCCGCCTCGTCGATCTCGGCGAGATCCGCAACCAGCGCACGTCGCTCGTTCTCGATGAGGTTCCAGAGCGGCGATTCGGTCTTGTCGGCCATCGGGGTTCCTTTCGTCTGACGGCCGATCGGTCCGGCCGTTCACCCCTATCACGCCGATGGTCGCCGGATTCGACACATCGACCGCAAGAATTTTGGAGATGGTTGCTAGACGGCGAAGACGCGACGGGCAGTGCCGCCGAGGAACAGGGCGGCGGTCTCCTCGTCGAGATCGAGTTGGTCGAGGTGCTCCAGGCACCTGGCCGGTGTGATCATCGGGTAGTTGGTGCCGAACAGGACCTTGCCACGGCCGTTGGTCCGGAGGTAGTCGACCAGCGGTTGGGGGTAGCGCCTGGCGGTGTAGGCCGAGGTGTCGATGTAGACGTGCTCGTGCTTGGTCGCCACCGCGATGGCCTCATCGGTCCACGGATAGCCGATGTGGCCCCCGACGATCTTGAGGTCCGGGAAGTCCAGCGCCACCCGGTCCAGGTAGATCGGCCGGCCGACCTCGGACGACATGAGTGGTCCGGTATGGCCGATCTGGGTGCAGAACGGGACGTCGAGCTCACAGCAGGCGACATAGACCGGGTAGAACCGGCGGTCGGTTGGGGGTGCTTCCCACAGCCACGGCAGCACCCGGATGGCGACGAACCCCAGTTCCTCGACGCAGCGCCTGATCTCCCGTACCGCCGCCATCGGCCGGCTGATGTCGACCGAGCCGACCCCGACCAACCGGTCCGGGGCCTCGGAGACGAAGCCGGCGACCTCGTCATTGGAGATCATCACCCGGTGGGGCGCGTACCAGGCACTGATCAGCGTCTTGTCGACCCCGGCCTGGTCCATCACGTCGATGGTGGCGGACACCGGCAGCTCCTCGGTCGGAGCCTCGGACCGGTTCCATCGTCGAAGCGAGTCGAAGATCGGGTCGCTCCCGTGCCGGAGGGTCGGGTGCTGAGCCCACGCATCGATGATCATCGGGCGCCACTCGGAATGAGAGTAGGAACCATTACGATTTCTCCATGGTCGACGAACGCGTTCCCGTCACGGTACTGACCGGTTTCCTCGGTGCCGGCAAGACGACATTGCTCAACCACATTCTCACCGAGCAGCACGGCAAACGGATCGCCGTGATCGAGAACGAGTTCGGCGAGGTCGGTATCGACGACGCCATCGTGCTCGATGCCGAAGAAGAGATCTTCGAGATGAACAATGGCTGCATCTGCTGCACGGTTCGCGGAGACTTGATCCGCATCCTCGGCAACCTGATGCGACGGAAGGACAAGTTCGATCAGATCCTGATCGAGACGACCGGACTGGCCGATCCGGCCCCGGTTGCCCAGACCTTCTTCATGGACGACGAGATGGCGGCCCAGCTTCGGCTCGATGCCATCGTGACGGTGGTCGACGCCAAGCACCTGATCCCCCACCTCGATGATGAGAAGCCCGAAGGTGTGGAGAACGAGGCCATCGAGCAGCTGGCCTTCGCCGATCGGGTCGTGCTCAACAAGATCGATCTCGCCGATGCGGCCCAGCTGGCCGAGGTCGAGACCCGGATCCGGGAGATCAATGCGCTGGCCCCGATCGTCCGGACCCAGCACGGGAAGGTCGATCTCGACGCCATCCTGGAGGTCGGCGCCTTCTCGCTGGACCGGGTGTTGGCCGAGGACCCTGAGTTCCTCGATCCGGATGCGGAGCATCAGCACGACCTGAGCGTGACCTCGGTCGGGTTCGAAACCGAGGGCGATCTCGACCTCGAGAAGCTGAACCAGTGGTTGAGCGAGCTGCTGATGACCAGGGGCCAGGACATCTTTCGGTCGAAGGGCATCCTCTCGATCGACGGCTGGGATGAGCGGTACGTGTTCCAGGGTGTGCACATGCTGCTCGATGGTCAGCCGCAGGGGACCTGGGCCGAAGGCGAACGGCGCAATCGGCTGGTGTTCATCGGCCGCAACTTGGACCG
>JBCCFN010000376.1:0-4071 GCA_039029715.1 Actinomycetota bacterium | reverse complement strand
GGGGGGGGGGGGGGGGGGGGGGGGGGGGGGGGGGGGGGGGGGGGGGGGGGGGGCCGGCGCAGCCGAGGTGGTCGGCGCCGGGACGGTGGTGCCTGACTGGTCCGCGGTGCCGTCCGCCGGCTGGCCGTCGGTCATGACCGCGCCATCTCCGGCCGGATCGACCGACGGCGTCTGCACCTGGTCCGGCGTGCCGGCGACAACGGTTCCGGCCGACTGGCCGAGCCCGTCGTCGGAGACCAGGGGCACCGGCGACTCGGGACGGGCGATCTCGAAGTCCTCGATCGCTGCGGTGCCGGCCTCCTCGGGGAGGTCGGCGGTGTCAACCAGGGTGCTGGGGCTGAGCGCCAGGACGATCATCCAGATCGAGATCCCGGCGACAGACGCCAAAACCAGCTTGTAGCCGAGGCCGAGGGCCCGCAGGCCGTCGGCGTCAGGCTGGGGGGCGGCCGGGTCGGCGTTCCAGTCCACCTCGAGCAGGTCGCCACCCTGCTGATCCACGTGATATCCCGTCATCGAAATGACATGGTACTGACATCTCGTGGCGGCGCACGCGCCAGGCCATCCAAGTCACAGATAGGCCGATCAGGTTGAAGGATCTACCGTCTCAGTCGGCGGCGGCCAGATCCTCCGCCAGATCTTCAGCCAGGCCGACCTTGTACCCCTCCTCCAGGGCATCCCGCATGGCCGACGGGTCATGGTCGGTCCCGACGATGGCGTTGAACATCTTCGGCGCATCCCGACCGTCGACCTCGGGCCAGGTCTCCGGCTTCCACACACCACCTCGGCGGAACGCCTTTGCACAGTGGAGGAACGCCGCATCGACGTCGATCAGGATCGCCAGCTTCGGCGGCCGGAGCTCCTCGGACCATAGCCCCAGGACCTCGGGATCTGCGGTGAGGCGGGCCGGGCCGTCGATCCGCATCGTCTCGTCGCTGCCCGGGATCATGACCAGGAGACCGGCCCACGGGTTGGCCACGATGTTGGTCAGCGAGTCGATCAGGTTGTTGCCGTTCAGGTCCGGCAGGGCGACCGTGCGGCCGTCACGCAACAGCTTGAGCTGACCGGCCGGGCCACCACGGGGCGACACGTCGCAACTGCCATCTGGCCCGGCGGTGGCCAGGCAGCAGAACGGGGAGCGGGCGACGAACTCGGCCGCCGCGCCCTCGATCACGGTGCCCTTCTTCTCCTGGACCAGCTTGGACGGCGCCCGGTAGAGGTCCCGGAGCTGGTCGAGGGTCGTGACGTCGTGTTCGCTCATGACCTCAAGTCTGTGACCCAGTGGACCAAGACACAAGGCCGGGTTCGTCGGTCCCGCCGATCGGCCCGCCGATCGGTCACGCCGCAACCCGCATGGGACGGAGCGTGCTGAGCACGTCGACCGTTGCGGTCTCGACCGGCTGGTTCGTCCGCCCCGGCGAGGCGGGGGTCCGGTGGCCGGGTCGGGTCGCAGTGGCAAGGACGGTGGTGATGGCGGTGATGGTCTTCGTGATCATGTTGTCATCGTGAACAACCGGACCCGAGGAGTCCTGTAGACCGGGTGGAGGCTCGGTGGAGATCGGGTTCAGCCGAGGTACGTGACGGCCAGCGCCCAAGCGTTTCGGCCGACCTCGGCCCCCATCGTCCGACCGGCCAGGTCATCGGCCTCGACGTGGATCCCGCCGTAGATCCGGGACCGCCCGGCCTCGTCCGCCGCATCCCGGTAGGTGGCCCACTGCAGCTCGACCGGCTCGGTCGGGCCGTCCTCGAACTCCAACTCCTCGACGATGTGGGTCCCGATCCCTCCGGGGAAGAACGGCGAGCCGGTCAGCTCGGTCAGCACCTCGGCCGCCGCCCGGCTGAACGTGCTGTGGCCGGACACATAGCCGGGGAACGCCGGCGTCACGAAGGTCCGTCGCTGGTACGGGATCCACTCCGAAGCCAGGATCCACCGCACCGGGGTCAGCTCCTCACCGAAGAAGACCGGCTCGGGGGCCCAGGCCCAGACCGCGGCCTCGCCGACGTGGTCTGTCAGGTGGGCGTGCCGCTCACCGGGGGCGCTCGATTCTGCGCTGATCGGCTCGACCAGACCGGGCTCGGGCGGGAGACGGCCGACGCCGGCCAGGTACCGGATCATCGAGATCGGCCGGGCGTAGTCGTAGTGGGCCTTGGCTCCCCAAGCGGCGATGGCGGCATCGTGGAGGGCGCCATTGAGGGCGAAATAGGTGGTCAGGTCCCACTCCAAGCGGTCGACCGGATCCCCGGTCCCGCCGATCCGCAGCTCCCCGGTGGCCGCCAACGCATCGCTGGCCTGGTTGGCCAGGGTGTTCCAGTGACCGGGCGGGGTCTCGGAGTCCGGACCGTCGGCCCAGAACTCGGCCACCACCCGGTAGAAGTCACCGGCCAACACGACGTTCGGCTCGTAGGGCTCGCCGGTCGCCGGGTTGACGTCGTGGCCGTCGCCGTCGTCGGTTCCCAGCGGGTTGTCGCCCCGGGCACCGGGACCGATGTCGATCGTGACGCCATCGCCAGGATCGAGCGAGGCCGAGGCTCGAACGACATCGACCGCCGCGTCCTCGAACCGCTCCTGGGTCGGTGTGTCGAACAGCGGCGGCGGACCGGGATCGATCGGCAGGCCGTCGACCGGGTCCGGCGCAAGGGCGAACGGGGTGACGAACCCCCAGTGGGGGCCGACGTAGTCCTGGACGTTGCTCTCAAGCAGCTGGCCGTTCTGGGTCATGGCGATCTCGAACTCGAGCTGCTGCCACCGGTTCGGATCGACCATCGTGGTCCCGGGCTCGTCGAAGACCATCGGCTGATTGACCACCTCGAAGTCGGCGACGTAGACGTCGCCCTCGTTCGACCCGTCATCGGCGCTTGCGTCCAGGACCCGTTCCCCGACCGCCACGCCGAACCGGTCCGGCTCGTCCGGGTCGAGGCACAGCTCGATGAGGAGGGCGTCGAAGGCGGCGAGGGACTCCTCGGCCCCGACCGCGATGGCGTACCGCTCGGTCAGGACGGTGTGGGCGGCGAAGGCGATGGCGGCATCCCGGTCCGCCGCCTCGTCGAACAGCACGGCATCCGGGGTGAAGAGATAGCCGGTGGCGTCCGGGTCGAACACGGCCCAGGTGTCCCACATCGCAACCGAGAGGTGGAACAGGTTGCGGGCATGGACCGTCGGCGCCGGGAAGTCACGACGGATGGCGTCGAGGGCGGCCTCGTTCCACAGCCGGGCCACCGACCGGCCGTCCTCGGGGGTGCAGACCTGGGACGAGTCACCGGAGCTGACGCAGGAGGTCAGGACCAGAGCGGCGGCGAGCAGCAGGGCGAGCGGGGCGCGCAAGACGCCGATGATACCGATGTGGTCCCGTCCGGCGGGTTGCAACGGCTTGGCGCGCCCTCGACCCCAGCCAGGTCACGGTCAGTTACCGGTGGCCAAGTCCCGGAGGTCGGTGATCGACAGCGAGGACGCCGGATGGGTGTCGAGCGAGACGTTGGCGTTGGCGCTCAGGCGAGCCAGCGCCGGGGCGACCGCCGGATGGCGGGCGAACGGGACACTCAGGCTCAACTCGGCCCGGATCGGGACCCCGCTCCCCAGGGCCTCGCACAGCAACCCGATCGCCAGGTTGTCGGCGTGGCCGTCCGCCCACTTGGTCAGGGTGTTGAGGGTCACCGGCGTGGCCAGGACCCGATGGCCTGGCGGGTCCAGGACCGGGGCGGCCGGCGTCAGCATGTCGGACTGCAGCGGCCAACCGGTCAGCGCCTCGATCACCGCATGGTCGAGCCACTCGGCGGCCTGGGGCGTGGCGATGACCCGCACCGGTCCGTTGGCCAGCTCGGCCTCGATCCGCCCGATCGTGGTTGCTGCAGTCGGGCCACCGGCGGCCACGATCAGGAACAGCAGGTCGCCCGGCGTCTGGTCGAAATTGACGGCCATCGCCCAAGCATGCCCGTCCGATTCCCGGCCCCCTCACCCCGGCCGCCCGCTATGCTGTCAGCCACCCTGGAGAGGTGACAGAGTACGGCCGATTGTGCCTCCCTGCTAAGGAGGTGACCTCGCAAGGGGTCCGTGGGTTCAAATCCCACCCTCTCCGC
>JBCCFN010000375.1:0-4077 GCA_039029715.1 Actinomycetota bacterium | reverse complement strand
TCGCCTCGGCTGCGGCCTCGACCTGGAACGTACCGTCGGTGACCTGGGGCTCGACCCCGAGTGCATCGAGGGCGTCGATCATGCTCTGGGTGAAGGCGAGGTCGTCGCTGGCACTCGGGGCGACCACGGCCACGGTGAGGCCCTCGCCGGCCGCCGCATCGTCTGCGGCCTCGTCACCGGCATCGGCCGCCGCGTCCTCGGTCGGCTCGGCCTCCTCGGCGTCTGCCTCTTCCTCCGGCTCTGCTTCGTCGTCACCGGTCTCGGTGTCTGCGTCCGCCTCGGTCGCCGCCTCGGATGCGCTGGCGCTTGCGTCGTCCTCGTCGTCGCTACCGCAGGCGGCGGCCAGCAAGGCGAGCGCGGCCAGGACGGCGAGCAGCCGCCACAGGGGATTGGTGGTTCGGTTGGTCATGGGGGTTTCCTTTCCTCGGTTCGGTTGTTCGGTGGTACCGCCGTGCGTGCTTGCCGTGGATCAGTGTCTGGAGAACGGTCTGGTCAGTGCGGCCGGGGCCTGGACCCGTCCGGCCAGGAAGACCAGGGCCACGATCGTCAGCACCGCCGGGGCGGTGCTGGCCAGATCTGACAGGTCGAGGGGGATCAGCTGCCGGGCCTTGAGCTGGAGGACGAAGGCCGCCACCAGGCCGTACAGCAGGGCGCCGACCATCACCCCGGCCGGCCGCCAGGCCCCGAAGTAGACCAGGGCGACGGCGATGAAGCCGAGGCCCTGGGTGATGTTCTGCTGGAAGATCCCGAGGCCGAGGATCAGTGCCGCCCCGGCCAGCCCGGCGAAGCCGTTGCCGGCCAGGATGGCCAGGAACCGGGTCCGGGCCACCGACACCCCGAGGCTGTCCGCCGCCTCCGGGTTCTCGCCGACCGCCCGGACGTTCAGCCCGAACGTGGATCGGAGCAGGACGATGGTGACCACCGGGACCAGCAGGAAGGCGCCATAGGCGGCCAGGGTGTGGTTGAACAGGGCGTCACCGACGTGGGGGATGTCGCCGAGCAGTGGGATCCGGAGCCGGGGCAGGCTGGACTCCAGGGGCGTCGGAGTGCCGACCAGCTCCTCGAACAGCAGGTCGCTGAAGCCGAGACCGAACAGGTAGATGCCGATGCCGCTGATGCCCTGTTCGGCCTGGAAGACGATGGTGATCACTGCGTACAGCACCCCCATCACCAACCCGACCACCACGCCGACCACCGCCCCGAGCCACAGGTTGTTGGTCTGGAGCACCGTCCAGTAGGCACCGAAGCCGCTGAGCAGCATGACGCCGTCGACGCCCAGGTTGAGCACCCCGCTTCGCTGGCCGATCGTCTCCCCGAGGCCGGCGAGCAGGTAGGGCGTGGCCAGGCGGATGCCGGCGGCAACGGTCGACACCAGGACCGACAGGGTGAACAGGTCGCTCATCGGGATCGGCCCCAGCGGTCAGTCATGGGCCACCGCCTCCTGGCCGATACGGGCGTCGAGCCAGGCCCGGACCCGTCCGCTCGAGACGACGAAGATCACCACGATCCCGTTGAGGGCCACCGCCAGCGGCGAGGGGATCTGCAGCACCCGTTGCAGGTTGTTGGCCCCGGTCAACAGCGAGCCGAACAGGAACGCGGAGGGGATCGTCCACAGTGGATGGAGACCGCCGAACAGTGCGGCCACGATCCCGTTGAACCCCGCAGCGCTTGTGAAACCGGCGGACGAACCGTCGGTCACCATGCGAAGGCTCTCGCTGCCGAACACCAGCACCGCCCCGGCGAGGCCAGACAGTGAGCCGCTGATCGCCATGGCGGTGACGATGCTGCGTTCAACCGAGATGCCGGATGCCCGGGCCGCATCGGGGTTGTGCCCGACCGCCCGAAGCCGGAACCCCAGCGGGGTCCGCCACAGGATGATGTAGGCCACGATGGCGGCCAGGACCGCGATGACCACCCCGAGATGGAGCCGGGTGCCTGGCAGGATGGTCGGCAGGGCGGCGTTGTCCGTCAGCCGCTCGGTCTGGGGGATCCGGCTGCCATCGAGCTCCCGGGGATCGATCAGCGGGCCCCGGAGCAGGTAGTTCATGATCTGGATCGCCACCAGGTTCAGCATGATCGTGCTGAGGATCTCGTTGACCGAGGCGTAGGCCTTCAGCGCGCCGGGGATGGCGCCCCAGATGGCACCGCCGATCATGGCCGCCACCAGCACCATCGGGAGCAGTACGACCCGGGGTGTGTCCGGGATGGCGACCGCAAGGGAGGTGGCGAGCAGCGCCCCGATCACGATCTGGCCCTCGCCGCCGATGTTGATGACCCGGCACCGGAATGCAACCGTGATCCCGGCACCGACCAGGAGCAACGGCGTGGCCCGGACCGCGGTGGCGGCCACCCGCTCCCGGGTTCCGAACGCACCGTCGATGATGGCGACCAGGCCATCGATCGGGTTTGCGCCGAGGATCACGATCATGATCGCCCCGAACAGGAACGCCACCAGTGCGGCCCCGACGGGGACGACGGCGCCGAGCGACCGCCTAAGCATGTACCACCGACGGGTCGGCCGTCGGACCCTTGCCCCGCTCGTATTCCACCGCCATGTCCTCCCCGCCGAAATCTAGCCCACGCCCCGCCAGCTTTACGCGATGTCAAGACCGACGTAACGCGGCGTTCACCGACCCCACCCGGGGACGGCGGCACCGACGATCGGTGTTGCGGCGGGTGCCACCGCCGGGGCCAGTCAGCCCCGCTCGATGGCGTTCAGGTAGTTGTAGATCGTAATCCGACTCACGCCCATTATCCGCGCGATGTCGTCGACGGCGCCCCGGAGGAGGAACGCTCCCTGCTCGTCCATCATCCGAACGGCCCGCTGCTTCTCGGCCCGGCCCCAGCGATCGGACGGGACGCCGAGGTCCCGTTCCGCCGCCCGGACCATGGTCTCGAGGGCGTCGTGGAGCGGCCTGATGTGGAGGGTCTTCAGGTCCTCGCCGACGTGGATCCGGATCGAGGTCGCACCGGCCGCCATCGCCTCCCGGATCATGTCTGCCACCGCATCGGCGATCGAATCGGCGTCCCCGGACGAGACCGAGGCGAACGGTCCGAGATCCACAGAGAGACCCCGGCGCTCGAATGCGGCGAGCGCAGCGTGGACGTGGTCACCCGGCTCACCCTCGGCGAACGGTTCGACCAGGAACTCCGCAGCGAGCAAATCGGCGGCCGCAGACGCTTGATCGGCTCGTGGACGCTCGCCTCCCGGCTCTGACATGACGGCCACGCTACCGGTCGCCGGGGTGCCAGACCACCGGTCGATCCGGACCGACGATCAGGACTCGAGCTCGAAGATCTCGGCCAGATCCTCGAGGATGGCCTCGGCCCCGAACAGTCCGACCCCGGACATCCAACGATCGTCGGCCACCGGGAACGCCCGCCCGGCGGCGACCGCATCGAGGTCGGTCCACAGCGGGCTGTCGACCAGCTGGTCGACCGTCGAGGTCACCGCCGGGTCGTCGAAGACGGCATAGACCAGGAAGTCTGCGTCCGCCTGGGCCAGCTCCTCCTCGGAGATCACCGAGATGAAGTCGTCGGTCAGCTGTTGGCTGTCCGGGCGGGCGAGCCCGACGTCGGTGAGTACCACCCCGCTGAAGCTGTTCGGCTGGTAGAGCCGGATGACATCGACGAAGCGGACGACCGAGAGGGTCGGATCGTCGTGGGTCTCGTTGATGCGGGTACCGAGCGCCGCAGCCCTGGCCTCGTAGTCGGCGATGGCGGCCTCGGCGTCCGGCGTCTGGCCGACTGCGGCGGCGACGAGCCGCAGCGACTCCTTCCAGCCGGCCCCGGCCGAATCGGTCATCACCGTCGGGGCGATCGCCGTCAGCTCGTCCCGGATCGCCTGGTGGCGGACGGCGCTGGTCAGGATGAGATCCGGCTGGGCGGCTGCCACCAGCTCCAGGTTCGGAGCGAGGAGATCGCCGACCCACATCGCCTCGGAGGCGTACTCATCGACCGCGGCGCCGTACAGGTCAGGCAGCGGCCCCTCCGGATCATTGAACGTGGTGTAGCCGACGACCTCGAGCCCGAGGATCAAGGCCGGGTCGACCAGCGACAGATCGAGGGCGATCACCC
>JBCCFN010000374.1:0-4086 GCA_039029715.1 Actinomycetota bacterium | reverse complement strand
ACCGGTTCGACGACGTCGGCTACGGCGGCCGGACACTTGTCGAGAACAACGTGTGTGTCGAGAACGGCGGCCGCGGTGTCCACTCCTATCGGTCGAGCAACATCGTGGCCCGCAACAACACATTGTGGGAGAACATGTGGACCTCGGAGATCGCCGCAGGCCGGGGAGAGTTGACCGCCGGTGAGGGCCGGAACATCTACTTCTACAACAACCTGGTGTTCAACCGGTCCGGGATCGCCTCGTTCATCAACAACAACAACGAGAACACCCATTTCATCAACAACTGGGTCCGGTCCGGACCGCCACCCGGGGACACCAATCGGGTGCTGCCCGGAGACGTGACCTACTTCAGCTCGACGAACCGCAGCGGCTCGGTCGATCAGTGGCGCCCATTGGCCGGTGCCGGGCTCGCCGGTTCCGCCGACGGGGCAAACCAGTCGCCTCGGGACCTGACCGGGCAGAACCGTCCCGGCACCGGCGCGGTCGGCGCCCTCGAGCCCTAGCCTTCCCGCCCCGCCCGGCCCCGTCACCGCGGCCGGGACTTGAACCGGGCCGCCTCCCTTGGCAAGGTGATCCCCACCAACCGATCGCGCCGAGGAGCATGATGGACCGGGCGAGCACCCATCCGGCGACCGACGCCGCCTACTGGACCGGGACCAGGGCCGACCTCCGCCGGTCGACCGGCCTCCCGCCCGAGGCCTACACCGGCCACGACTTCTTCGACGCCGAGCGGCAACAGGTGTTCGAGCGGGCCTGGGTCGTGGTCGGGACCGCACCGGAGGTGGCGAACGCCGGCCGGCTCCTGGTGCGTTCGATCGGCGGTCGGTCGATCCTGATCACCCGGGACGCCGAGGGCCAGCTCCGAGGCTTCCTCAACGCCTGCCGCCACCGGGGAACCGAACTGGCCGAGGCCGACTGCGACGTGGCCGGCACGATCCGGTGCCCGTACCACCGGTGGGGGTACCGCCTCGACGGTTCGCTGGCCGCCACCCCGTTCTTCGACCAGGTCCCCCGGGACGACTTCGACCCTGCGGACCACGGCCTCATCCCGGTCCGGGTCGAAACCTGGGGCGTGCTGCTCTTCGCCTGCATGGACCCGGCAACGCCGCCGCTGTCGACCTGGCTCGGCGACCTCCCGGCTCGGCTCGCCGGCTATGGCCTCGACCGTTGGCGGTTCCAGGAGGAGCAGACCCTGGAAATCGCAGCCAACTGGAAGCTGATCAGCGAAAACTATCAGGAGTACTACCACCTCACGTGGGTCCATCCGGAGCTGGCGAAGGTCTCTCGGGTCAAGGACCACTACCGGTATCAGGGGCCGGGCATGTACTGCGGCCAGACCACCACGCCGGTCTCCGGCGACGATCGCGACGACTGGCTGATCCTGCCCCCGGCCGATGGCCTGGACCGCTCGGACGCGGTCAGTGGCCGGTTCATCGCCATCTTCCCAAACGTCCTGCTGTCGATCCTGCCGAACCATGTGTTCGTCATGCGGCTCGACCCGGTCGCGCCCGGCCTCACCCGGGAGTCGTGCACGTTCCTGCTCCCCCCGTCCACTCCCCCGGTCGACGATGCGGGGATGGGGCCGACCCGCAAGTTCTGGCTCGATGTCAACGCCGAGGACATCGACATCTGCCAGCGGAGCCAGCGAGGGCTGACCAGGGGTGCGGTACCGGCGGGACCCCTGGCGCCCCGGTTCGAGGAGCCGCTCCACCGGTTCCACAACATGCTGGCCGACTGCCTGACCGCCGATTCCCTGGCCACCGGGCTCTCCGTGCCTGCGGGCGACGGCCGGGAACCGGCCGACCGTCTCGGGACCGGGCCGAACCCGGCCCCACCGGCGATCGATCAGCGCTGACGGCCCGACGTCACCGGCGGCGCCACACCGAGACGTGCGACGGTGAGACATCGGTGAACGGGGTGCCGTCCCAGTCGGCCCAGCGGTGCTCGAGCTCCATACCGGCCAACTCGGCCATCAGGTCGAGCTCGGACGGCCAGACGTAGCGGAACGCCCCGGTCACGATCCGGACCCGATCGCCGTCGATGAAGTAATGGTGGGACAGTGCGATCTGGTCGACCAGGTCGACGTACTCGTCGAAGCCGAGATGGTCCGGCGAGACATCGAAGGGCCGGATCGTCTCGCCCGGTGGGAGCAGATGCAGCTTGGGGACCCCGTTCTCGATCACGAACCGTCCGCCGGACCGGAGGTTTGCCGCAGCGTTGCGGAAGCATGCGATCTGCTGGTCCTGGGTCCGGAGGTTCGTGATGGTGTTGAACACCAGGTAGACCAGGGCGGCGTCGTCTGCGACCACGCAGTCGGTCATGTCGCCGATCGTGACCGGCACCGTGCTGCCCCGGTCCTTGGCCCGGAGCTCGGTCACCATCGCCTCCGACAGGTCGATGCCGTGCACCGGGAGACCACGCTCGGCAAGCGGTAGCGCGACCCGGCCGGTTCCGACGGCGAACTCGACCACCGGCCCCTCAGCCGCCAGCTCGGCCAGGCGGTCGACGGTCGGGCCGAGCACCTCGGGCCGAGACCGCTGAGCGGTCGAGCGGTCGTAGGCGGCGGCCACCGTCGGATCGAGGTGCTGGTCCGGGGCGGTGCGGGGATCGATGGAACTCACCACGCCAGCTTGTCACCGTCTGGCGGACCCCGAGCCGGTTTTGTCTGGCGATCAGCTGCGGAGCGCGACCCGGAGCGGCTCGAGGCCGCCGGTGTCGATCGAGCGGATCGCGGCCCGTAGCGCGTCCGGATCACCGACCCGACCGTCCACCAACGCCGAGAACTTGGCGTCGAGCTCGTCGGGGCCGAGCCGGTCGTGCATCGATCCCCGCTGGCCGTGAACGGTCCGCTCCAGACGAGTGCCGTCTGCCAGATGGATCCGGACCCGTCCCCCCATCTTCCAGGCGTAGGTCTCGTCGAACTCGGGCGAAGCGGTGACCGAGACCACCTTGGCTTGCAACGCAGCCAGTGCCGGCGCGGCGATGCGGTCCGGGGCATAGGTGGCCGGATCCCCGGGGTCGTCCAGGAGGGCGGCGGCGATGTTGAATTCGGCCGAGTACTGGGCCGCCATCACAGACACCGTGCCATCGAGGCTGTTCTGGCTCGCCGCCTTGGTCGGCCCCTCGGCCTCGATCCGGACCACGTCCGCCGGATCGATGTCATGCTCGGCCCGGAGCTCCTGGGTGGCCTGGATCATCGGGTGGATGTCGCTACAGGCGGCATAGGGCTTGATCGTCAGCTCGTCGCACATCCAGCGCCGGCCGAGACCCTCGGTCAACAGCCCCGGCCGGGGCTGGTCGCTGAACGCCAGACAGAAGCCGTAGGTGCCGGCAAGCCCATCGCTTGCACCCTCGAAGCCTGCGGCAACCAGCCGAGCGGCCAGGATTCCTCCCTCGGCCGCCCGGCCGGCATGGAGCCGCTTCGCCATGCCCCCGGAGCTTGCGAACTCCATGGTTCCCGAGGCCAGCGAGACCGCGACCCCGAACGCCTGGGCCAACTGCTCCCCGTCGAACCCCAGCAGCCGGCCGGCCGCTGCGGCACCGCCGAACACGCCGGACATCGAGGTCGGGTGGAAGCCCCGCAGCATGTGGGCCGCCGGGCCGACTGCGATCCCGGCCCGACCCATCGCCTCGTAGCCGATCACCACCGCCTCCAGAAGGGAACGCCCATCGGATCCGAGCTCTTCGGCCATGGCCAGTGCGGCCGGCACCACCACGGCCCCGGGATGGGAGATCGCCTCCTCGTGCACGTCGTCGAGCTCGAAGGCATGGGCCGCGCACCCGTTTGCGAAGGCCGCCATCGCCGCAGTGGTTGACCGATCGGCGCCGACCACGGTGGCCGGGCCATCACCACCGGTACCGAGCGCATGCTGATGGGCGGCCCGGGTCCACGGCTGGTCGGCGCCGAAGACCATGGCCCCGACCGTGTCGAGCACCGCATCGGTGGCGATGCCGAGCAGCCGCTCGGCCACCCGGCCGGCCCGGCCGGCCAGGCACGCAGCCAGCTCCGCGGTCGCCGTCACTCGCCCAGCGCCGCCCGGAGCAGACGATGGCGATGGGGCACGGCGTCCTCGGTGTGGACCGTGT
>JBCCFN010000373.1:0-4086 GCA_039029715.1 Actinomycetota bacterium | reverse complement strand
GGCCGGACCGACGCCGCTCGGGCTACGGCCGGCCGGAGGGCGGGAAGCCGATGTCGAACTCGACCGGGGCGGAGGTGTCGGCCCCGACGACCAACGTGGCGGTGTCCCGTTCGGCGTCGATGAGGAACAGCAGTGTCAGCGGCTCGATCGTGGCACCGTCGGCACCGGGATCGGGGGCGACCTCGGCCGGCTGGCGGATGACCCGGACCGGTGCGGCCAGCTCGCCCTCGGTCGCCAATCCCCAGAACTCGCCCTCGTGGTGGGGTACGGCGACCGCGGCCGGGGGGACGGTCACGTCGACCTCGACCGCCACCACCCGCTCCCCGACCGCGGCTCGGTACGGGCCGGCGTCGAGGCCGAGCGCAACCGACCGGGGGCTGACCACCAGGTCGGCGGATCCCGGACCGGCGACCTCGAACCGGGCCCGAGCCTGCTCGAACCGCCCCGCTACTGGGGTTTCCGGTACCGACGGCGCATCCCCGAGGGGGAGGACGGCCGGGATCCGGCCGGACTCGCCGATTTCGATCGTCAGGGTGTCGAGGTCCGGATCGGTGGTCACCGGTGGTTTGAAGACGATGGTCAGCGGGGCCGCGGCACCGTCGTCGACGGTGAACGAGGTGGCGTCGTCGACCTGCTCGAACCGGTCGGCCGCTTCCCGACGCCCGTCCGGCCAGACCAGGACCACATCCCGGTCCCGTATCCGGAGTCCGGCCCCGGCACCGATCGCCGGCGTGGTGGCGACCGTGGCCTCGACCACGATGATGGGCCGACCATTGACCGTCTCGACCGCCGGGATCAGCCGAACCTCGTCGATCGTCCACCGGATGCCGGCGTAGGTGGCGGTCGGCAACGTGTTGGCCGGTCCGGCGACGGGGTCGGCCGGCACGGCCTCGGCGTCCGGAGCGTCATCGCCGAAACGATCGAGGATCGGGTCGAGCAGACGGAACCGTTCGCCGGTGGACGTGACGACGCCAACCGTCATTAATCCCACGATGAGACAGGTGCCGACCGCCAGCCAAATGGCAAAGAGCAGCCGAAGCCCATCGGGTTCACGATGTCTCGCCGCCCCAAGCATCGGATCCATTGTCCGATAACGGCACCGCCACAGCCAGCCGGCCTCGCCAGCTGACACGCGGTTGAAATCTGAATCGCCTCAATCAGCCACGAGTGGCCCCGGGGATTCGTCCGAGCAACTCAGGGCAGCGGGTCGAAGTTCTCCCAATACCGCGACGGCCGCGGACCGCGCTGCCCCTGATACTTGGACCCGAGGAGACCGGACCCGTAGGGATTGTCGGCGTCGGTGGTCATCTGGATGAAGCTGATCTGGCCGATCTTCATCCCCGGATACAGCGTGATCGGCAGGCTGGCCACGTTCGAGAACTCCAGCGTCAGTTGCCCGTCCCAGCCGGCATCGACGAACCCGGCGGTGGTATGGATCAACAAGCCGAGCCGACCGAGGCTGGACTTACCCTCGATCCGACCGACCAGGTCGGCCGGGATGGCGACCCGTTCCGCCGTCGAGCCAAGCACGAACTCCCCCGGGTGGAGGATGAACGGATCCTCGTCAGACGCTTCGACCGTGTCGGTCAACTCCTCCAGATTGGCCTTGACGTCGATGTGGCTGAACGTGTGGTTCCGGAAGACGATGAATCGGTGATCGAGGCGCAGGTCGACCGAGGACGGCTGCACCGCCCCCTCCTCGAACGGCTCGATCACGATCCTGCCGGCGGCGATCTCTTTCTTGATGGTGCGGTCGGAGAGGATCACATCGAGCACCCTAGCGGAATCGATCGCCACGGCTCCCGGGAGTCGGTCGATGATGCGATCTTGAACTTTTTTGGGATCTTTTTGGCTCTGGCTGCGACAGAGGACAAGAATCGCACGCCGAGAGAAAGTGCACTCCCTCATGCATCCACCACTGTCATCCCACCATCGCGACCACCGCGGACGGGCCAGACCTCGACTGGTCGTCGGTCTGATCATCGCCATCCTGGCGACCGTTGTCACCGCCGTCGGCCCCACTCCCGCCGATGCCGCCCTGCGCTTCTACTGTGACGGCAGGCTGGCGACCATCTATCCCGGCATCAAGTCGGCGGACCTGCCGCCCGGGGCCTCGGTCAAGCTGGAGAACGGACGCTGGGTCTTCCGGGGCACGAACGGCAACGATGTGATCGTCGGGACCGGCGGCCGGGACGCCATCTACAGCTACGGCGGCGACGACGTCGTGTGTGGCACCGGGTCTCGGGATCGGATCAACACCGGGACCGGCAACGATCGAGCCTTCGGTGGGACCGGGGACGATGTGATCACGACCGGTCGTGGTACCGACGTCGCCTACGGCGAGGGCGGATCGGACCGGATCAATGGCGGGCACGGCACCGACACCCTCCACGGCGGGAGCGGGAACGACGAGTTGACCGGCGGGCCGGGCAACGACACCCTCCACGGTGGGACCGGCAGCGACACGATGATCCCCGGTTCCGATTTCGATCGTTGCGGTGACAACAGCCAGACCCTCCTCAACGGCAGTTTCGGCTGTGAGCTCTCACTCAACTATCCCTGGGCGGCGAAGTCGTCGGCCCAGATCGTGGCCGACCTGAAGCTGGATCGGGGTGTCCCGACCCCGGCCCAGGTCGAGGAGACCCTGAATCTGTTCTCGACCCGCTATCAGTGGTTCGGGCGGATCCACAAGTCGAGCTTCTCGCTGACCCGGAGCGCCATCACGAACACCCCGCTCAGCGAGCTGTTCCTCCAGGATCAGAGCCCGGCCGAGATGATCGCCTTCAACGACCTGATCGACTCGATCGACCCCGCCGTCATCGCCGAATGGTCGGACGACGCGGAGGTGGGGCTCCGGGCATCGGACATCAGCCACGGGGACTACCTCCGACTGATGACGGCGGTCGGGCGGATCCGGGGCACGTCGATGCTCCTCGATGCCAGCGTCTTCATGCAGACCCCGGGGGCCGCCGATGTGCTCGGCGGGCTGAACACCTCGGTCGGGTTCGCCTACAACGGGACCGCCCTGGCGACGACGGTGGCCGATGCCACCATGGGCATCGGCCTGGAGGCGATAGGTCGTGCCAGCACCGCCGTCAGCGCCGCAAGCATCTTCGCCGAGATGGCCAACGGGACCTTCAACCCGCTGTCCGGGAACGGCAACGATGCGCTCGACCTGGTCTCACTGGCCGCCGGCGTCGCAGCGACCGCGGTCGGGTCCGGGCCGCTGTTCGTGGTGTTGATCTCGGTGGCGATCGTTGCCGGTGTGGCCTCGCTGTTCATCATGGACCGCCCGCCGCACGAACCGGACCCGGTGAACGACACCGCGAACCAGGTGATCACCTGGGCCCAGCGATACGGCAGCGAGCCGGTCACCGCCGATGACCGGGAACTCAACCGGATCGTGACGATCACCTACCTGAAGCGGCTGCGGCAGCAGCTCACGGCCGAGGCGTGGGCCGGTCGGACCAACAGCTACGACTACCTCCGCTACTCCAAGGACCGGACGCAGACCTACTTCACCCACAAGGGCACAGACATCATGAATCGGGAGTGGGAGTGCCGCTACTACGAGGTCAACAACGACGGCGGCTGGTGGAGCGACGTGAACTGCACGTCAGGGGAGTTCCACACGGCGGGGAACGCGCTGCGGCGGGTTCGAGGGCTCGACGACACCATCCGCCTCCTGGAGGACCGCCTGACCACCTGCAACCCGCAGTGGTCGTGTGACCTCAACACCGGCTTCACCACCGGTGGCACGCTGCCGCCGATCAACTGACAGACGGCCGTCGTCGTCCGGCGCTACAGCTGGACGATGACGGCCTTGTTGACCGAGTCCAGGCCCCGCAGGACCTCGACCAGGCCGGGGGCCGGGTTTGCGTCGAGGTTGATGAACGACAGGGCCTGGGTCCGGTCGGTGTTCCGACCGAGGCGCCACTCGGCGATGTTGATCCCGTGGTCGCCGAGCACCCCGCCGACCGCCCCGATCACCCCCGGGACGTCGTTGTTGAGCATCAGCAAGACGGTGCCGCTCGGGTCGGCCTCCAGCCGGTAGTCGGAGACCTGGACGATCCGGGGGTGGTCGTC
>JBCCFN010000372.1:0-4159 GCA_039029715.1 Actinomycetota bacterium | reverse complement strand
TGGATCGTCGAGCCTGCGGATAGCGTCTCGGGCGCCAGTCCGGGGGCGGCGACGGTCACAGCTCCCTCATCTTCTGGCGACGGATGACCCAGATGAAGATCGGTGCGCCGATGAACGCCGTCACGATGCCGACGTCGACCTCGGTCGGTCTGGCGATCACCCGCCCGACCACGTCCGAGGTCACCAGCAGGGTCGCCCCAGCCAGGGCACTGAACGGCAGCAGCTTGCGGTGATCGACGCCGATCACCAGCCGGCTGAGGTGGGGGACGACCAGCCCGACGAAGGCGATCGGCCCGGCCGACGCCGTGGCCGCACCGCTGAGCACCACGGCACCGAGGGCGGCCAGCAGTCGGGTCCTGGTGACGTGCTCACCGAGCCCGGCCGCCGTGTCGTCGCCGAGCGCCAGGGCATTCAAACCCCGAGCCATGGCGAAGCACAGCAGCAGGCCGACCACGAAGAATGGGATCACGATGACGATCCGGTCCCATTCGCCCCGGCCGACGCCCCCGATCTGCCAGAACCGGAAGCGGTCCAGGATCTCGATCCGGGGCAGCAGGATGGCGCTGATGAGCGAACTGAGAGCGGCCCACGTCGCGGCCCCGGCCAGGGCCAACTTGAGCGGGGTGGCCCCGCCCCGGCCCATCGACCCGATCAGCCAGACGAACGTCGCGGCGCCGGCGGCCCCGGCGATGGCGACCCAGATCGTGGTGGTCGGGGACTGCAGCCCGAAGAACGTGAAGCCGATGACCACCGCCAGCGATGCCCCGGACGAGATGCCGAGCAGCCCCGGGTCGGCCAACGGGTTCCGGGTCACACCCTGGAACACGGCGCCGGCCACCGCCAGGGTCCCGCCGACGATCACGGCCAGGGCGGTCCGGGGCAGGCGCTCCCGGACGGCCAATTCGGCGATGCCCTCCGGCTCGCTGGTGAGGGCCTCGAACACCTCGCTCAGCGACACGACCCGGCTGCCGAAGGCGACCGATGCGGCACATGCGGCGACGAGGGCAACCGCCATCACCACGAACCAGATCGTGGTGACCGCCGCCGGTTGTCGTGCCGCTGGGGGCACCTCAACCGGCGGGGCGTCCTTCTCGATGACGGACGTGTCGGTCATCCCACGATCGGGTCCTGATGAACGTTGCGGTCTGGCGGCCGATCAGCCGGCCGGGGCGACCTCGGCGATGGCGGCCAGGTAGTTACGGAGGCCCCAGCTGATCGACAGCGGCGACGGGTTGGCCGCCGCCGCGAACGGGTCGCCGGCACCGTTGAGGATCACCACGTTGCCGTTGGCGAACGGTGACAGGGTCGACAGCAGCGGGTCTGCGGACAACGCATCGACGGTCTCGTCACCGCCGTAGGTGATGACGATGTCGACGTCGGAGAGCAGGTCGGCCTGCTCGGCGCTCACGCTGCCGAAGAACTCTTCGCTACCGGCCGAGGTCTCGGCCACGTACTCCGGCACGCCGAAGCCGAGCCGCTCGAGGAACTTGGGCCGGGTGTCGACCGAGCTGTAGAACCCGATCTCGCTGGTGTCGGCCTCGCTGACGAAGCTGAACAGGATGGTCTGGTCTGCCAGCTCGGGGAACTCGGCGAACGTCGAGGCGATCTCGGCGTTCAGATCCTCGACCAGCTGCTCACCCTCGGCCTCGAGGCCGATGGCGGTGGCGTTGATCCGGATCATCTCGTCCCACGGGGTGCCCCAGGCGAACTCGGGGTAGGCGACGACGGGGGCGATCTGGCTGAGGGTGTCGTAATCCTCCTGGGTCAGCCCGGAGTAGGAGGCGAGGATGATGTCCGGCGTGGCGTCTGCGATGGCCTCGAAGTCGATGCCGTCCGTGCCGTCGTAGAGGACCGGCGTGTCGGCGCCGAGCTCGGCCAGCTTGTCTTCGACCCAGGGGAGGATGCCGTTGCCGTCGTCGTCGCCCCAGGCCTGGAACTCCATGACGACCGGGACGATACCGAGGGCGAGGGGCACCTCGTGGTTGGCCCAGGCGACGGTGCCGATGCGCTCCGGCTTGGACTCGATCACGGTCTCACCGAAGGCGTGGCTGATCGTGACCGGGAAGGCCTCGTCGGCCATGGCAGACGCACTCTCGGACGACTCCTCGTCCTCCATGGCTTCCTCGTCGGCCGGGGCGGACGCCGAGGCCGAGGCCGAAGCGGACGCCGATGCCGAGGCGGATGCCGAGGTCGATTCGGATCCCGATGCCGACGAGGATGCCTCGTCGCTCGAGTCGTCGCTGCCGCAGGCCGCAGCGAACAGCGCAAGCGCCAGAAGCAGCGCAAGGGGACGGAGGAGGTGCTTCATTAGGGGTTCCTTTCACTGCCCGCACTCGCAGGGCGGGGGGAACGATACTGTCTACGTGTCTATCCGTTAAGCAACCCGAACATCAACCTGTTGGGTGGTTAGACAACATGTTGTACCCGGGCCGATCGGCTGGTGTCGTCACCGGCCATCTTTGCCAGGGACTCAGTGCCCGGGTAGGTTCGGCGCCCGGGTGCAGGGTGCGCCCGCGAGGCCGTCGATCGGGGAGGTGCCGGTGTTGCAACGGGCGACATCGGCCGGTTCGGCCCCCGCTCCGACCACGGGGCCGTTCTACGGCTGGATCGTTGTCTCCGCCGTCTTCGTCACGATGGCCATCTCCTCCGGGGTCGGGTTCTACAACGCCTCGGTCATCCTGTCGGCCGCCACCAGAGAGCTGGACGCCTCGGTCGGGTCGGTGTCCGGCGCAACCGGACTGTTCTTCGCCATCGGCGGGCTGACCGGCTTCGTCTTCTCGAAACGGATGGAGTCGGTCGACATCCGGTGGTTCTTCCTGACCGGCGGGATCATCGGGGCGGTCGCCCTGCTCGGGCTCCGATGGGTCACCTCGGTCACCGGGCTGTACCTCTTCTTCGCCGTGTTCGGGATCGGGTTCGGCCTGGCCGGCCTGGTCCCCTCCACCACCGTGGTCACCCGGTGGTTCGACCGCCGCCGCTCGGTGGCGCTGTCGATCGCCTCGACCGGTCTGTCGGTTGGCGGCATCGTCGTCACCCCGGTGGCCGACTGGATCATCGACCAGCGTTCACTGTCTGGGGCCGCCCCCTACCTGGCCGCCATCTGGCTGCTCGGCATCGTGCCGATCGCCGTCCTCCTGGTTCGGTCCTATCCAGCGGACCTGAACCTCGAACCGGACGGCGCCCGGCCGGTCGCCACCGCCCCGGCTGCGGTCGAGTCGGCGGTTGACCTGGCATCGGCCAGCGCCCCGGCCGCGGTCGAGTCGCCGGTTGACCTGGCGTCGTCGACCGAACCGGCCTCGGCGGTCGACCGGCCACCGCCCTCGGACCCGGCGGCGCCGCCCGGCCTCGACTTCGGTGCGGCCAGGACCACCCGGTTCTTCCTTGCCCTCTGCGCGGCCTACGCCGCCATCTTCCTCGGCCAGGTCGGCGGCATCGCCCAGCTGTTCAACATGGTCCTGGAGCGGACGGACGCCCCGACCGCCCGGACCGCCCTCGCCACGCTGGCCTTCGCAAGCGTCGTCGCCCGTCTCATCGGCGGTGCGGCCGTGATCCGCCTGCCGACCCGTGAGTTCAGCGCCGGCCTGGCCGTCCTCCAGGCCGCAGCGCTCTGCCTCCTTGCCGTGGCCTCCTCGTCGACGTCGCTGATCCTGGCCGCCGCCCTGTTCGGCTGCAGCATCGGCAACCTCCTGATGCTCCAGCCCCTGCTGCTGGCCGAGGCGTTCGGGGTGGCGAACTACGGCCGGATCTATAGCTTCAACCAGCTGGTCGGCACCCTTGGGGTTGCCGGCGGGCCGCTGTTGCTCGGGGTGCTCCGGGACGCCGTCGACTACCGGCTGGCGTTCTTCGCCGCCGCGGCGGCCAGTCTGGTCGGCTTCGGCTGCATCGTGGCTGCCGGGCCGGTCGCCAGGGTCCAGGCCCTCTGGGAGGAGCCCTAGGGCGATACCGGGCCAAGAACTAGGCAGATGCCCGATGTGGGCCACTACCTCAGGGCCCGAAGATGGATGCCATGACTACCTGGCATGTCCACAACCCGATGTCCCCGGGCGAGCTGGCTGGGCTGTCCAGTCGGGATCGCACCGAGCGTGCGGTCTGGCGGGCGGCCCTCCTCGACGCTCGCCACTCCCGGCGGACCACCCCGCCCCGGGTCTCGATCGGCCGG
>JBCCFN010000371.1:0-4180 GCA_039029715.1 Actinomycetota bacterium | reverse complement strand
GCACCATGCGTGGCGCAGAGGTCCGTCCAAGGCTGTAGATCTGCAGGCAGGGAGGCACGGAATGCAGGGCACGCCATTGTGCCCGACCGCCTCTCCGGTTGGCGGGTCCGGCCGCCCATGTCTGCCGGCCGATCTCAGAAGTCCGGCGGCCGCTTGGCCTGGAGTGCCGCGACACCCTTTCGGTAGTCGGGTTCACCCATCATCGTTGTCAACTGCCGCAGCGATTCGGTGACCGAGGTGCCGATGCCGCGGTGCTGGTCCTGGTAGACCAGGCGGCGGGTGGCCCGGAGCGATCCGGCGGACACCGTCGACGCCAGCTGCTCGGCGTAGGCCAGGGTCCGGTCGAGCAGCTCGTCCGCCGGGTGGATGGCGTTGATCAGCCCCAGGTCGTGGGCCTCGTCGGTCAGGAACACCCGGGAGGTCAGCAGCAGGTCCATGGCCCGGGTCAGGCCGATGTGCCGTGGCAGGATCCACGACAGGCCGAACTCCGGTGGGAGGTTGAGCTTGCCGTGGGCCGTGGTCAGCTTGGCCCCCGGCACCGCGAACCGGAGATCTGCGAAGCAGGCCAGGGCCAGGCCGACCCCGGCTGCCGGGCCGTTGATGGCGGCGATGACCGGGGTGGCCAGGCCGAAGTGATAGGCGAACTGGTGGTCGAACTCCGGGTCGAGGCCGTAGCCGGCACCGTCCTCGTCCCGCTCGGTGTCTCCGGCTGCGGCCAGGCCGTCATCGTAGGATCCCCGATCGGCGTGGCCCTCGAGCGCCTTGGCGTCACCGCCGACACAGAACGCCCGCCCGGCTCCGGTGACCACGATGACCCGAACCGCCGGATCGGCCTCGGCGGCGGCGATGCTGTGCTTGTACTCGGCGTGCATCCGACCGGTCCAGGCGTTCCCCCGGTCCGGTCGACGCAGCGTGATGACCGCGGTTCGGTCGACGATCTCGTAGCTGGTGGCCCGAAGCTCCATCGCCCGAGCCTAGGACGCTCAGCCCTTGGCGTCCGCCTCGGCGTTGGCGGCCAGGATGTCGAGGCAACGATCCCGCCACTCCGGCCGGCAGATCAGCAGGTCCGGGAGGTAGGGGTTCTCGTTGTTGTACACCAGCGGTGAGCCGTCGAGCCGGTGGCAGGCGAGGCCGGCGGCGGTTGCCACCGCAACCGGAGCGCAGGAGTCCCACTCGTACTGGCCCCCGGAGTGGGCGTAGATGTCGGCCTCACCCCGGACCACGGCCATGGCCTTGGCCCCGGCCGACCCCATCTCGATGTACTCGGCCTCCAGCGCCTTGGCCAGGTTGACCGCAGCCGGCGGTCTACGGGTCCGGCTGACGATGACCCGCGGCGTCTGGCCGCGCGGGTCCGGGAGGCTCGGCGGCGTTGCCGTACTGAGGGTCAGGCCCTCGGCCGGGAGCGCAACCGCCCCGGCGACCGGCGAACCGTCGATGACCAGGGCGATGTGGACGGCCCAGTCCACCCGGGGCGGCTCGGAATACTCCCGGGTGCCGTCGAGGGGGTCGACGATCCAGGTCCGATGGGCAGAGAGCCGGGCCAGGTCGTCCGCTCCCTCCTCGGACAGGATGGCGTCGTCCGGGCGGGCTGCGCCGAGGGTCTCCATGATGAACTGATGGGCCGCCTGGTCACCGGCGTCCTTCATCACGGACGCCTCTGCGCCGTCCGCGGTCATCCGGGTCCGCAGATCCATCAGCAGCGCACCGGCCTCGGTTGCGACGCGGGCGGCGAGTTCGTGGTCTTCGGGGGTGGTCACGGCAACCAACCCTACCGAGGGGGATCGGGAACCGGTTCGGGTGAACGACCTAGGGTTTGCGGGCCTCGCCGTGGGGCGAGCCGGCCTGCTCGTAGCACTCCAGGTGGTACTGCTCGACCCGCTTCCAGACCCCCTCCTCGTAGACGTTGCAGATGACCTGCATGTCTCGATGACGGGCCCGGAACTTGACTCGCTCCCCGCAGAACGGGCACTCGGCCGCGCTGCCGGCCTCGATCAGCTTGATGACAGCTCGGCTCTCCCAGACCTTGGCCGCCTTGTCGGCTGCGCTGGTCTTCGAACCGTTCTTCTTCGCGGCCGGCGACGTCGCCTTGTCCGCTGCTGGTGAGGTGGAGGCCATGGGGGATCCATCGGCCGCCAGCGGTTGCGGTTTAGCGGACCGGGCTCAGCGGGTCAGTGGCTTGTAGGTGACCCGGGACGGCACCGCATCCTCGCCGAGCTCCCGGAGGCGGAACGCCTCGTACTCAGAGAAGTTGCCTTCGAACCAGCGGACCTGGGAGTTGCCTTCGAACGACAGGATGTGGGTGGCGATCCGGTCCAGGAACCAGCGGTCGTGGCTGATCACCACCGCACACCCGGCGAACCGCTCCAACCCGTCCTCCAGCGCCCGCAGGGTGTCGACGTCGAGGTCGTTGGTCGGCTCGTCGAGCAGGAGGACGTTGCCGCCCCGCTTCAGGACCCGGGCCAGATGGACCCGATTCCGCTCGCCGCCAGACAGCACGCTGACATCCTTCTGCTGGTCTGAGCCCCGGAAGTTGAACGAGGCCACGTAGGCCCGCCCGTTGACCTCCCGGCCACCGACGTCGAGGGTGTCGTGACCCTCGGTGATGGCCTCATACACGGTCTGGGAGTCGTCCAGGACCTCACGGGACTGATCGACGAAGGCCAGGTCGACCGTCGAGCCGACGGTGATGGTCCCGCCGTCCGGCTGCTCACCCTCACCGGTGGCGGCGGCGATCAACATGTTGAACAGCGTGGTCTTGCCGGCGCCGTTCCCGCCGATCACCCCGACGAGGCCGGCCGGCGGGAGCGAGAACGACAGGTCCTCGATCAGCAGCTTGTCTCCGAAGCCCTTCGACAGCCCCTCGACCTCGATGACCTGGTCGCCAAGCCGATCGCCGGGCGGGATGTGGATCTGGACCTTCTCGTCCGCCGGGTTGTAGGACTCGGCCTCGGTCCGCAGGGACTCATAGGCGCTGAGCCTGGCCCGACCCTTGGCCTGCCGTGCCTTCGGCGCCATCCTGACCCACTCCAGCTCCCGGGCCAGGGTCCGCTGCTTGGCGTCCTGCTCCCGCTTCTCCTGCGCCATCCGGGCCTGCTTCTGCTCCAGCCAGCTGGAGTAGTTGCCCTCGAACGGGATGCCCTTGCCCCGGTCGAGCTCCAGGATCCAACGGGCGACGTTGTCCAGGAAGTAGCGGTCGTGGGTGATGGCCACCACGGTGCCCTGGTAGTCAGACAGGTGGCGCTCAAGCCAGGCCACCGACTCGGCGTCGAGGTGGTTGGTCGGTTCGTCGAGCAACAGCAGGTCCGGTTTCGAAAGCAGCAGCCGGCACAGTGCGACCCGGCGACGCTCGCCGCCGGAGAGGTGCTCGACTCCCGACTCCTTCGGTGGCAGACGGAGCGCCTCCATGGCGATGTCGATCGTCCGCTGGAGATCCCAGGCGTTCGCCGCTTCGATCTTGGCTTCCAGATCGGCCTGGGTGGCACCGAGCTTCTCGAAGTCGGCGTCCGGGTCACCCCAGGAGGCGAGGACCTTGTCGTACTCGGCCAGGAGGCCGACCACCTCACCGGCCCCGTCCATCACGTTGGCCTGGACGTCCTTGCCGGGGTCGAGCTTCGGCTCCTGCTCCAGGTAACCGACCGAGAAGCCGGGGGTCAGCCGGGCATCACCGCTGTAGCCGTCGTCGATGCCGGCCATGATCTTCAGCAGCGAGGACTTCCCGGCCCCGTTGCCACCGAGTACACCGATCTTGGCCCCGGGGTAGAACGACAACGAGATGTTCTCGAGCACCTGACGGTCCGGCGGGTGGAACCGCCCGACCTTGTGCATGGTGTAGATGAACTGTGCCGACATGGGGGAGAGGCTACCGGCCTCACCATCGCAACGGGGCGAGGCAAAACGTCGAGGAGGGCTCGGCCAGTGCCGAGCCCTCCTCGATCTCGATATGTCTGCCGACCGCCGGGGCCGGACCGTTCCTACTTCTTGGCTGCGGCCTTCTTGGCGGTCCGCTTCGCCGCCTTCTTGGGTGCGGCCTTCTTGGTGGCCTTCTTTGCTGCGGCCTTCTTCGGCGCGGCCTTCTTGGTGGCCTTCTTTGCTGCAGCCTTCTTCGGCGCGGCCTTCTTGGTGGCCTTCTTTGCTGCAGCCTTCTTCGGCGCGGCCTTCTTGGTGGCCTTCTTTGCTGCGG
>JBCCFN010000370.1:0-4190 GCA_039029715.1 Actinomycetota bacterium | reverse complement strand
TCGCTGGCCTTGTCGTTCAACAACGACGGCCCGCTCGGGACCTTCTTCCGCTACATCGGAGACACCGGGACCTACATCGCCCGCTACGACGACCTGGTCGACGGGCGGGAGGAGCCGATCGACGTGTCCGGGGTCGCGGTGTCGATGAACGGCATCGAGTTGCAGGACCGGGACTTCATCGCCGCCATCACCACCGGCACCGAGCCGGTGGCCTCGGTGGCCTCGGTGCTGCCGTGCTACGAGGTGCTCGAAGACCTCCAGGCCAAGCTGGGCCCCGGGGGACGGGCGTGATCATCGACTGCCACGGCCACTACACCACCACCCCGCCCGGGGTCGAGGCGTGGCGCAACGCTCAGAAGGAGGCGGTGGCCGCCGATCCGGCCTTCGTTGGCGAGAAGGGCACGATCGTCGTCACCGACGACGAGATCCGGGAGAGCCTCGAGTCGGCCCAGCTGGCGTTCCAGCGGGAGCGGGGCACCGACCTGACCATATTCTCGCCCCGCGCCAGCTGGATGGCCCACCACGTCGGCAACGAGCACACCTCGACGTTCTGGAGCCAGCATCAGAACGAGCTGATCCGGCGGGTCTGCGACCTCTACCCGGCCAACTTCGCCCCGGTCTGCCAGCTCCCCCAGTCGCCGGGCGCCCCGATCGAGGGCTCGGTGGCCGAGCTGGAGCGCTGCGTCGCCGAGATGGGATTCATAGGGTGCAACGTCAACCCCGATCCGAGCGGCGGCCATTGGGACGGCCCGCCGCTGTGGGACCGGTACTGGTGGCCGCTGTGGGAGAAGATGTGTGAGCTCGACGTGCCGGGGATGATCCACGTCTCGGCGTCCTGCAATGACCACTTCTTCACCACCGGTTCCCACTACCTCGGCGCGGACACGACCGCCTTCATGCAGGCCCTCAGCTCAGGCTTCATGGCCGACTTCCCCGGCCTCCGGTGGATCATCCCCCACGGCGGGGGCGCGGTCCCGTACCACTGGGGCCGGTTCAAGGGCATGGCCCAGGACAAGGGCTGGGACTTCGACGGCCTGCTCGACCACATCTACTTCGACACCTGCGTCTACCACCAGCCCGGCATCGACCTGCTGCTCGACGTGGTTCCGGTCAGCAACGTGCTGTTCGCCAGCGAGATGGTCGGGGCGGTCCGGGGGATCGACCCGGACACCGGCAACCACTACGACGACACCAAGGTCTACGTCGACAACGCCGCACTGTCAGACGAGGAGCGCCAGTCGCTCTACGAACACAACATCCGCCGCGTCTACCCGCGGCTCGATCTACCGAAGGAGTGAGCATGGGCTTGCGGAATCGCCACGTCGTCGTCAGGACGATCGAGCGCGCCGATCTGGCCGTGGTCGACCGGTTGGCCCCGATCGGCACCGCCACGGTGCACGAGGCGATCGGCAGACGCGGCTATCTCGGACCAGACGTGCAGCCGATCCAGGTCGGGACGAAGGTCGCCGGCACGGCGGTCACCGTGTCGTCCCACCCGGGCGACAACATGATGATCCATGCCGCCATCGAGGTCTGCCAGGAGGGGGACATCCTGGTGGTGGCCACCACGGCACCATCGACCCACGGGATGTTCGGCGACCTGCTCGCCTCGTCGCTCCAGGTCCGTGGGGTCCGGGGTCTGGTCATGGATGCTGCGGTCCGGGACACCGCCGACCTGCGGGAGATGGGGTTCCCGGTCTGGAGCAGGCACATCTCCTGCCAGGGAACGGTGAAGGCCACCCCGGGGTCGGTCAACGTCCCCATCTCGATCGATGGGATCACCATCACGCCGGGGGACGTCATCTGCGCCGACGACGACGGGGTGGTCCTGGTGGAGCGTGACGAGGCGGCATGGGCCCTGGAGCAGTCGCTGGCTCGCCTGGCCAAGGAGGAGGGGACCAGGGCCCGGCTGCTGGCCGGCGAGCTTGGCGTCGACTTCTACGGGCTGCGGGACACCCTGGCCGAGCTCGGCGTCGAGTACGTCGACACGCTGGACGATCTGGACGGTACCTGACCAGGGCGTTCCAGGAAGCGGGGTCTCAGGCGGTGGCCACGGCCTCGATCTGCCCACGGGCCATGCGGACGAACGTCTCGACCATGTCGTCCCGGTCGAGGCGGTCACGGATCCACCGCCGCAGAACTGCGGTCGAACCGGCCGTGATCGATGCTGCCAGCAGCCGAGCGGTGGCGGTGTCGAGCGGGAACTGGGTCGACAGCTCGGCGGCCCAGACCTCGATCGCCCGGTCCCGGCGGCGCTCGATCACCTTCCTGAGGCTTGGATGGGCGGCGTCATCGGCCAGCCGGAGGAGCAGCAGGCCGTCCCGGCGCAGCATGTCGCACCACAGCAGGATGCTGTCCCGGAGCTTGTCGTCGAGGGACCGGGACCGGTCGGCCAGGATCCGGTCGGTCTCGTCGTCGATCTCGCCGACCAGGCGCCGGTACAGCTCGTTTGCCACCTCGTCGATCGAGTCGAAGTACTTGTAGGGGAGCGTGGCTGAGACGCCGGCGCCGGCGGCGATGGCCTCGAAACTCAGCGGCACCGGATCCTTGCCCCGAAGCAGCTCGGCTGCGGCATCGAGCAGGGCGAGCCGCCGGTCGGCCCGGCTCATCCGCTTCCTCTGTGTCGTCGCGCTCACGGGCTCACCATAGCTCTTGTTCAATTCTTCTGAATAGTCTATTCTTGTTCAAGAATCCTGAACAATCAGACGCCGACCACCCGATCCCCAACCCCAACGGAGGCGACCGCTATGACCATGACACCCGAGACCGACCAGTACGAGCCGGTGGTTGACCGGGAGTTCGCCGAGATCTTCCTCCGCAACGTCGACGATCCGATCAAGACCCACGTGATGGGGATGTTCCATGGGTGGTGGGAGGTCGCTCCCGAATCGGCGATCGAGCAGTACCTCGAGCTGTTCCGGGCCCAGCCCGGGGCCATCGAGTACCTGGCGGAGCGTCATCTCCCCGAACCGCTGTCCCTCGACGATCTGGCCGACCATGGGCCGGGGACGCTCGGGCATGCCTACCGGTCCTTCATCGTCGACAACGACCTGATGGCCAACCTGGCGACCAACTATCGAGAGCTCCACGAGCGACTCGGCTCGGCCGGTCAGCTGGATCGGATGCCGGACGATCTCCGCTATGCCGTGGTCCGTGGTTTCATGCTCCACGACTTCGTCCACACGATCACCGGCAACCCGCCGAACGCTCGCGGTGAGCTGACCGTGGCCGGGTTCCACTTCGCCCAGATGCAGTATCCGTACCATGCGTTCCGGCTTGCGGTGACCACCGGCCACGTCGCCCTGGTCAACCCGAAGGGGATCGTGATGGTGATGGACGCGTTCTGCGAGGGGTGGATGCGGGGTCGGCAGGCCAGCAACATCCACTTCACCAAGTGGGAGGAGGAGCTGGACCGGCCACTGGCAGACATCCGGGCCGAGTACGGCGTCGAGGTCACCGCCTGACGGCCGCAGGGCCGGATCAGGGCCGGATCAGCGCCGGACGACGGTGAAGCCGAAGTCCCGTCCCCACTGGCGGGCGAACGCCAGATGGATCCACAGCCTGGCGTGATCCTCGACCAGTCCGACCGCGCTGCGGTCGCCGAGGTCTGCGACCTCGAAACCGAGATCGGTCCCGAGCTCGGTCGCCGCGGCCAGTCCCGCCGGATCGCCGGCGATCGGGAGGAACGCCGCACCCTGGTCGAACCGGCCGTCACCGAGGTGCTCGGCCCCGATCGTGTTGAACGCCTTGACGAACGCCACGCCCTCGTCGAGGAGTGAGGTCACCAGATCGGCCATGGTCGCATGACCGTCTGGGACCGGCCGGCCGACGGCGTTCGTCGCGTCGATCACCACCTGGCCGGTTCGGCAGCCGAGAGTCGGCACGACCTCTGCGACCGCGGCCGCCGGCACGGCGAGGATGATCGTCTCGGCGTCTGTGACCGCCTCGGTCGTCGACACTACGGGAACCGAGGCCCGCAGCTCATCGTGGCGGTCGTCCGTTGGACCCCGGACCCCGACGACGACCTGATGGCCGGCTGTAGCCAGGCCACGGGCCAACGCCCCGCCGACACTTCCTCCGCCGATCACGGCGACCCGTTGTGGCATCTCGTCCTCCTGATCGAATCGGCCTTACAGTATCGTAACAGTACTGTACCGTAATGCACCGGCCTGAGCATGAGCTAGGGTGAC
>JBCCFN010000369.1:0-4192 GCA_039029715.1 Actinomycetota bacterium | reverse complement strand
CGTCGATCAGGCCGACGAGCCAGGCCACCGTGGCTCCGACCAGCACCCCGGCCGGCACCGTCGTCGATCGGAACACCTCGTCGAACCAGCCGGACAGCCAGGCCCCGACGAAGCCGACGACGAAACCGAGGTACATGGCGACCCCGCCGAGGAACGGGGTCGGACGCTCATGGAGCCGGCGAGCGTCCGGTTCGACCAACATGTTTGTCGAAACGGCGAGGAGCCGGACGAGGGGGACCAGGATCACGGTCACGGCGGCCGCGAGGCCGGCGACCAGGAGGTACGACGTCAGGACGGGCCTCATCGGTCGCCTCAGACGGTACCGCCCTCGGGACCGGTTCTGCGGGATATCGGCCGGCGCCGGCCGGCCCTCTAGTGCTCGAGCTTTGCGATCTTCTCGACCCGGCGGACGTGGCGACCGCCCTCGAACTCGGTGGCGACGAAGGCATCGACGGCGTCGAGTGCGACCTGGGGCCCGGTGAACCGCTCGCCGAGGCACATGATGTTGGCGTCGTTGTGGAGCCGGGTCAGCCTGGCCGAGGTCACGTCGTGCACCGTGGCGGCCCGGACACCGGCAACCTTGTTGGCTGCGATGCAGATCCCGACCCCGCTCCCGCAGACGGCGACCCCGAGGGTGGCCTCACCGGCGACGACGGCCCGACCGATGGCGGCTCCGAAATCCGGGTAGTCGACCGAGGTGGTGTCATCGGTCCCGAGGTCGACGACGTCGTGGCCGCCGGCCTGGAGGTGGTCCGCCACCAGGCGTTTGAGCTCGAACCCGGCGTGATCTGAGGCGACGGCGATGCGCATGGTGGTACCGGACCCGCAGACCGGTTCAGCCCTCGTCCCGGGCCTCGTTGGCCCGGATCCTGGCGTTGAGCGTTGTCAGCACCCGCTCCTTGGCGTTCGGGCTGCGGTCGAGCAGCTTGCGGAACTCGCTGTTGCCGAACGAGACCAGCACCATCTCGGTCTCGGCGGTGACCGAGGCATTCCGGGGCCGGTGCTCGACCAGGGCCATCTCACCGACCATCGAGCCCGGCCCGACCGTCGCCACGTACTCGCCCCGGATGTAGACGTTCGCCCGACCGTCGACGATCACGTAGCAGGCGTCCCCGACCCGGCCCTGATCGATGATCTCGGTCCCCGCCGTCACCTCCATGCGCTCGCCGAGGGCCGAGACCTCGGACAGCTCGTCATCGCCGAAGCCGTCGAAGAACGCCACAGACGCCAGCCACCCGGTGTCCAGCTTGTTGTTCCGTCCGAACATCGTTCCGATCTCCTGTCGACGACCTAGCTCCCTAGGGACCCTATCGACCTGGGCCCGAACCGGTCCACTGTGTTGCTGCGACCGCGCGGTCTGGCCGCTCGGTCTGGTCGCTAGGTCGAGGCCAACCCGGGCCGGCGGGCAACGATACCGCGGGGACGCTCGGCCAGGTCGATGATGGTGTCGACCGTTGCGAACCGCTCGGCGGCCCTGGCCGCCACCGCCTCGACCTGATCGGGGGCCATCTCCAGCACCAGCGCCCCCTCCCCCAGCAGCCAACCCGGCGCCCCGTCGACCAGGTGGAAGAGATGGGCCAGGCCTCGGTCATCGGCCAGCAGGGCCGACAGCGGCTCCCAGTCGGCGACCTGAGCTTCGAGGTCGTTCCGGTCAGCCACGTAGGGCGGGTTGGCCACCACAACGGCCAGGGACCCGACCAGGTCGATCGGGAGGGCATCGAACCAGTCGCCGTGGGCCAGGGTGACCCGGCCGCCAGCGGTACCGAGACCGGCCAGGTTCGCCCTGGCCACCGCAAGGGCATCGGCCGAGGCGTCGGTCAGCCACACCGGCGTCCCCGGTCGCTCCAGGGCGACCGACAGCCCGATCGCGCCGGAGCCGGTGCCGAGGTCGGCCACCACCGGCCGCTGCGCCGGACCCTCTGTTGCGGCCACCCGGTCCAGCTCGGCCAGCGCCGCCTCGGCAACCATCTCGGTCTCGGGTCGGGGAATGAGGACCCGCCGGTCGACCAGCAGGTCGAGCCGGCGAAAGCCCCAGGCGCCCAACACGTACTGGAGCGGCTCTCCATCGCAGCGACGAGCGACCATGGCGTCGAAGGAGGCCAGCCGCCGCTCGGTGGCATCCGATTGCTCGACCTCGGCCCAGTCGGTGGCGTCGGCACCGGTGGCCTGACGCCCGATCCACCGGGCGCTGACCGCAGCGTCCGGGACACCGGCCGCCGTCAGCCGGCCCTCGGCCTCGGTCACCAGCTCCCGCCAGGTGACCACCTCAGACCTCGGACCGCTCGTCCTGGCTGAGCTGCCGGGTCCGCTCGTCGAGGATCAAGGCGTCGGAGACCTCGTCCATCTCGCCGGCGATGATCCGGTCCAGCTTGTGGATCGTCAGGCCGAGCCGGTGATCGGTGACCCGGTTCTCCTTGTAGTTGTAGGTCCGAATCTTCTCCGACCGTCCGCCGCCGCCGGTCTGGTCTCGGCGGGCGGCAGAGGCCTCCAGCCGGCGCTTCTCCTCCTCCCGCTGCAGCAACCGGGACCGCAGCACCTTGAGCGCTCGCTCCCGATTCTGGAGCTGACTCTTCTCGTCCTGCATCGACACCACCTCGCCGGTCGGGAGGTGGGTGACCCGGACCGCGGAGTCGGTGGTGTTGACGTGCTGACCGCCGGCCCCGGAGGACCGGTAGGTGTCGATCTTGAGGTCGTTCTGGTCGATCTCGATGTCGACCTCGTCGGCCTCGGGGAGGACGGTCACGGTGGCGGACGAGGTGTGGACCCGGCCCTGGGACTCGGTGACCGGGACCCGCTGGACCCGGTGGGGGCCGGCCTCGAACTTCATCCGGGTCCAGACCTCCTCCCCCTTGAGGGCGAAGGTGACCTCGTCGAACCCGCCGAGATCGGAGACCGACGAGCCGAGCACGTCGAACCCCCAGCCCCTCGACGAGGCGAACGACTTGTACATGTCGAACAGGTCCCGGGCGAACAGGTTTGCCTCCTCGCCCCCTTCGGCGCCCCGGATCTCGACGATCACGTTCCGGCCGTCGTTCGGATCCTTCGGCAGGAGCAGGACCTTCAGTTCCTCCTCCAGGGTTGCGATCTCGCCCTCGGCCTCGGCGATCTCGGCCCGGAGATCCTCACGCTCGGCGGCATCGGCCTCGGCGGCGAGTTCCCGGGCCACCTCGACGTCGTCGTAGCGGGTCCGGAGCCGAGCCCCGACCGCCACGATGTCCGCGAGGGCGGCGTAGCGGCGCGACATCTCGACGAATCGCTTGTTGTCGGCCACGATCTCCGGGTCGGCCATGCGGGCCTCGAGCTCCCGGTGCTCGTCCTCCAGTGCGGCCAGCCGTTCCAGCATCAGTCCGAGGCTAGCGCCGAGGCGCCGCCCGCCGGAGCGGCCTCCCAGGGGCCGGCCATGGCCACGACCCGGAGGTCGGGGACGACCGAGGCCAGCGCGTCGGTTGCGAGGCCTCGATCTCGATCGGGGACGACGACGATCAGCTCGGCCGTCTGATCGATCCGGGCCCGATAGTCTGCGGCCTCCGGCAGCAGGTCGAGGTCGACCCCGACCGAACAGACGACGACGGCACCGTCGGTCGCAGCAGCCGCCGGCTCGTCACCGAGGAGCGTGGTCCGAGGCCGGAGCGGCACCGCCGGATCCAGCCGGTCGAGGCCGATCCGGGACGGGTCGTCGAGCAGGATCGACCGCAGCCACCGTTGCCGGCCCAGCCGGGTCAGCGGGTGTCCGGCCGAACCGGGCCGACGATGCTCGACCACCGCGGCGATGGCCCGGCGGAGGTTGGTGTCGTCGTCCAGGTGGCCGTGGATGAAGCCCTGCAGCTCGCGATCGGCCTGGCCGACCCCGACGTCGAGCCGGGGACCGGAGCCGTCGTCCGCATCGACCACCCGTGCGACCTCCAGACCGGCGATCTCGGCGATCAACATGCCGTGATCGTCGATGGGACGGGCACCGGTCTCGGCGATGAGCGGGCCGAACCGACGGTGGTCGGCCCGAATCTCGGGTGGGGTGGTGACCGGCGACGGGCGTGCCGGTTCGACCGCGGGGCCGTCGGCGGCCCAGACGGCGATCTCGGCATCGAGCAGAGCGGCCCGCCGGGCCAGATCCGGGGCGACGTCGGCCTCGGCGATCAGTTCGGTGCGCTCGGCCCCGTTCGCCAGCGCCCACCGGAGGGCGGGACCCAGACCG
>JBCCFN010000368.1:0-4202 GCA_039029715.1 Actinomycetota bacterium | reverse complement strand
TCCGGTCGTCTCGATCAGCCCGACGGCGGAGCGGACCGCAGCCACCTCCTCGGCCACCACGTCGAAGGCGTTGGATCGGCGGAGCGTGACGTCCTCGACCGGCTCCTCCCCCGATCCAACGCCTTCGACGTGGTGGCCGAGGAGGTGGCTGCGGTCCGCTCCGCCGTCGGGCTGATCGAGACGACCGGATTCGCCAGCTACGAGATCACCGGCCCCGGTGCCAGGGCCTGGCTCGACGGGCTGCTGACCAATCACCTGCCGCCACCGGGCCGCCTGGTGCTGACCCCGATGCTGAACCAGAACGGCACGCTGATCGGCGACTTCACCGTGGCCTGCATCCAGGATCACGCCGACATCGCCGAGCGGTTCATGATCTTCGGCTCCGGTCCGGCCGAGGAGTACCACCTGCGTTGGTTCCACGATCACCTGCCGGCAGACGGTTCGGTGGCGATTCGCTCGTTCGGCCCCGATCTGTGCGGGTTGGCGATCGCCGGCCCCCGGGCCCAGGACCTGCTTGCCGCCATCAGCGACGGCAATCCGGCCGACCAGGCCGCCGACCCCCGATCCCTGTCGTTCCTCGACTTCCGGACCCTGGACATCGGCATGCACCGATGCCTGGTCGGTCGTATCTCGTACACCGGTGACCTCGGCTACGAGCTGTGGATGCCGGCCACCGATCAGGCCCAGGTGTTCGATCGGATCCTGGCTGCCGGGGAGGAGTTCGGACTGCGGCTGTTCGGCGCTCGGGCGCTGGACAGCATGCGATTGGAGAAGGGGTTCGGGGCCTGGGCTACCGAGTTCCGGCCGATCTACACCCCGGACCAGGCCGGATTGGGCTGGGCGGTGCGGACCACGAAGTCGTTCGTCGGCCGCGACGCCGTCGTCGCCGAGCGGGAGGCCGGCATCGGCCGCCGCCTGGCGTTCTTCACCCTGGATGAGGACGCCGAGGACGTGGCGGCCAAGGGCCCGGCGGATGCCATCGGCGATGAGCCGATCCGCCATGGGGACCGGGTGGTCGGTTGGATCACCTCCGGCGGCTATGCCCACCATTCCGGGGCCTCGATGGCGGTCGGCTACGTCGAGACGTCCGTCCCAGACGAGGAGCTGCGATTCACCGTCGAGGTCTTCGGCGTCCAGCGCCGAGCGACCCGGTTGACCGAGCCGCTGTTCGATCCGAAGGGCGATCGGATGCGAGCCTGAGTCAGGTGCCGGTGACGGCGTCGAGGACGAGGCGGAGCATGTCGTCGAACGAGGTCTGCCGGTCCTCGGGGCTCATGTGCTCGCCCCGCTTGATCTGATCGCTCACCGTGGCGACGGTGAGGGCCGCCGCGCCGTGCTCTGCGGCCACGCCGTAGAGGCCGGCGGCCTCCATCTCGACCGCCAGGAACCCGTAGCGTTCCAGTAGTTCGAAGGTATCCGAGCCGGCCGGTTCGTAGAAGAAGTCAGAGGTGAACACCGAACCGACCCTGGCCGGCAGGCCACGGGCCTCGGCCGCATCGGTGACCGCCCGGAGCAGCCCGTAGTCGGCAACTGCGGGAAAGTCCCGGCCCCCGAGCCGGCGCCGGTTGACCACCGAGTCGGTGCCGGCGGCCAGCGCCACCACCACATCGCCGAGGTCTATCCCGTCCTGGATCGCCCCGCAGGAGCCGACCCGCACGATGCGCTCGACGCCGAACTCCTTGATCAACTCGGTTGCGTAGATCTGCATCGACGGCACGCCCATGCCCGAGCCCTGGACCGAGACCGGGACATCCCCGTACCGGCCGGTGAATCCGAGCATCCCCCGGACTCCGTTCACCTGCACGACGTCCGATAGGTAGGTGTCTGCGATGAACCGGGCCCGCAGCGGGTCCCCGGGCATGAGCACGGTGGTGGCGTAGGCGTCCGAGGCGGCTTCGAGGTGAGGCGTTGGCATGGCGTCCAGGTGGCAGAATGGTGGTATGGCAATGCGTCAGGACTGCAAGCACTTCCAGAGCAGGTCGTACCCTAGCGGTGACACCATGCGAAAGTGCGCCCTCGACCTGGCGCCCGAGGCCCCCTGGAACTGTCCGACCGATTGCGCCGGATACGAGCGACGTATGGCGGACGTGAACTGGCGCCACGGCAGTCTGGTGACCCCGCCGACCCCTGATGCCCCGGACTCGGTCGGCAGCGATGACTCCATCGCCGCCCTCCTCGATGAGGCCGAGGACATCATCAATGCCGCCGGCGCCCAGGTCCGGGCCGATGTCGACGCCGAGCGGGCAAACCAGGGCGGAATCGGTGCTCGATTGCGTCGGATGTGGCCGTTCGGGAAGTGACGCCGATCCACTGGTTCGGTCCGGGGGCGAGGGCCTCGGACCGCTACGATATGGGCCGTGAACGAGCACTTCAGCAGTGACATCGCAACCTCGCTCGGCGGCGGTCGTGATCGCTTGGAAGCGGCGCAGCTGGCGTCGGCGGCCGAGCTGCCGAGCGCCGAGACCGAGGACTGGCGATACAGCCCGATCGCCGACCTGCCCATCGGTGACCTCCGGCCGGTCGTCGCTGCACCGGACGGGGTGGCCGTCGACGATTTCGGCACCGTGGTGACCGCCAGGGCGGCCACCGTCACCATCATCGACGGGTTCGTCACCTCGGTCGAGGTCGACGCCGGATGGGCGGCCAAGGGACTCTCGATCGACGGCTCGGTCTCGATCGAGTCCTCGATCCCGGCCAACGAGCGGACGCTGTTCGACCACCTGCACGCCGCATTCTCGCCGACGTCGGTCCGGATCTCGGTGCCGGCAGGGCTTGCCGTCACCGATCCGATCGTGGTCATCAACCATCACGCCACCGCCGGATCGGTCGCCTTCCCCCACCTGATCGTCGACGGTGGACCGTCGTGTGAGGTGTCGGTGGTGGAGCGGCAGACGTCGGTCGCAGCAACGGCCCTGATCGTCCCGGTCACCGAGCTGACGGCGGCCGACGCAGCCAATGTCCGGTACTCGGTCATCCAGGAGAACGAGGACGGGCACTGGCAGGTCGGGCGGCAGTGGTCCTCGGTCGGCTCCCAAGCCACCCTCAGCGCCGGTACCGCCGCCTTCGGTGGCCAGTACCAACGGGTCCGGTCGGATTGCCGGATCGTCGGCCGGGGCGGCACGGCCAACCTGGTCGCCGCCTACTACGGCGATGGTGACCAGGTGCTCGACTTCCGGACCTTCCAGCACCACGAGGCTCGCGACACCCGGTCCGACCTCCTGTTCAAGGGGTCCCAGGACGACACCTCGGGTTCGATCTACACCGGGTTGATCCACATCCACCCAGACGGCGCCGGCTCGAATGCGTTCCAGACCAACCGCAACGTGAAGCTCAGCGAGGACGCCTGGGCGTGGTCGGTCCCGAATCTCGAGATCGAGAACAACGACGTCCACTGCAGCCATGCATCGACCGTCAGCCCGGTCGACACCGACCAGCGGTTCTACCTCCACGCCCCGGGCGGCCGCCGACCGGCTGATCGTCGCCGGCTTCTATGACGAGGTGATCCAGCGGCTCCCGGTACCCGAGGCCAGGGCCGAGGTCCGACGGTTGATCGCCGAGAAGCTCGATCGGCGGGACAGCAGTGGCTGATCGCCTGACCGTCTGCCCGCTCGACGACATTCCGGCCGATACGGCCAAGCGGTTCGACATCGACGGGCATCGGCTGGCCGTCGTCCGGGTCGGCGCCGAGGATGTGTACATCATCGGTGACCGGTGCTCCCACGCAGACGTCTCGTTGGCCGAAGGCGAGGTCGACGCCGAGGATAAGACCCTGGAGTGCTGGAAGCACGGGGCCGTGTTCTCGCTCGAGACCGGCGAACCCCAGTCCCTCCCGGCGACCAAGCCGGTTCCGACCTACGAGGCCGTCGTAGACGACGGCGTGATCCAGGTGGTGCTCTCGTGACCGAATCCAGACTGATCATCTCCGGCCTGCAGGCCACCGTCGCCGGCAACGAGATCCTCAAGGGGGTCGATCTCGAGATCGGCCCCGGCGAGGTCCACGCCGTGATGGGCCCCAACGGGTCCGGCAAGTCCACCCTGTCCCATGTCCTGATGGGCAAGCCCGGGTACGAGGTGACCGCCGGGTCGGTCACCCTCGATGGCATGGAGCTGTTGGAGCTGCCGACCTGGCAGCGGGCCCGGGCCGGCCTGTTCCTGGATCGAGGCACGGACCCACGCCCTCGAGCGAGCGGGCGGCGCTGCGC
>JBCCFN010000367.1:0-4203 GCA_039029715.1 Actinomycetota bacterium | reverse complement strand
GGCCGTGGTCCGGATTGCCGTCGGCGAGGTTGACCAGGCCCGAACCGATTGGAGCGGTCACTCTCGGCTCGGCCGGGCCCCGGTCGGCGACGAAGGTCCCCCGCCGTCCCTCGCCGGTGACCAGTCCCCGTTCGGACAGCTGGCGGTACGCGGCGGCCACCGTGTTCGGTGCCAGATCGAGGTCGGCTGCAGCCGCCCGGACCGGCGGCAACCGGTCGCCGGCGGCCAGGGTCCCGGCCATGATCTGCGCCTCGACGACGGCCAGGAGGGCTGCGGCGGTTCGCGGGCTCTGGCCGCCTCCGATGAGCACGTCGGTCGATATCGATTGCACGAGCTGCTCCTGTCGGGGTACGTTGACCACATCAACTGATGCAGTACAAACATTATTCTGTATCAATACGTAATACAACAACAATGGAGACAGGAGCCAGCCGTGTCTGCCGAAACCGCAAGCCTCCAGACCGACCGGACGACCGTCAAACGGCTACCGAACCGTGGGCACTATGACCGGGACGTCGTCTACTCCATCGTCGACGAGGCCGTGGTCTGTCACGTCGGAACCGTTGAGGACGGCCTACCGATGGTGATCCCGACCCTTCACGCCCGAGTCGGTGATGATCTCCTGCTCCACGGCTCACCGGCCAGCCGGATGCTTCGGTCGGCCAAGACCCAGGAGGTCTGCGTCACCATCACCTTGATCGACGGCTACGTCCTGGCCCGCTCGGCGTTCCACCATTCGATGAACTACCGGTCGGTCGTTGTGCTCGGCCGCCCGGAGATCGTGCCGAAGGAGGAGAAGGCGGCGGCGCTCGATGCGCTGGTCGAGCGGTTGGTCCCGGGCCGGATCCCGTCGCTGCGACCGATGACAGACAAGGAGGTCCGGGGCACGGCCATCCTCCGCCTGCCGCTGTCGGAGGCGTCGGCCAAGGTCAGGACCGGCGCCCCTGGCGACGACGAGGAGGACTACGACCTGCCGATCTGGGCCGGGGTGGTACCGGTGGCAACGACCTACGGCGAGCCGATCACCGACCCGGCCATGCGGTTCGACGTGCCGGTCCCCGACCATGTCACCGACTTCCGGCCGATGACCGGCTGAGCCCCACCGGAGACGTCCACCAACGGACCCTGCCGCAGCCTCGGCGGCTGCGTAGGGTCAGCTGCCGACCATGCAGTTGCCGAGGGTCTCGATGAACTGACCGATCTCCTCGTCGGTGATGATCAGGGGCGGGCACCACAGGATCCCCTCGCCGACGCCCCGAACGATCACACCGGCATCCAGCATGGCGTTCTTGATCGGCACCGCATCTCGGCCGATGTTTGCGCCCCAGACCCCTCCGACGCCGCGGTAGTCGACGATGATGCCATCGGCTGCGAGGGCGTCGAGGCCCTCGGCGGTCTTCTTGCCGATGTGGTTGGCCCGCTCGACCAGCCCCTCGGCCTCGATCAGGTTGATGTTGGCCACCGCCGCAGCGGCCGCCGCCGGATGACCGGAGTAGGTGTAGCCGGTCCGGAGCAGGAAGCCCGGCTCGGTCAGCTCCTCCCCCACCTCCCGACTGACCACGACCCCGCTCAGGGGCTGGTAGCCGGAGGTGACCCCCTTGGCGAAGGTCATCAGGTCCGGGGTGACCCCGAAGGTCTGCGAAGCGAACCACGAGCCGGTCCGTCCGAACCCACAGATGACCTCATCGAAGATCAGCAGTGCGTCATTGTCCGTGCACAGTCGACGGAGTCCCTGGAGGTAGCCGTCCTGCGGGGGCCACACCCCACCGGCGCCCTGGACCGGCTCGGAGATGACGGCGGCGATGTTCGCACCGTGCTCGGCGAAGACCTTGGCTGCCTCCTCGATGTTGTCGTTCGGGACCTCGATGAAGTGCGGCACCAGGTCTCCCCAACCATCCCGGTTTGGAGCGATCCCCTGGGCCGAGGTGCCGCCGAAGTTGGTCCCGTGGTAGCCGTGGGTCCGACGGAGGATGATCTGCTTGTCCGGGCGACCGCGGCGCTGCTGCACGATCCGGGCGATCTTCAGCGCGGTGTCGACCGCCTCGGAGCCCGAGCAGCCGAGGAAGACCCGACCGTCCGGCAGCGGCGACTTGTCAGCGATCAGGTCTGACGCCTCCCTGGCCCGATCGTTGGTGAACGGGTCGAAGGTGTTGTAGACCGCCAGCTCGTTCATCTGATTGCAGACCGCATCGATGATCTCGCGCCGGCCGTGGCCGACCTGGCAATACCAGAGGCTTGCCATGCCATCGAGGTACTGTTTGCCGCGATCATCGGTCAGCGTCGAGCCCTCGGCCGAGACGATGTTGATGAAGTCACCCTCCGACTTCGACAGGTCGGAGAACGGGTGGATCAGCGTCGTCCGGTCGGTCATGGTGCGCTCCTCATCGATGGTCGGCCGAGCGCCCAGTCTGACAGACCGACTCGATTGCGCCCAGTTGCCAGACGGAGATCCTCCTGGCCCAAACGATCCGAATTCAGAATGCCAGGTATCAGGGCCGGGAGTCGGAAATCTCCCTAGTGGGCGACGAACCGGGGAAGGAACGATGGAGCACCGCGTAGCAACTGGAGACGGAGCAGAGCCGGCGTCGTCGACCGTAACGGCCACCCGCACAGACACCGGCCGAGCGGCGACTGCGCCTCGGCTCTTCGTCTCCTACCGGAGGGACGACACCGGGGACGTGGTTGCCGGGTTGGCTGACATGCTCCGAGAGGATGTGGGAGATCGCTTCGTCTACCGGGACCAGGACGACATGATCCTCGGGCAACCGTGGAAGGCCACCCTGTTCCGCGAGATCGAGGCGGCCAACGCCGTGCTCGCTCTGATCGGCCCCGCGTGGACTGGGCCACCGTCTGCCCCGGTCGGACACCGGCGAATCGATGCAGCGGACGACGCGGTTCGCGCCGAAGTGCGGGCCACGCTCACCGAGGACTCGACGACTGCGCTTCTGCCGGTCCTCGTCGATCTCGACGACTTCCCTGATCTGCCGGAGGACCTGACCCGGATCGCTGACCATCACCGAGTCCAGATCGCGCGGGACGACCTGATCGACGGAACCAGTGTCGGCTATCACCAGATCCTGGTCGGGGCCTGGATGGCCCTCAAAGAACAGCTCGCAGCATCGATCCTGATCATCGATGGCGGGGCGGAAGCGGACTTCGGCGCCTTCGTCGCCGCCCTTCACTCGGCCGAGGCTCCGACCGCCCGGAAGCTCAGTCGGCTCGGTTCATCGGCCGTGGCGGTCCCTCGGGAGCTGCTGAAGGAGGTGATCGATACGCTGCCGGACGTCATCGTGGTGACCGACAGCGAAGATGATGAGCTGACCGATGCGCTGAAGGTTGCGCTGGCAGACGACCCGCGGATCAACAGCGTGGCCACGATCCCGGTCGCCGTTCTGATCGGCGCGCTCGGTGGTGGAGCAGTGACGCTGGCCGTCACGTCACAGCTCGGTGCGACGACGTTTGCGTCGGGTGGGACCTCGTCGGCGGCCGTCGACGTCGGAGCCGCAGCCGGCCTGGGTATCGGGGCCAAGGTGGCGATCGGCACCGCGGTCCTCGCCGGCGGTGCGTTCGGGATCAACCAGTTGGTGGCGGATGACGGGTTGGCTATCGAGTTTGCCGCGTCGTCGACGGTCGAGATCTCCGAGGAGGACGAACGATTCTTCCCATTCGGCGGGCCGCCGGATCAGGCCGAGGTGCGTCTGGGTGAACCGACGCTCCTCGACGATGGTGCGCGCGTGCGACGATCCGTCGTGGTGAGGCTGCCCGGCGAGGAACCGATCGAGCTCGGTGAGGTGGCGTACCCGACGACGGCGTCACCGGAGCTGCTCGCCGCCGCGGATGCGGACGGTGTCGTCCCAGTCGCCGTGGTTCGGTCAGACGTGCCCTTGAGCTTCGGAGAGCTGGTCCCGGCGGCGTTCTGCCACCGTGATACGGACCAGTCGGTGCTCACCGGGTCCTATCGGTTCATCGGCGACGCAGGGCTGGTGACGGCAGTGCTGTTCGTCCAGGTCGAGGATGATCTGATTGCCGGGACCGACATCGAGGTTCAGGTAGGTGCTGCGGCCGAGCTGGTCCCGCTCGACCCGAACGCCGACGAGAACCTCGCCCGTTGCGTTGACCTCGCTCGGCAGGGCCTGTCGGTCACCTGGCGCGGTTGAACGATCAGGCCATGGTAAGACCGCCAGAGACCGAGAGGGTCTGTCC
>JBCCFN010000366.1:0-4293 GCA_039029715.1 Actinomycetota bacterium | reverse complement strand
GGTCCGGGTCGGATCGAGCGAGGCCTGGTCGGCGCCCCGGTAGTAGACCTTGGGCTTGGTGTTCTGCTCCGGGGCCCGGACCGCCACGTCGTCCCGGGCGATGATCCTGCTGATCTCCGACCGGGGGTCGTCCAGGTCGCCGATCTTGATGGCCTCGGTCGGACACACGATCTGGCAACTCGGCTCTAACCCGACCTCGATCCGGTGGTTGCACATGTTGCACTTGTGGGCGGTGTTGGTCTCCGGGTTGATGTACAGCGCATCGTAGGGGCAGGCGTTCATGCACGACTTGCAGCCGATGCAGTCATCGTCCTGGAAGTCGACCACCCCGTTGTCGGCCCGGTAGAGAGCGGAGGTGGGACAGATCGTCATGCACGGCGCGTCGTCGCACTGGTTGCACCGCATGACATTGAACTTGCGGGCGACATCGGGGAACGTGCCGGTCTCGATGTACTTGACCCAGGTCCGGTTCACCCCGAGCGGGACCTCGTGCTCGCTCTTGCAGGCAACCGTGCAGGCGTGGCACCCGATGCAATTGTCGCTGTCGAGCAGGAATCCCAACCTGACCATGCAGCATCCTCCGTCTCACGGGTCGTTGGCAGATCCGTACGGAGCGGACACGACAACACAACGACGTTCCGCAATGAACGTCGCCACTGCTGCGTGGTGGCCCCTCCCCCGGGAAGGCCCCAAAAGTACGGCCTTATTGTCGGAGGGTCAAGGACGGGCGAGCGCGTCGATGAAAGCGGCCGACGGACTCGGCTGCCGGGATCGAGCGAGCCGGTGGCCTCCGGTCAGCCGGTCAGCCGTCGACGACGGTCACGGGCCCGTCGTAGGACCCGCCGAGCAGCTTGGTCACGGTGTTCATGGCGCTGGCCTTGCTCGAGTAGCCCTGGGCACCGTCGGTGGCGACGACCTGGCCGTTCGACGCCTTCACCCGGAAGGCCCACTTGCCGTCCTTGCGCTGGTACACCTCACCACTACCTGCCATGTGCCGTGTCTCCTTCGATCGGTGGTCGCCCTACCGCATGGGCTGTGCCGATCGTAGGGCACCACGCACACAAAAGCTGCGACGGCGACCGGTCGAGGGGCAGGCGGCGGTCGGGGTCACGCGGCGTTCGGTCGGAGGACCGCTGCGGTGCCGGTCGTCCATTCGCTAACGAACCGGAACCGGTCGCCCCGGATGATCGTGGTCCGCCACTCGATGACCTCGCCGTCCCTGGTCCCGAGTCGCTCCAGGAAGAAGGCGGCATCGCTCTTGCGCAGATCGAGCAACTTGCGATCCGCAGGCGTCGGGACGATGGGGGTCAGCCGCTCCCGGCCCTGGTTCGGGACCGGCAGGCCGAGGCGAGCCAGTTCGGCGTAGAGGGCGGTTCGGGTCCAGTCGATGGCACTGAACCGTTCGAGATCGGCACCGTGGAGCCAGGCTCGATCCACGGCGAGCGGCTGACCGCCGGCCAGGCGGAGCCGGGCCAGCAGGAGCAGCGGGGCATCCTCGGCCACCCCGAGCTGGGATGCGGCCGCCGTGTCACGGACCGTTTCGAGCTGCAGGACCTCGCTCGTCTGCTCCACCCCGGTCGACTCGACCGATTGGAACAGGCTGTACAGGGTGCCCATCGACTGCTCGAACTCGGCCCGGTTGACCACGGTTCCCCGCCCTCGCTCCCGCTTCAGCAGCCCCGTCTTGTTCAGGTGACGGACCGCCTCACGGACCGTATGGCGGCTGACGCCATAGGTCTCGGTCAGCTCCTGGTCGGTCGGGAAGAACCCCTCGTCGAATTCGCCGGCCTCGAGTCGGCGGCGCAGGTCGGCTTCGAGCTGGGCCCACAGGGGCATTGGACTGTGGCGATCGAGCTTGGCCGGCGGGGAGGAAGGCGTGTCGGACATCATGCCCTTTCCGTCGAAACAGCTGGGAAGCTGATCAACCAGTCTTTCAGACAATTAGACGGATAAGTATGGCACCGGGCGCGCCGGTCACCACGACGTGGGACTCAAGTCACCGCGACGCCCTGCCGATCCCACCGGCCATGGCTGAGATCACCAGAACCACCATCCGCCGCCCGGCTCGTCACGCCCGACCCGTTCGCTTCGGTGCGGCGCTCGCCGTTGCAGGACTGGCGCTCGCCGCCTGCGGGGGCGCATCACAGACCGACGAGACTGTCCGGGACGAGAGCGGTGCGATCGTCGAGGAGGGCGAGGTCGGTGCGTTCAAGGTCCAGGTCGGCGACTGCATCAGCGGCGTCGAGGAGGGCCTGGTCGAGACGGCGAACGGCGTGACCTGCGATGGCATGCACCAGTACGAGGTGTACTACAGCCACCTCCTCCCGGCCGGCGACTACCCCGGAGACGTGGCGATCAACGAGGCGGCCCAGTCCGAGTGTCTCGAAGCGTTCGAGCCGTTCGTCGGTCTCAGCTACGACCAGTCGGTCTACGGCTTCACCGCCCTGACCCCGGTCCAGGACAGCTGGGAGCGAATCGACGATCGGGAGATCCTCTGCCTGATCGGCAACTACGACGGCACAGACAAGAGCGGCAGCGCCCGCGGTAGCGCGGTCTGACCGAAGGTCGCAGCCGAAAAATCCGGACCGCCGTGCAACGATCGGCGGTCCGGGCGCGCTTGGGAGAGGTGAGTGCCTCGGCGCTCGGCGGGAGCGCACCCCGGACCGGTTTGGGGAAAGGCGGGATCCGGGGTGCGCAGCCGCAGTGAGACCACCGGGCACCGATCTGGCCGGCGGCGGTCGCACCCTCGATACTGGACCCCGTGACCGACGCGACCGACCGATCGTCCACCGCACCGACCGCCACCCACTGGGGATCGTTCCTGGTCCGGACCGATGGTGACCGCATCGTCGGGGTCGACGGCCACCCGACCGACCCCGACCCCTCCCCCATCGGCCAGGCCTTGCTCGACAGCACCGAGGCCCGGGTCACGAAACCGGCGGTCCGCCGATCGTGGCTGACAAACGGCCCCGGTCCGGCCGACGGTCGCCGGGGGCGGGAACCATTCGTGGAGGTCGAGTGGGACGAGGCGCTCGATCTGGTGGCGGACGAGGTCCGGCGGGTCGTCGAGACCCACGGCAACGACGCCATCTACGGCGGTTCCTACGGCTGGGGCGCCTCCGGCCGGTTCCATACCCCGGCGCCCCAGCTCCAACGGTTCCTTCGTCAGTACGGCGGCCACGTCGATCGGGTCGGAACCTACTCCGGCGCGGCGGCCGAGGCGATCGTTCCCCACGTCCTCGGCCTCGGATACTTCGCCGCGGTCGGCAAGATGACGTCGTGGTCGGTGATCGCCGAACACACCGAGTTGTTCGTCAGCTTCGGCAGCTTGCGACTGACGAACGCCCAGGTGACCTTCGGCGGGGCCGGACCGCACCACACCGAGGAGTGGCTCGACAAGTGCGGCCACCTCGACTTCGTCAACATCGGTCCGCTCGCCGACGACCAGGGCGATCGCCAGAACGTCCGGTGGCAGCCGATCCGACCCGGGACCGACGTGGCCCTGATGGCCGCCCTGATCCACACCCTCGACGCCGAAGGCCTGGCAGACCAAGCCTTTCTCGACCGATACTGCCATGGGTGGGATCGGCTGCGGGCCTATCTGATTGGCACCACGGACGGGCAGCCGAAGGACGCAGACTGGGCCGCCGCCATCACCGGGATAGCGGCGCCGGTGATCCAGGCGCTGGCCAGGAAGATGGCGGCCAACCGAACCCTGGTCAGCGTCGGGCTGTCGATCCAGCGGGCCGACCACGGCGAGCAGACCTACTGGATGGCGGTGGCGCTGGCCGCCGCCCTTGGTCAGATCGGGCTGCCCGGTGGTGGGATCGCCATGGGGTTCGGCGCCAGTGGGGAGGCCGGCTCCGGCCAGACCAGGAAGCGGATCCCCGGCTGCAAGGTCCCGATCCAGCCGCCGGGGATGCCGATCATCCCGGTGTCCCGCATCGCCGATGCGTTGGAATCCCCGGGCCGTCCCCTCCCGTTCAACGGGACCGCCGAGCCACTCCCGGACCTCCGCCTGGTCTACTGGGCCGGCGGCAACCCGTTCCATCACCATCAGGACCTCAATCGCCTGGTCAGGGCCTGGCAGCGACCGGACACCGTCATCGTCCACGAGCCGTTCTGGAACCCGATGGCCCGCCACGCGGACATCGTGTTGCCGGCGACGACGCCGGTGGAGCGGAACGACCTCGGCAGCGCCGAGACGGTGCTCATCGCCATGACCGCCGCCATCCCACCCCACGGCCAGGCCCGGGACGACTATGCGATCCTGGCCGGGGTTGCCGAACGGCT
>JBCCFN010000365.1:0-4396 GCA_039029715.1 Actinomycetota bacterium | reverse complement strand
GCCGAATTGGCATTACAATTCTGGTTTGCTGCCATAGGGTCGGGTGAACGCCCTTGGCAGAATTGCCGGTCTCAACAAACCCGGCATGCCTTACTTAGATATTTGTCGGCGCGTGTCCGAGCGTTTTGACGCCCCGCTTTATGCTTACCAAGTCTCGGGTGAGTACGCGATGATCAGCGGTGCCGCGGAACAGCCGCTGCTGCAGGTCCCACGCCTCCCGGTAGCGGACCGTCCCCAGCCAGCGGGCATGGAGCGAGCCTCTCTCGGTGCGGTCGGTGCCGCCGAGTGGGCCGAACTCTTCGGTTGTCTCGGTGACGGTCATTTGCGCCTCCGATCGGTGCATCCGGCGCCCAGCCCGTCGTTGGGCGCCGCCACCATCAGCTCAGTTCCGACTCCCAGTCCCGGGTCTCGATGATCTCCTTGACCCTGGCCAGGAAGGCGGCGGCGTACGCCCCATCGATCGCCCGATGGTCCCAGGCCATGGCCAGGACGCCGACCGAGTGGATGGCAATGGACTCGTTGCCGTAGTCATCTTCGATCACGACCGGCTTCCGCTTCACGGCATCGGTGGAGAGGATGGCGACCTGGGGCTGGTTGATGATCGGGAACTGCATCATCGTGCCGTAGGAGCCGGCATTGGTCAGGGTGAACGTGCCGCCGGACAACTCGTCCGGCGACAACTGCTTCGACCGGGCCCGCCGGGCCAGGTCCGAGACCTCACGGGCGATCAGCCGCATCCGCTTTCCGTCCGCGTCCTTGACCACCGGTGCCAGCAGCCCCTGGAAGTCGAGGTCGACCGCCACGGCGAGGTTGACGTAGTTGTGGACCACCAGCTCCCGGTCCCCGACCGAGGCGTTGAGGTGGGGGTACTCCCGCAGCGCATCGATGCTGGCCCGGGAGATGAACGGCAGGTAGGTGAGGCTGAAGCCCTCCTGGGCCTTGAAGTCGCCGCCGTGGGCCTTGCGGACCTTCTCAACGCCCTCGTAGTCCACCTCGATGGCGGTCAGGGTGTGGGGCGCGACCGTCTTGGACATCACCATGTGCTCGCCGGTCTTGATCCGGATGTTCGACAGTGGCACCACGGCATCCCGGACCCCGGCGGTCGGCAGCGGTGCGGCCGGTACCGGGGCGGACGAGGCGGCGACCGGTGCGGCCGGTGCGGCCGGCGGTGCGGGGGCTGGGGCGGGCGCAGGTGGTGGCGGTGGTGCCGCCGGATCTCCGCTCTCGGGATCGAGCGAGGTCAACTGGTTTGCCTCGATGTGGCGCTGGACATCATCGCGACTGATCCGGCCGCCAAGCCCGGTGCCCTGGATCTGGTCGGCGTCGATGCCGTACTCGGAGATCAGCCGGCGCACGACCGGCGACAGCACCTTGCCCTCGGTGCCGGACCCGCCGCTGGCGGCCACGGCCGGCTCGGCGGCGGGCGGTGGCGCTGGAGCCGCCGGCTCGGCAGCCGGAGGTGGCGGAGGAGGAGGTGGGGGCGGTGGCGCTGCGGAAGCCGGTGCCGGCTCGGCAGCCGGAGGTGGGGGCGGCGGCGGTGGCGCTGCGTCGGCGGCCGGGGCGGCGGCGGGAGCGGCCGCACCATCGGAGAGCACGGCCAGCACGGTCCCGACCTCGACCGTGTCCCCCTCGGGGACCCGGATCTCTGCCAGCGTGCCGGCCGCCGGTGACGGCACCTCGGTGTCGACCTTGTCGGTCGAAACCTCGAACAACACCTCATCCTGGGCGACGGGGTCACCAACGTTCTTGAACCACCGGGTGATCGTCCCCTCGGTGACGGTCTCGCCCAGTTGAGGCATCTCGATATCGGCCACTGCACCTCTATTCGTATCGGTGGATTGCGTTGTGTCGGTGGGTTGGTAGTCGGTCGTCTGTCGGTTTCCGTGACGAGTCTGCCGAAACGGTCAGCCGTGGAGGGACCGGCCGGTCAGGGCCAGCACGCTCTCGCCGAACAGCTCGCTCATCGTCGGGTGGGGCTGAATGAACTGCGCCACCTCGTCAACCGTAGCCTCCCAGTTGACCGCCAGATAGCCCTGGCCCAACTGCTCGGTCACCCACGGCCCGACCATGTGGACCCCGAGGATCCTCCCGCCGGTTCCATCCGCCTGCTTCTCGGCGATGATCTTCACCAGTCCCTCGGTCTGCCCAACGATCATGGCCCGCCCATTGCCGGTGAACCGGTGCTTCGAGACGACCACGTCGAAGCCGGCCTCCTTCGCCGACTCCTCCGAGTGGCCGGCGAATGCCACCTCGGGGTGGCAGTAGATGCACCATGGCACCTTGTCGTAGGCCACCGGCACCGCCGGCTCACCGAGGATGTCTGTGATGACCAGGATCCCCTCGGCGAATCCGACGTGCGCCAGCTGAGCGGTGTTGATCACATCGCCGACGGCCCAGACCCCCGGTACCGAAGTCCGGCAGTACTCATCGACCTCGATGAAGCCCCGCTCGTCGACCTTCACCCCGGTCTGTTCGAGCCCGAGCGTGTCCGCGGCCGGGCGGCGGCCGACCGAGATGACCACCGTGGCAGCCGTCACGGTCTCCCCCTCACCGAAGGTGACGGTGACACCATCCGGTCCGGTGGTCTGGGACTGGACCGCAACGCCGGTCCGGATGGTGATGCCCCGCTTGTTGAACGAACGCTCCACCACCTTGGTCACGTCGCTGTCACAGCCCGGCAGGATCTTCGGGGCATATTCCAGGATGGTCACCTCGGTGCCGAGGTCGGCCATCATCGAGGCGAACTCGCACCCGATGGCGCCGCCACCGATCACGACCGCCGAGGTCGGCACCGCGGCGATCGACAGCAGCTCGTCCGAGGTGACGATCTGGCGATCATCGACCGGGAACCCGTCGAGGGTCCGAGGCACTGACCCGGCGGCGAGCACGATCCGGTCCCCGGTGATCGACACGTCGCCGGACTCGCCGCCCGAGACCGACACGGTCCGATGGTCGGCCCCGAGCGTCCCGACCCCGTCATACACGGTGACCTTCCGGCGCTTCAGCAACCCGGCCAGCCCACCGACGAGCTGGTCGACGACACCCTGCTTGCGGGTCATGGTCCGGTCCCAGTCCAGCCCGAGCGCCTCGGCCTTGACGCCGAAGTCTCCGGCGTGGGCCACGGTGCGGGACACCGCAGCGGTCTCCAGCAGTTCCTTGGCCGGGATGCACCCAACGTTCAAGCAGGTCCCGCCGAGCCGCTGCTTCTCGATGATGGCGATGTTCAGCCCGGCCGAGGCGCCATACAGTGCGGTCGCATACCCGCCCGGGCCGCCGCCGATCACGATGACATCGAAATGCTCACTGCTCACTGAGAACCTCCAATGGGGGGTGGTGCCGATCCTATAGCCCCATCGGCTCCCCTCACCCGGACGGCGACGGGACACCGGTCACCCCGGTCTCCCGACCCGCCGATCACAGCGAGATCGCCACCTGCACTGCGAACGCGCCGAGGATCAGGAGGCCGCACAGCAGCGAGAGGATCAACAGCATCCGGGTGCTCACGCCCCGAGCGTAACCGGCGCCGACCCGCTCGACCCGGCCCGCCATCGCCCGAAGTGGGTACCCTGTCGCCGAGGGCGGCCTCGGCCGCCGGAGCGGATCGACCGCCAACGAACGACAGAGGAGTTCCCAAACCATGGACGTCGCCGTCTCCGGCTCCACCGGCCTCATCGGCTCGGCCCTCGTGGCCGCACTCTCGGCCGCCGGCCATCGGCCGATCCGCCTGGTCCGCCGGGCTCCGGCCGCCGGGAGCGACGAGATCCGCTGGGACCCGGCCGCCGGGACGCTCGACGCCGCCTCGCTCGAGGGGGTCGATGCCGTGGTCAACCTCAACGGTGCCGGGGTCGGCGACAAGCGGTGGTCTGACGCCTACCGCAAGCTGCTGGTGACCAGCCGGATCGAGAGCACTAGGCTGCTCGCCTCGACCATGGCGGCGATGGACAGCCCACCGTCTGTGTTCCTGTCCGGCTCCGCCATCGGCTACTACGGCTCGCAGGACGCCACCGAACTGACCGAGGACTCCCCGCCGGCGGACGACTTCCTGGCCAAGCTGTGCGTCGACTGGGAGGAGGCGGCGACACCCGCCGTCGAGGCCGGCATCCGCACCGCGTTCCTTCGGACCGGGATCGTGCTGAGCACCGAGGGCGGCGCGCTGCCGAAGCTGCTGCCGCTGTTCAAGTTCGGGGTCGGTGGCCAGTTCGGCTCCGGCCGGCAGTACATGTCCTGGATCACGATCGACGACCATGTCGGGGCGATGCTGCACCTGCTGAACGATGAAATCTCGGGCCCGGTCAATCTGACGGCACCCGGCCCGGTCACCAACGCAGAGTTCGTCAAGACCCTCGGCAAGGTCCTCGGGCGCCCGGCGATGGTGCCGGTCCCGGCCTTCGGCCCG
>JBCCFN010000364.1:0-4436 GCA_039029715.1 Actinomycetota bacterium | reverse complement strand
GATTGCGCATGGATGTGTAGGGAGTGCTTCCTGAGGCCTCGAAAGAGTCCAAGAAGTCTTCAGGCTTGTACTTGTTTCCCGGGTCCTTGACGCCGCGGTCGTCACGCTGTTCTCCCCGTCTGCGGTCGACCGGTTCGTCGGCCGGCTGGCACCGGAGCGCTTCGGCGGGACCGCGGTCTGCGTCGGCCCGACCACGGCGACCCGGGCCACCGAGGTCGGACTCGCTCCGGTCGTGATCGCGGACCCCCACACCGAGGACGGGGTGGTGGCTGCGGTCCGGGGCCTGTTCCGGTTGTGATCCGCCAATCGCTCGGCCGTCGGCCGGCTCAGGCCGGCCACAGCCCCCGGGCGATGACCACGTTCTGGATCTCGGTCGCCCCGTCGATGTAGCCGGTCAGCCTGGCCGCGGCCAGGTGGCGGGGCAGCGGATTGTCCGGGCCTCGACGGTAGCCGGCCGCCCCCATGACCTGCATGCAGTCGGCGATCCGGGCGTCGGCGACCCGGGAGGCGAACTTCTTGGCGTGGGCCGCCATCGTGGTTGCCTTGGCCCGGTCGGTCCCGTCCTGGAGGAGCCGGGCGGCCCGGAACGTGAGCAACCGGGCCGCCTCCCGATCGGTGGCGACGTCTGCCAGCATCCACCGGACCCCCTGGTGGTCGGCAACCGTCGCACCGAACAGCGGCCGGTCGGCGGTGTGGCGGACCGCGGTGTCCAGCGCGGTCCGGAGCATCCCGCAACACATGGCAGCCACGACGACCCGGGCCAGGTCGATGCCGACCATGGCGGCAGCGAACGCCTGGCCGACCGGGGCCAGGGTCTGGTCGACCGGCACCCGAACCCGGTCGAACCGGAAGCCGCCGGTCCCCATCGCGTGCCCGCCGTGCAGCTCGTACGGCTCGGTCCTCGTGACCCCGGGCGCCGCCGGGTCGACGACGATCGAGACGATGCCCCGATGGCCGGCCGCCGGGTCGGTGGTTGCGTAGACGTTGAGGGCGCCGGCGTGGCTGGCGTTGGTCACCCAGGCCTTCTCCCCGGAGATCACCCAGTAGTCGCCGTCCCGCTCCGCCCGTGTGGTGATGGCGGCGGCGTCGGAGCCGACGCCGGGCTCGGTGAGCAGGAACGCGCCGACCACCTCGCCGGCGATGAGGCGTGGCAGCAGATCGCGTCGCAGGACCGGGTTGTCGCTGGTGGCCACGGCCCGGGCCATGTTGTTGTGGACCACGGCACTGAACGCCGCCGCCAGGTCGACCGCAGCCAGCTCCTCGAGCACCCGGGCCAGGGCGACCGACCCGAGGCCCCGCCCGCCAAGTTCGCTCGGCACCACCAGGGCCGCCAGCCCGGCGGGGGCCAGCTGATCGAACGCCTCGTGACCGAACCGGCGGTCCCGTTCCCAGGTCTCGGCCAGGGGCTGGACGCACTCGGCGGCGAACCGGATGGCGTCGTCGACCGCAGCCTGCTCGGTCGAGGAGAGCTGATCGTCCACCGATGTGGTCATCGACCGATCGTAGGCCCGATGAGGTCTCCAGAACCTCTCCATGCCCCCTCCAAGATTGGCGAGGCCATGCAATTGATGATCGAACCATGGCTTCCACCTTGACCCCACCCCAGACCCCAGCCGTGACCGGGCCATCGCCGGTGACCGGCGACGAAACGACGCCGACCGTCATCCGCCCGCTGGACGCCGGCGACCGCATCCGCATCGTCGAGCTGTTCGACGGGCTGTCCGACCGGGACCGCTTCTACCGATTCTTCCGTCCGATGCCGACCTACCCGTCCGCCCTGCTCGACCTGCTGTGCGGCATGGACGGCGTCGACCATCTGGCGTTCGGTGCGGTGACCGGGGACCGTTGCGGCGGTGTGGCCCGGGTGATCCGACTGTCGTCCGACCCGACCGTCGGCGAGCTGGCGGTCACCGTCGCCGCAGACCAGCGAGGCCACGGCATGGCCGGCCGGCTGACCCGAGCCGTCGCCGCAGCGGCGGCCGAGGTCGGGATCGAGCGGTTGGTGATCGACGTCCACCCCGAAAACCGGGCCGCGTCCCGGAGCTTCGCCCGCATGGGGTTCCGACTTGGGTTCGACTACGGCAGCCTGGTCGGCACGTTGGCCATCGGCGAGCTGACGCCGGCCGCCGATCGGGCCTTGGCCGTCGCCGCCTGATCGACCGGCGCGATCAGCCGGCCTGGTCCGGGGGCCCGGTCCGGATCGTCCCGTCCGCCGACAGCTCGGCGATCCGGTCCGGCGGGTACCCGAGCTCGGCCAGGACCGATGCGGTATCGGCACCGAAGGTCGGTGAGGGACCGCGGACCCGGGACTCGGCCCGCTCGAACGAGACCGGCATGCCCGTGGTGGTGTAGGGGCCGAACGTCGGATGATCCAGCTCGACCACGAAGTCGTTGGCTCTGACCTGAGGGTCATCGATGGCATGGTGGGGGAGGTGGTACGGCCCGCACGGGTACCCGACCGCCCGGAGGTCGGCCAACCACGCCTCGGTGGTCCGGGAGGCGAACAGCTCCTCGGCCGCATCGACCACCCGCTGGAACTCCGGCGCGGTCGGGTCCGCCCGGTCGGGGCGGGGGAGCCCGGTGAGCCGGTGGAACTTGTCGAACAGCCCGGGGCTCAGCCCGGCGATCGACAGCAGCCCGTCCGCGGTGGCGTAGTGCCGGAAGTAGAGGCGGAACGCACCCTGGCCGGGAACCACCCGGCCCTCGTACATCTCCCGCTGGACGTCGAAGTCGACGCCGGCCTGGCGAGCGACCGCCAGGTCCTCATCCATCTCGGCCAGCGGTTCCCGGTCGATGTCTGGGAACAGGCCGAGGATCGGTGTGCCGAGGCTCATCGCCGTGCCGAGCAGCGAGGCGTCGACCCGCTGGCCCTCGCCGGTCAGGTCCCGGTGTCGGAGGGCGGCCATCGCGGCGAAGGCGGCCATCATCCCGGTGCCGAAGTCGTTGATCGCCGGCCTGGTGGGGAGCGGGACGCCGTCTGCCGAGCGGTTCATGATGAACCCGACCCCGCTCCGGCCCTGGACCAGCACGTCGTACCCACCCTGGTCGGCGTCCGGCCCGTTCGGGCCGAACGGCGTGTGGGTCAGGTGGATCAACCGAGGGTTGACGTCCCGGGCGTGGTCCCACCCGATCCCGTACCGGTCGAGGTCTGACCCCTTGAACGCCACCAGGGCGATGTCGGCCCAGCGGAACAGCTCGTCCAGGATCTCCCTGGCCCCTGGGCCCTCGAGGTCGAGGGCGATGCTCCGCTTGCCCGGGTTGATCAGGGCGTAGGCCTTCGCTTCCATCGGGCCGAGCTGGGCCAGGCCCCGCATGGCGTCACCGCCGGGTGGTTCGACCTTGACCACGTCCGCCCCGAGGCCGGCCAACAACCGCCCGCAATGGGGGATGGCGGCGTTCTGGGCCAGCTCGACCACCCGGATGCCGGCCAGGATGTCCGGTAGCGGTTCGGTCATCGACGGCTCATCCCACTCAGCTCCGGGGGAGGTCCCGGAACGGGGTGTTCCGGTCGGGGCCCGGCTCACGGGGAAGACCGAGTGCCCGCTCCCCGAGGGTGTTCCGCTGGATCTCGTCCGTGCCCCCGCCGAGGCTCATTCCCCGACAGTTGAGGATGTGATAGGCGAAGTAGTCGGCTGCCTCGTTGGTCGGCACCGAAGTGTCCGGGTGCCAGGCCGGCGAGGCCGGAAACGCCAGCGCCGCGGCCAGGTCGGCGGCGGCCCGGCCTTGCCTGGTCCGCCACAGCTTGCCGATCGAGGGGTGCATGCCCGGCCGGGCGCCGAGCCAGGCCACGATCCGCTCCCCGCTGTGGAGCCGGGCGAGCTCCTGGCGGACCAGCGGATCGTCGAGCCGACCACGGTCCCGGGCCAGCTCGGTCAGCTGAGCGACCGGGATGGGGGAGCGGCCGGCCTTTGACCGCTGGTTCGACGAGCCGCTCATCGACGCCGAACCGGTCTGGACCCGCTCGTGGGCCAGCAGGGCCACCGCGGTGGCCCAGCCGCCGTTCAGCTCGCCGACCACCCAGCTCCGGGGGATCCGGGCCTCGTCGAGGAAGACCTCGTTGAACTCGGCCTCGCCGGTCATCTGGATCAGCGGTCGAACCGTCACCCCGGGCTGTTCCACCGGCAGCACGAACATGGTGATGCCCCGATGCTTCGGGGCGTCGACGTCTGTCCTGGCCAGCAGGATGGCGTACTGGCTGTGCTGGGCTCCCGAGGTCCAGACCTTCTGTCCGGACACGATCCACTCGTCACCATCGAGCTCGGCTCGGGTGGCCAGTGACGCCAGATCCGAGCCGGCTCCCGGCTCGGAGTACATCTGGCACCACACGTCATCACCCCGAAGGCCGGGCCCGATGAACCGCTCCTGCAACTCCGGTCCGCCGTGGTCTCGCCGGGTCGGCATCGCCAGACCGACCCCGATGCCGAACCCTGCGTCCG
>JBCCFN010000363.1:0-4449 GCA_039029715.1 Actinomycetota bacterium | reverse complement strand
GCGATCGACTTGATCCGGTACGACTTGACCTTTTCGGGCAGATGATCCGGGGCTCCGGTCTCCTCGCTCACGTGGTCGCCGGCCAGCAGCGTCCGCTCCTGCTCCAGGACGAACGAGAACCGGCCGTCTGAGCCATCGTCGATGGCGACGGCGGTGATACGGAACTCGGTGGCATCGATCTTGTAGCCGTCGCCGAGCACGTCGTCCGCCCCGTCGAATCCGGCAGGAGCCACCAGTTCGGCCCCGGTCCGCTCCTTGAGCTTCTGGGCTCCGGCGGAGTAGGCGGCGTCGGTGTCGGTCAGGACGATCCAGCGGATCCGGTCTCCCCCACACCCGCACAGCACGTCGAGGTGGGTGGCGTCGGCCGGGCCCGGGTCGATGATCACGATCTCATCGATCCCGACCAGGTAGGTATTCAGCCCGGGCTCACCACCGTCGGCCTCGCAGGCGATGCGGCGGACCAGCGGGCTGAGGGCCCGAGCCACGCCGGGCGTGATCGGTGGCGGGGGTGCAACTTCTTCGGTGCCTGACACAAGATTCTCCTGCTCACACGAGGGGTCAGTGCAGCTCCGGGGGAGCTGTCGTATCCGTCTGGGACCCGTCGGGGTCCCTCCTGATGGCGTCGACATCCACGACGTCGCGACGACGAAACATCCGATCGAGATCGGCGAACGGCGAGGCGACGTCTGTCGGGATGAGGCGGTTGAGCCGCCGACCGACGACCTGCTTCACGGCGGAACGAACCGGGGGCACCAATAGCAGTGCTCCCAGCGCCCCGGTCACCAGACCGGGGAAAACCAGCAGAAGACCAGCGGCCACCCGGAGGCCGCGGTCGCCCAATTGCCCGGTCCGGGCGGAGGATGTGGATGCCAGTTCCTCGACCGAGTCGCGGACGAGGCCGGCGGTCTGACGGAACAGGAGGGATGCGCCGAAGGCCGAGGTGGCCACCACGACGAGCAGCATCAGCAGGATGCCGAACCGACCGGCGGCGAGCGCGAACACCAGCAGCTCGACGGCAGCCAGGGTGCCGAGCACCATCGCAGTCCTGGAGAACATGGGCCTCCATTCTACCCGGCATGCCACCCAAGCCGACCCGAAAGCCTTACCCAGGGGCCGAAGAACGAGCGGTTCCGGCCCGGATGGCGGGGCCGCCGCGCCGCTACCCTGTCCGGGTGGCTCGTCCCCCATCGGTCGATCAGCTGGCTCGCTCGTTGACCCACCACGGCCTGCCCCACCCGATTCTGGTCGACCTGGCCCGGCAAGCCATCGCCGAGGACCGGCTCGATGACATCGATGACCTGGCCCGGCGCCGCCGTCGGGCCATGCTGACCCCGGTGATCAACGCCACCGGGGTCCTGCTCCACACCAACCTCGGACGGGCTCCCCTGGGCCTGTCGGTCGACCCGACCTACTCCAATCTGGAGCTGAGCCTGGAGACCGGCCGGCGCGGCAGCCGCCAGCGGGCGGTCGGAGATCTGTTGGCCACCGCCTGCGGGGCCGAGGCGGCCATGGTGGTCAACAACTGTGCCGGCGCCGTCCTGGTCACCCTGGCCGCCCTCGGAGCCGGCCGAGGCGTGGCGGTCAGTCGCGGCGAGATGGTCGAGATCGGCGGCGGGTTCCGGATTCCCGATGTGATGCGCCAGTCCGGGGCACGGCTGGTCGAGGTCGGCACCACCAACCGGTCCCGGGTCGGCGACTACGAGCAGGCCCTCACCGACGATTCGGATCTGGCCATGGTGCTCAAGGTCCACCGGTCGAACTACGAGATCGTCGGGTTCACCGAGGACGTCGGGGTCGACCAGCTCCGTCACCTCGACGTTCCGATCGTTGCCGACATCGGCTCCGGCCTGCTCGACGCGGCCTGTCCGTGGCTTGACGGCCCGCCCCCGGCCTGGCTGTCCGAGGAACCGGCGGCCCGCCAGACCCTGGCGGCCGGGGCGGACCTGGTCCTGTTCAGCGGAGACAAGCTGTTCGGCGGACCGCAGGCCGGGATCATCGCCGGTCGGCGGGATCTGGTGGAGCGGTGCGGCAAGCACCCGCTGGCCCGGGCCCTCCGCCCCGGGGACCTGGTGCTGTCTGCGCTGCAGACCGTCACCCTGGCCTACCTGGACCGACGGGGCGACGACATCCCGTTCTGGCGGATGGTCGCTCGGTCGACCGACGAGCTCCGGGACCGGGCGGACGCCATGCTGGCAACGCTGGCGGGCGCGGTCGGTGACCCGTCGCCCCGGTCCATCGCCACCGAGGCGGTGCCGGGCGGTGGGACCCTGCCGACCGTGACGTTCCCCAGCCATGGGATCGACCTGCCGGGAGACCACAGCGGCGCCCTCCGGGCCCTGGACCGGCCGATCATCGCCCGGGTCGACCAGGGCCGAACCATCCTCGACCTCCGAACGGTCGACCCGGCCGATGACGCCGCCGTGATCGACGGCCTGGCCGCGCTCGGTTCGGCGGACGGCGATCGATGACGGTCATCGCCACCGCCGGACACGTCGACCACGGCAAGTCGACCCTGGTCCTGCGGCTCACCGGGACCGACCCGGACCGGTGGGACGAGGAGAAGACCCGGGGGCTGACGATCGACCTGGGATTCGCCAACACCACCCTGCCGTCGGGGGCCGAGCTGTCGTTCATCGACGTGCCGGGCCACATCCGCTTCCTCCGCAACATGCTGTCCGGCGTGGGAGCGGTCGATGGGTGCCTGTTCGTGGTTGCCGCAACCGAGGGGTGGAAGCCCCAGTCCGAGGAACACCTGAGGATCCTGAGCCTGCTCGGCCTGACCAGAGGTGTCGTCGCCCTGACCAAGATCGATCAGGTCGACGACGACCTCTACGAGCTGGCCAGGATGGATGTCGAGGAGCATGTGGCCGGCACGTTCCTCGAGGATGCGGACATCGTCGGCGTGTCGGCTCCGGACGGGACCGGGATCGATGAGCTCCGGGCGGCGCTTGACCGGATCGTGGCCACCGTCGACCGCAGCGGGGACCGCGGCACTCCCCGGCTGTGGGTCGATCGGTCTTTCGCTCCGGCCGGCGCCGGGACCGTGGTGACCGGCACGCTGACCGGCGGGGCCATGACCGTCGGCGACGAGCTCCAGGTCTCGCCCGGTGGCACGACGATTCGTATCCGAGGCCTGCAGTCCCACCACACCGACCACCAGACGGTCGACGCCGGCAACCGGGTGGCGGTCAACGTGACCGGGATCGGCCATGGGGACATCGGCCGGGGTGACGTCCTGATCGATGACGGGGCCTGGCACCGGACCGCCATGCTCGACGCCGAGCTGACCGTGCTCGACAGCCTGGCCCACCCGGTGACCCGGCGTGGGGCCTACGCGGCATACATCGGGTCCGGTGAGTTCCCCGCTCGGCTCCGGGTCCTCGGCGCCGACCGGATCGAGCCTGGCGAAGTCGGGCTGGTCCGGCTCTACCTCAATCGACCGGTGCCGGTGCTGCCCGGCGATCGGTTCATCCTGCGGGAGAGCGGCCGGGACGAAACCGTCGGCGGTGGTGCAGTCCTGGACGTCGAGCCGATCCTCCCCGCCACCAGGGCCGCCCCGGACCGATCGCTCGACCGGGTGGTTGCCGAACGAGGCTGGGTCGAGGCCGACCACCTGGCCCGGTTGACCGGGGCCGCAATCGAGCCGACCGTTGGGCGCTGGGTGGTCGATCCAGAAGAGCTGGCCCGGGCCACTTCGGCGGTTCGAGCTGCGGTGGAGGATGCGGATGCGCTCGGCCTGGACCTGGCCGGACTCGACGAGCGGCAGCGGGCGGTGCTGGCCACCATCGAGGACATCGCAGTCAACGCCGGTCGGGCCACGATCGGCGAGGTGGCCGATCCGCTCGCCGATCATCCCTGGGTGGCGGCGCTGGAGGCCGAGCCGTTCGCCCCGCCCGGGCCCGACGGCATCGATCGGGGCGAACTCCGGGAGCTGGTCCGCCGAGGCACCGTCGTGGAACAGGACGGGGTGTACTTCGCACGAGCTGCGGTCGATCAGGCCGTCGTCGCCCTGCGAGATGCGCTTGCGGCCTCACCGGGCGGGCTGACGGTGGCCGAGATCCGGGACCTGTGGGCCACCACCCGCAAGTTCGCGTTGCCGCTGCTGGCCCACCTGGACGGCACCGGGGTGACCAGACGGCGAGAGGATCTCCGGATCGCCGGCCCCCGAATGCCGGCGGCCTAGACCCACCGCCACAGCCGCTCCGGGCCGGGGCGCCGCCCGTCGCTCGCCTCAAAGCGACAACCACCGCCCGCCACGCCCCGCCACTTCTCCGCGCTCGCCTCACAGCGACAACCACCCCCGCCACGGCCCGCCACGTCTCCGCGCTCGCCTCACAGCGACAACCGGCCACCCGCCCCAACCCGCCGCACCCATCGCTCGCCTCACAGCGACAACCGGCCAATCACCCCACGCCCCGCCACTTCTCCGCGCTCGCCTCACAGCGACAG
>JBCCFN010000362.1:0-4477 GCA_039029715.1 Actinomycetota bacterium | reverse complement strand
CTCGGCCACCCAGCCGCCCTTGGTCGCCCGGGCGATGAGATCCTCGGCGCTCAGCACCTCACCGGAGATCCGAGCCCGGATCAGAGCCTCGTAGCCGACCACCGACCGGTTGTTCAGCCGGACGATCGGCTGGAACCGGACCTCGTAGTCCAGTTCGGCGCTCGCCAGCTCCTCCTGTTCGAGCAGGTCGGCCACGTCTGCCAGCGACACAGACATCAGGGCCCGCTCGACCAGCTCCTGGGGCGAGGCATCCACGTCCGCCACTGCGATCTTGACCCCGTCGTTGCGGTCGTTGCGGGTGGTGATGACCGGGCTGCCGCCGTTGGTCTGGCCGAGGTGGTCGACCAGGCGGCGGAGAAAGCTCCGGCAGTTCGCGACCTCGAGCCACACCACCCCGGACCGGATGTCTACCGTCTCGGCCTCGGCGATCAGCGCCTCGTCGAGATGGGTGATGACCCCGGGATCGGACGAACCGAGGAGGACCAACATGGGGTCGGGCCCCGGAAGCTGGAAGGTCCGTTCTCCTGCTTTCACCACCATCTAGGCTACTCCCGACGCCCAGGCCGTGCGTCCATGGTGGCTCCCGGTGGGTCAGTCCTCCTGGGGTGGCTCGAACTGGAGGGGCAGATCACCCAGCTTCACCAGCGTGGCCGTGATCCAGCCGCCGATCGTGCTGAAGTCCTTGTCCAGCGCCGAGCCGTCCTCGAGGGTCTGCTCGTCGAGCTCGTAGGACCCGGTGTATGCCAGCTCGACCGCATGGGAGACCACCTCGAGTTCGCTGTCGTAGACGGTCGCCACCGTCGGGCCGAGGCCGGTCAGTTCCTCGTCGCCGATCGTCGGGGACATCGGCGGCAGACCGCCCATGATCACCGACGGATCTGGGACCTCGGACAGCCGCTGGACCCGGAACACGATCTCGATCTCGATGACCGGCGCCTCGGTGAACTCCTCCTCGAGGAACCAGGTCCGGTAGGCGGTCTGGGCCCAGGTCGGCCACTCCAGGGTCAGGTCGGCCTGGACCCGGGGCGGCAGTCCTTCGCCGGGGAGGCCATAGATCGTCTCCCACGTGACGTCGCCGAGCAGGACGTCGGTCTGGAACCGCTCCTCTAACGCCTGCCGCTCCAGTAGCGCCGACTCCATCGCATCCCGGAGGGCGCCGATGGCATCGGTGAAGACGTGGTCAAGCATCGGTGGTCTCGTTCGAGTCGGCCTGGCCGGTGGCAACATGGGGCGACATCAACGCCAGCGCCGGGGCCACGTCCAGGTCCTTGGTCTTGACGGTCGCGATCAGCCGGCCGGGCTGGATGGCCGGCTTCGGGTTGGTCATGCGATCACCGAGGAGGTCGGCGGCGGCGTCGAGATCGTCCGAGGTCAGGGCGAGGCCCCAGACCCTTGCCGGTTCCGACCCGGTGGCAACCGCCGGTCCGACGACCTCCAGGATCGTCTCGCCGGCCCACAGGAACACCTGTCGCCTGGCCGGCTCGGTCCCCGGGACGTCACGGGTCCGGCGAGGGCTGAACCCGAAGCCCCGCAGCGCCCCGACCGTCCGGTCGAGGTCCGGCGTGGTGATGACGACGTGATCGATCCTGCTGACCCGGTTCGGGTGCTCGGTCGGCGCAGCCGGCGGACGGTCGGTCGCGATGGTCAGCATCCCGTCGACCGAACCATCGTCTTCGATGCCGGCCAGCTCCCAGCCGACGACGCCCCGACCGGGCCCATCGACGAAGGCCAGCTCGATCCCGCCGATTGTCGTGTGATCCCCATCGACGGTGAACCCGGCGGCCTCCCAGGCCCCGGGTGCATCACCGATCAGCAGCCGACGGAGCTCAGGCATCGACCGGAGTGTATCTCAACCATCGGTTCCGTCCCGGGCCGGGCCCATGGCCCTGGGAGCGAGTCCGAATCCTCGGCCATACTGTCTGTCCCGCTGCGGCGGGGGAGCGAGGGAGCAGCCATGACCGATCGACACGACTTCGCCGTCACCACCATCACCGTCGCCGACGGGGTGGCGGTGGCCGAGGTGGACAACCCGCCGGTCAACCTGATGACCCGTGAACTGTTCGGGGACCTCCGAGCGCTCCCGGACCACCTGGCCGACCACACAGATGCCCGGGTCCTGATCCTCCGCAGTGCCAACCCGGACTACTTCATCGCCCACTACGACGTCGAGCTGATCCTGGCCGCCCCGACCGACGGCTCGGCCGAGCGGCCGACCAGGCTGCACGGCTTCCACCGGATGTGCGAGCGGTACCGGACGATGGACATCCCGGTCCTGTGCGAGATCGACGGCCGGGTCGGCGGTGGCGGCGGCGAGCTGGCCGCATCCTGCGACATGCGGTTCGGGACGGTCGGCCGGACGATCCTGTGCCAGATGGAGGTCCCGCTCGGGATCCTGCCCGGTGGCAGCGGTACCCAGCGCCTGCCCCGGCTCCTCGGCCGTGGCCCGGCCATGGAGATCGTGCTCGGCGGTGACGACATCGACGCCGCGACCCTCGAGCGGTGGGGCTGGCTGAACCGGGCGCTTCCCCCCGGTGAGCTTCGGCCCCACGTCGAGGGGTTGGCGTCCCGGATCGCGTCCTTCCCGACCGAGGCGGTCCGCCAGGCAAAGGCCGCCGTACTTGCCGCCGGGCCGGACCCGACCGAGGGCCTGCTGACCGAGGCCCACCGGTTCCAGCAGACCCTTCGGGATCCGGCGGCGTCCAGGAGGATGGAGGCCTTCCTGGCCCAGGGCGGCCAGACCCCGGCGGGAGAGTTCCGAGTCGGGGCCCTGGGGGCAGAGCTCGGCGACGAGCGTGGGTCGACAGAGGGCCGCCCATGACCGATCCGATCGACGACGACACCCGGGCCGCCATCGCTCGCTGGATCGACCTCGACGGCGAGCACGGGCCGGCACTGGCCGAGCTCCTGGCCCAGGACCCTGCTGCCGCCGCAGCCCTGTTCGACGGACGGATCGCCTTCGGCACCGCCGGGCTGCGGGCCGAGATGGGGCCCGGTCCCCGCCGGATGAACCGGCTGGTTGTCCGCCAGACCACCGCCGGGCTGATGTCCTGGCTCCCTGACGGGGCGACCGTGGTCATCGGCTACGACGCCCGCCACCACTCGCACCGCTTCGCCCGGGATGTGGCCGAGGTGGTGGCCGAGGCCGGCGGGAGGGCGTTGGTGATCGACCGCCCGGCACCGACCCCGGTCCTGGCCCTGGCGGTGCTGGATCACGGCGCCAACGCTGGCGTCATGATCACGGCCAGCCACAACCCGGCCGCCGACAACGGGTACAAGCTCTATCTCGGTGACGGCATCCAGTTGGTTGCGCCGGCCGACGCCGAGATCGCGGCCGCCATCGATGCGGTCGCCGCCGACGATGATCACCCCGTCGCGGTCCCGGCTGCCGCCCCGGATATCACTGCCCCAGATTCGGCCGACCGGGACACGGTGGCCCGGGGCACCGCCGAGATCGGCGAATCCCGGTTCGAGGACATCAGCGAGGCGGCCCTGGTCGCCCATCGGGCCGCTGCGGTCGCTGCGTTGTCGACGGGACATCGGGACGTCCGGGTCCTGTACACCGCCATGCACGGGGTCGGCGGCCGTCACCTCCTCGACTGCTTCGAGGCCGCCGGCTTTCCGCCGCCGGCCCTCGTCGCCTCCCAGTTCGACCCCGACCCCGAGTTCCCGACCGCCCCGTTCCCGAACCCGGAGGAACCGGGAGCGTTCGATCATGCCTTCGACACCGCGGCCGCCGCCGGTGCCGGGGCGGTCGACGTGATCCTGGCCAACGACCCGGATGCCGATCGACTGGCGGTCGGGGTCCTCGACGACGGTCGGTGGCGTCGCCTGAGCGGCGATGAGGTCGGGGCGCTCCTGGTCGACCACGTCCTGCGCCACGGCTCGGCCGGCGGAGATGGTGACGGAGATCGAGGCAACGGTGGCACCGTCGTCGCTTCCTCGATCGTCTCGTCCCGGTTCATCGACACGCTGGCCGAGGCGTACGGGGCGACGAGCATTCGGACGTTGACCGGATTCAAGTGGGTGGCCAGACCGATCGTCGACCGTCCGGACGATCGCTACGCCATGGGCTACGAGGAGGCCCTCGGCTACTGCATCGGGGATCGGGTCCGGGACAAGGACGGCATCAGCGCCGCGCTGGTGCTCGCCGAACTGGCGGCCGGATGCCTGGCCGAAGGCACCACCCTGGTCGGCCGGCTCGACGAGCTGATCGAGCGCCACGGCCTGTGGGCCACCGGTCAGGTCACCGTTGGGGTCGGCCACCTCGACGACGCCGGCCGGGAGGAGGTCAAGGCAACGGCCGTCTCGCTCGACCCGGACGAGGTGGCCGGTGTTGCGGTGACCGGCCGGGAGGACCTGGCCGAAGGGCGGATCCTGCCGCCGACCTCCGGCGTCGTCCTGGAACTGGCTGACCGGTCCAGGGTCATCGTCCGCCCCAGCGGGACCGAACCGAAGATCAAGGCCTATCTGGAGGTCG
>JBCCFN010000361.1:0-4537 GCA_039029715.1 Actinomycetota bacterium | reverse complement strand
CTGAGCGCGCTGGCCAGCGCGACACCGGCATCGCTGCAGTCGACGGTTGCGATGGCCGGCCCGGCCAGGATCAGGCACGACCCGTCCGAGATCTGGATCGGCTTCTCCACGTAGGTCAGGAGGTCGGAGGCGATGGTCGCCGGCGGCCAGCTCGGGGGTGGGGTCACCGGCAGGTCGACCACGACGTCTCGGGTCGGTCGGTCGGTGCCGATCCCGACCCCGGTGTCCTCGAGTAGATCGCTCGCGTTGTCGGTGATCAGCTGGATCGCTCCCATGATGGACAGCACGAAGGCCGACAGCAGCAGTGCGTACTCGGTCGCGCTTGCCCCTCGCTCGATGCGGGTCGTGCCCGGTGTCTGCTCGTTCGCTGGAGGTCGCATGGGCTAGTCGGTGAGTCGGATCGGGTCGCCGGACATCTGCACGCTGAACGAGGCCCACTCGGTTGCTCGGGCGGTCGGCCTCGGCTGGAACCGGATGCGGAACCAGTAGCCGTTGCCGCTCGAGGCGTAGGCCGGGTAGTCGACCTGGGAGTCCAGGGGCACGCTCAGCGTCACCAGGCGACCGTTGAACCGCCAATGGCTCCCCCAGCCGGGGTTGGTCAGCTTCGGGGCGTAGCCAGACCAATTCGGGTCGAGGTAGAGACAGGGATCCCCGCCGCAGGTGTCGCTGGCGTTGTCCGAGCCTTGCGATGGGTCGTCCGAGCTCCACGTGAAGTCGAGGGACTCGCCGGTCGGTGCGATGACCTGGATGTTGTCCATGCCCTCACCCGGGTCCCACAGCAGCACTTCCAGGGTCCGCCCGGCGTACTCCGGGCCGACCTCGGCGAGGTAGAGATCCATCGGCTCGCCGACGACGGCACCCCGGGCCGCGGTCGGGAGCCAGTCCTCCCCGCCGATCGAGGGGCAGCTGTCCGACCCGATCGTGGTGCACGACAGCGTGCCGTTGTTCGGGCGGACCCACAGTCCGTAGTAGTTCCAGCCCCGGGCGGTGGCGTCCATGGCCATCGACTGGATCAGGTGATACTCGGTCTCGCCGCTGGTGTTGGCCGGGAACACGAACGGGGTGGTCGTCCAGCCCTGGGTCTGGTCGGTCCAACTGCTCGACGGGTACGGAAGATCCTCGGCGCAGGCGCTCGAGGACCACCACCCGCTCACCGGCGTGTCGTCCGCGGTGATCAACGGAGTACCGGCAGAGCTCCACTGTCGCCACTCCAGCTCGGTACCCCAGCCGGCGCCCCGGTTCCAGTGACCGTCGGACGGCTTCGAGCCGTACGGCGGGCACTTGCCGGGGTCGAACATCATCAGCGTCGAACTCGAGGTCAGCCCCGGCGGGATCTTCACCACGTAGAAGTAGCCGCCGGCCCGTCCGGTCGTCCGTCGCTTCCAGCGGGGGTTCTCCGGCAGGCCGAGCCCGTCACCGCACCAGGGCGACGACAGGTACCGGGCGGCCCGGATGTCACCCCAGTGGGCGATGCTGCAGTCGTTGTTCTCAAGCAGCCAGAAGTTGTCGATCTGACTCCCGTCGAGTGAGTAGGGACCGAAGCCGAGCACGTTTGACGGTGATGCCATGCCGACCGGGGCCAGTGCGGTGGCGTCGGCGTGGCGCTGGATGTCGAAGGCGACGCCGGAGACGACGTTGCTGAGGAACCGCTCCGCCGGTGCGGTGATCGTGACCCGGACCGTCGACGACCGGGGGATCACGACGTCGACCGTGACACCGTCGACGCCATGCTGGTAGCCGTTGGCGGCGGCGATCTGCCTGGCGAGCGTTCGAGCCTCGACCTCGTCCGGCAGGAGGGGAGCGGCGGCCAGGGCTGCGGCATCGGCCGCGGCCTGGGTCCGACTGGCCTGGACCGTCCAGGCGCCGACGTCGACCGCCAGGGCGGCGAAGATCATCAGCGGCAGGAGGACCAATGCCGTCGACGGCAGGATGAAGCCGGGTTCGGCCCGCTTGGATGCCACCTCGCACCATCGGCCGCCGGGCTCGGCGCGTGAGGCTTGCCATCGGCGGACCGTCCGCCGGTTGGCAGCAAGTTATATTGTGATATAAGTTTTGAGCCGTGTCCGAGGTTCCCGTCTGCGTCATCGGTTGCGGGCCGATCGGCCTCATCACGGCGCTGCTGCTGTCGCGCCACGGCGTACCGGTGTTGCTGGTCGAGCGGCGGAGCGAGCTCAACACCCATCCCCGGTCGCGCTTCGTCGACACCAACACCATGGAGCTGCTGCGGGAGTTCGGCCTTGAGGGGCGGGTGACCGACACCGGGCTCGGACCGGACTGGACCGCCGTGATCCGATGGGCAGACAACCTCTCGGTCCCGCCATACGCCGAGGTCGACAGCCCGACGTTCCACTCGGTCCCCGGCCCGGACAGCCCCTGCGTGCCGGTCATGACCGTGCAGGACGAGGTCGAGCAGGCGCTGATGACCAAGGTCGCCGCCGACCCGGACATCACCGTCCACTTCGACACCGAGGTGGTCGAGCTGTCCCAGACCGACGAGGCGACGACGCTGGTCCTCCGTCACACCGGAACCGGCAAGCGGCGGACGGTCACCGCGGCCTACACGGTCGCCGCCGACGGCCCCGGCAGCTCGACTCGGGCCGTCATCGGGGCCGAGCTCGAGGGTTCGCCGCAGCCGATCCACATGCAGGACGTGATCTTCCCCGCCGACCTGGCCGCGGTGGTCGGGGAGCGAAAGGCCTCGCTCCTCTATACCCAGCCCCCGGAGGGGGTGCTGATCTTCCAGCCGCTCGACGGGGTTCGGCGGTGGCGGTGCCAGGTCTCGATCGGGCAGCCGGATCCGCTGACCGAAACGGACATCCGGGCCCGGATCATGGCCTCGCTCGGCACGACCGACGGCGTGGCCCTTGACATCGTCAGTATGCGGATGTGGCAACCGACGCCCGGCTGCGCCACCCACTTCCGGCGGGGCCGGATCCTCCTCGCCGGCGATGCCGCCCACGTCTCGGTCCCCACCGGGGGACTCGGCAACAAAGCCGGGTTCGCCGGGGCCCGCAACCTGGCCTGGAAGTTGGCCTGGGTCATCCGCGGGCTGGCCCCGGCGTCGATCCTCGACACCTATGACCGGGAGCATCGCCCGGTGGCGCTTGAACGCATCGCCTACGGGGTGGCGACCACCGCGGTCATGGGCCGGATGATGCTCGGCCACCGGGCCGGCGACGACGTTGCCGAACACGTGGCCGGTACCGCCCGCTATGCCGACTACGACCACGTGCTCCGCGGCTTCGAGCTGTCTTCGGAGCTGATCGCCCCGAACCACGAGGCCGTCACCCGGTCGAACGACTCGGGCGCCGGGTTCCGGCCCCTGGTCCGAAACGGTTGGCGGGCACCGCACCGGTGGCTCGACGATGCCCGGACCCGATCCGTTCTCGACTGGTTCGGTCACGGCTATGTGCTGGTGCTCGGACCGGCCTGCCTCGCCGAGATGTGGAGGTCCGCCATCACCGCCCGGTTGGGACCGTCGGTGCCGGTCGAGGTCCGTCGACTGCCGGGCGGGCGGGACATCGGGCCCTATACCGAGGACGGCGTGGTGCTGGTCCGGCCGGACGGGGTCATCGCCTCCCATCTGGCCCGGGCGCCCGACCCGTCCGGCCCGGCCGACCTGGAGGCCATTGCGTCCTACCTCCCGACGGCCGGGCCCTGATGGTCGGTTCCCGCCGGGAGGAGGCAAAGGAGGAGCGTCGGGCTCGGATACGGGCCGCGGCGGAACGCCTGATTCGCCAACGGGGCGACACCGACTTCTCGATGCGCGAGCTCGCAGCCGGGGCCGGTGTGGCGTTTGCGACACCCTTCAATCTGTTCGGCTCGAAGGAGGGGCTGCTGGCCAGCACGCTGGCCCATCGGGTCTGGCCTCGGCAGGAGTCGCTGGCCATCGTCCCGGCCGACGAAACCGCCACGGACCCGATCGCCAACGTCGTTCGGTTCGCGACCGCCGCCTTCGCCACCTATACCGAAGACGAGGCGCTGTTCCGGCCGCTGTTGCACGCTGTCATCGCTCAGCAGACACCGGCAGACGGTCGCCCCCAGGAGACGGCAACCGACCTGTGGGTCCGCTGCCTCGCACCGGCTCGGGAGGCCGGCCTCCTCCCGCCGGCGGAGCGCGGTGACGCCCAGCTGGAGCGGGCCTGCCACCTGGCATTCCGGGGTGCGCTGCTCGGCTGGGTCCGAGGCGAGATGACGGCGGAGGTGGCCCGTGATGACATGGTGTTCGCCGTCGGCGCCATGGTCGCCGCCGCTCGCGCCGGCACGTTGGCCGACCCGGCCGCCGCCCGGTAGCCAGCCTCAGGTCCGGACCCGAATCGCCTTTGCGATCGAGTCTGCGACCTCGGCTGCGCTGGCGGCGAAGGTGCCGATCTCAGCGATTGACGTCGCCTGCTGCTCGGTTGCGGCCGCCACAGACGCCTGGGCGTCGGTCACCGTCGACACGCTCTCGACGATGGCGGCGATCGACTCGACCGCCCCGTCGACGTGGTGGTGGATGTCCGAGATGTGGGCCCCGATGTCCGAGGTCGATGCCGCG
>JBCCFN010000360.1:0-4561 GCA_039029715.1 Actinomycetota bacterium | reverse complement strand
TGTACCACGAGGGCATCTCGGAGATCACCCAGGACGACATCGCGTTCGCCCGGCAGTTCGACTACACGATCAAGCTGCTGGCCATCACCGAGATGTTCGCCGCCGAGGAGCCGGGGGGCCAGCCCGAGATCGGTGTCCGGGTCTATCCCGCGATGGTGCCGGACGAGCATCCGCTGGCCTCGGTGCGGGGCAGCTTCAACGCGGTGTTCGTCGAGGGCGAGGCGGCGGGCGAGCTGATGTTCTACGGCCGGGGGGCCGGCGGCCGCCCGACCGCCAGCGCCGTACTCGGGGACCTGGTCGACGCTTCGACCAACCTCCGCCGGGGGACCTTCGAGCCCGTCCCGTTCGGCCCCCGGGCCAGGATCCGGTCGATCGACGGGCTGGAGAGTGCCTACTACGTCGGCGTCACCGTGACAGACAACCCCGGGGTCCTGGCCTCGGTGGCCGGTGTGTTCGGGGCGAACGGGGTGTCGATCCGGGCCATGCAGCAGCAGGGCTCCGGCGATCAGGCCCGGTTGGCGTTCATCACCCATCTGGCAAACGAGCGAGACGTGCAGGCCACCCTCGGTGGGCTTCGTCACCTGGACGAGGTCAGCGACATCCACAGCGTGCTGCGGGTCATCGGCTCGTGACCGTCGGCTACGTGTCGACCCGGGACCCCGGGTCGGCCGACCGGCAGGGCAACGGCCTCGGGTTCGGCGACGTCCTGTTGGCCGGTCTGGCCCCGGACGGTGGACTGTACTGCCCGACCGAGATCCCGGCCCTGCCAGACATCGGGGCCGACACCGGCTACGTCGAGGCTGCGGTTCGGATCTTCGAGCCGTTCACCGCCGGCACCTTCACCGCGGACGAGCTGGCCCCGATGGCGGCCGCCGCCTACGGCAGCTTCCGAGATCCACTGGTCTGCCCGGTGGTCGACCTCGGCCACGGTCGCCATCTGCTCGACCTGACCAGGGGCCCGACGCTGGCGTTCAAGGACGTGGCCCTACAGATGGTCGGGCGGATGCTCGAGGCGGAACTCGACCGCCGGGGCGAACGGGTCACCGTGATCGGGGCGACCTCAGGGGATACCGGCTCGGCCGCCATCGAGGCGCTGGCCGGGGCGTCGAACATCGACGTGATGATCCTCCACCCGAAGGGCCGGGTGTCCGAGGTCCAGCGTCGCCAGATGACGACGGTGACCGCATCGAACATCCACAACGTGGCGATCGAGGGGACCTTCGACGACTGCCAGGACCTGGTCAAGGCCAGCTTCGCAGACCCGGAACTCCGGACGACCGCCAAGCTGGCGGCGGTCAACTCGATCAACTGGGCCCGGGTGATGTGCCAGATCGTCTACTACGTCACCTCGGCCCGGACCGGCCGGCCGGACGGTGGACCGGTGTCGTTCTCGGTCCCGACCGGCAACTTCGGCAACGTGCTGTCCGGCTGGTACGCCAAGCGGATGGGCCTGGCCATCGACCGGCTGGTCGTCGCCAGCAATCGCAACGATGTCCTGACCCGGTTCTTCGAGACCGGCACGCTCACCACCCACGAGGTCAGCCCGTCGCTCAGCCCAAGCATGGACATCCAGATCTCGTCCAACTTCGAGCGGCTCCTGTGGGAGGCCTCCGGCCGGGACGGCGCCGCGGTGGCGGAGCTGATCGCAACGCTTCGGGAGGACGGTCAGGCCGAGGTGCCGGGGGAGTGGTACCAGGCCATCCTGGACGACTTCGACGGGGATCGTCTGGACGACGACGGGACCCTGGAGCGGATCGAACAGACCCTGGCCCGGGCCGAGCTGGTGGTCGATCCCCACACCGCGGTCGGCCTCCACGCCGCCGAACGGGCGGACACCGCGGTCCCCATGATCGCCCTGGCCACCGCCGATCCGGCCAAGTTCCCGGACGCGGTCCAGCGGGCAACCGGGATACGGCCGGAGCTGCCGGGTCACCTGTCGGAGATCATGACCAGGCCGGAACGGTACGAGACACTCCCGAACCATCTCGACCCGGTGGCCGAGCGGCTGCGGTCCCTGTCCCGCTGAGGGTGGCTGGCCGGAGCCGCAACAAACCTTGGTAGGGTGATCCGAGAGGTCGGGGTGGTACGGGTCTCGCCACCGTGCGAGCTTCTTCGGCACATCGACGTGGCGCGAGCGAAGCCCGCTCTTCGAGCTCTGCGGGGCGTCCGCCGCCTGCACCCCTCACCTCACTACCCCCTGTTCTCCACTTCCCACGGAGGAGTCAAGCTCGTGAGTGATCAACTCATCGTTGAGCGCGAAGGTCTCGAAAAGAAAGACAAGGGCGAACTCCAGGCGATCGTCTCGGCCCTCGGCGGCACCACGAACGCCAGGATGCGCAAGTCCGACCTGATCGACATGATCATGGACCTGTCCGGGGCCGGTTCGTCCGACACCACCTCGTCCGACACCACCTCGTCCGGCACGGATGCCGGCGCCGATACCGAATCGGCCGAAGCGGCGGGTGACGCAGACGAGGCGTCCGAAGCCGACGCAGGCGACGACGGCAAACCGGCCGCCGAGACCGACGCGGTCGAGAGCGAGACCGAGGCCGCCGGGGCCGACGCGGACGGTGCCGGCCGAGACGCCAAGTCTGGTGAGGCGGTCGAGGACCACCCGGTCGGCCCGGACGGCGAACCGCTCGCCGATTGGGAGGTCAAGATGCTCGAAGAGGGCGGCGGCCAGCCCCAACAGCGCCAGCAGCGCAAGGGGAAGGGGCGCAACAAGAACGGCGACGGTGGAGACAAGGCCCAGCAGCGCGACGGCGGTGACAAGGGGGCCAAGGACGGCGGAGACAAGAACGCGAACGGCAACGCCGACGGTGGAGACGAGATCGACCCGAACAACCGCCGATCCCGGCGTCGCGGTCGTGGTCGCGGCCGTGACCGGGACGACGCCGGCAACGACCCGGTGTCGAACGACCCGGTCGAGGTCGCCGGCTACCTCGACCTCCGGGACGAGGGGTACGCCTTCCTCCGGGTCAACGGCGCCCTCCCCAGCCGGGACGACGCCTACGTCTCGGTCAAGCAGGTCCGCCAGTACCACCTCCGCAAGGGCGACCATGTGACCGGGCTGTCCCGGCCGGCGAACCGCAACGAGAAGAACCCGGCCCTCCAGCAGTTGAACACCATCAACGGCAAGGCCCCGGAGGAGTCGAAGGGCCGGCCCCGGTTCGACAAGCTGACCCCACTGTTCCCGGACGAGCGGCTGGTGCTCGAGACCAAGGATGAGCCGCTCAACATGACGGCCAGGGTCATCGATCTGGTCGCCCCGATCGGCAAGGGCCAGCGGGGGCTGATCGTGTCGCCGCCGAAGGCCGACAAGACCACGATCATGAAGCAGATCGCCCGGGCCATCGAGACCAACAATCCCGAGGTCCACCTGATCGTCCTCCTGATCGACGAGCGGCCGGAGGAGGTGACAGACATGGAACGGCACCTGACCAACGGCGAGGTCGTGTCCTCCACGTTCGATCGCCCACCGGAGGAGCACACCGCCGTGGCCGAGCTGACCCTGGAGCGGGCCAAGCGAATGGTCGAGGACGGCAAGGACGTGTGCGTGATCCTGGACGGCATCACCCGGCTGGCCCGGGCGTACAACATGGCCGCAACCCAATCCAGCCGGGTCCTCTCCGGCGGGGTGGACGCCGCTGCCCTGTACCCGCCGAAGCGGTTCCTCGGTGCGGCCCGCAACATCGAAGAGGGCGGCTCGCTGACCATGCTGGCCACCGCCCTGGTCGAGACCGGGTCCCGGATGGACGAGGTCATCTTCGAGGAGTTCAAGGGCACCGGCAACATGGAGCTGCGGCTCGATCGCCGCCTGGCCGAGAAGCGGATCTTCCCCGCCATCGACCTCGAGGGCTCGTCGACCCGGAACGAGGAACTGCTCCGGCCTCGCAAGGAGGTCGAGGCGTCCTGGAAGCTCCGCAGGGTGGTGGCCGGAATGGCCGAGGACGGCGGGTCCGCCGCACCCGGCATGGAGATGTTGGTCGAGCGCCTGACCACCTTCCGGACAAACGCCGACTTCCTGACCGAGATCGCAAAGGCCCGGCCGTAGCGGGGGCGCCCCCCGATACACTGGTCGGTCGCCTCCCGAGAGATGACTGAGAGACTGCGATGAAAGCCGACATTCACCCCAACTACCGCCCGGTCGTGTTCATGGACCAGGGCGCAGAGTTCTCCTTCATCACCCGCTCGACGATCGAGACCAACGAGACGATCGAGTGGGAGGACGGGAACACCTACCCCCTGGCCAAGGTCGACATCTCCTCGGCCAGCCACCCGTTCTTCACCGGCACCATGAAGATCGTGGACACCGCCGGCCGGGTCGAGCGGTTCGAGCGTCGCTACGGCGGCCGCCGTCGGGACAAGGGCGGCGACGCCCCCGAGTCCGACGGCTGAGCCGACGGCCGAGCAGCCGGTTCCCGGACGCAGCCTCCAGTTCGCCGCGCTCCGGTCGCGGGTCGCCACCCTGACGGAGGGGGCGGTCCGGCTCGAGCAGTCGGCGGACGGCGGTGGCCCGGTCGGCGCCGTCGTCGACGGACGAGCCTTCGTCCAGACCGGC
>JBCCFN010000359.1:0-4584 GCA_039029715.1 Actinomycetota bacterium | reverse complement strand
GTGCCGGAACTGGTCTTTGTCGGCACCGGCGACGCAACCGTGTTCACCGAGGGCCGTCGGATCGACGGGACCTGGACCCGGCCGACGCTGTCAAGCGTGGCCACCCTGACCGACGACGACGGCCAGGCCATCGAGCTGACGCCGGGCCAGACTTGGATCCAGCTGGTGACGGCCGGCGCCGGCGCCGCCGGATGACCGGTCGAGCCCGTCTGGCCCAGGCGCTGGTTGCCGCAGCGCTTGTGGCCTCGGCCTGTGGGCAGGGCGAGCCGGAGGTTGCCGCCGGTCGTGGCCGCGACGTCGCCGAGCGATCGACGACCAGCTGGGTCCCGCCGACGACGGCTCCGAGCACGACGATCGCCGCAACGACAACGGCGTCGACCGAGACCACGGTCGAGTCGACGACGACCACCGAGACCCCGGCCACCACGGCGTCGCCGACCACGACCGCAGCCCCAGCACCGGCCTCGGCCCCTGGCGGCGATCCGGTGACCACGGTCGGCGGTGGGGGCGGGGGCGACACCGCCATCTACCAGGGCCTGCTCGGGACCCTCGGTCCCGATGACGTCGTGGCCCCCGCCGTGGCGCCGGCCCCAACGGTGGCCGCCGGCATCCGCCCGCTGACCGGCCTTCCCGGCGACGTACCGAACCGACCGGCGGCGGTGGTCAAGATCGACAACAGCTCCGCCGCCCGGCCCCAGTCCGGTCTCAACGCCGCCGATCTGATCATCGAGGAGGAGGTCGAGGGTGGGATCACCCGGCTGGCCGCGGTCTTCCACAGCACCTCGGCCGTCGTCGGTCCGATTCGGTCCGGCCGGACGACCGACATCGGCCTCATCAACGGTCTCGGCACCCCGCTGCTGTTGTACTCCGGGGCGAACCAGGTGACCGACGCCCTGCTGCTGGCCCAGTCGTCTGTCCAGAACCGGAGCGCCGCCCGCTCCTCCGGCTACTGGCGGAGCTCGTCCCGTCGGGCCCCGTCGAACCTCTACAGCGAGACCGATCGCCACTGGGCATCCGCCACCGGTGGACCCCCGCCGCCACAGTTCGCCTACCGCCAGGCCGGGGTCGTTGCGGCCGGTACCGACGTCGGTTCGTTGACCGTGTCCTACCGGGCGTCCCGGGCCGCCTGGACCTGGGACGGTTCGGCCTGGCTCCGGAGCCAGGGTGGCCGGCCCCACACCACGGACGGGGGCCAGCAGGTCAGCGCATCGAACGTGGTCGTCATCGAGGCCGACGAGGTCTCGAGTGGCATGGTCGACTCGTCCGGAGCCAACGTGCCCGAGTTCGTGTTCGTCGGGACCGGGAAGGCCACGGTGTTCACCGCCGGGAAGCGGATCGATGGGATCTGGACCCGGCCGACGCTCCGCAGCGTCGCCACCCTGACCACCGCCGACGGCGCCGTGATCGAGCTCACCCCGGGCCGGACATGGATCGAACTGATCGGCGCCGGGAGTGGGATCCTTGGCTGATCGACTGCCGTCCCATCGCCTGGTCGGTCCGGCGCTTGTCATCGGTCTGTTCCTGGTCGTCGTCGGCTGCACCGACAGCTCGGCCCAGGACGCCGTGACCTGGGCCGAGGAGGTCGAGCAACGTCTGGCGGCCGCTGCGGAACCCGAATCGGTCGTCGACTGCGTCCTCGACGTCGCCCGGGTCGACCTGGAACGCAACCCGCTCAGCGAGGCGGCGACCGACGAGCTGGTCCGCAACTGTCGCGCCGCCCGGGCCGTCATCGACGGCGAGGGCGAGGTCGACCGGCCACCGGACAACCTCGCCCTGGTCGACCAGCCGTCGACCTTCGGAGACGATCCGACGCTCGATGGGCTGTGGACCAGCTGCGAGGCGGGGTCTGGGGCGGCCTGTGACGAGCTGTTCGAGACCGCCCCGGTCGGGACCGAGTACGAGGAATTCGGGGTCAGCTGTGGCGGCCGCCCCGAGGTCCTGCACTGCGGGGAGCTCGACGTCGATCCCGATGCCGAGCCGGAGGGCGTCGACCAAGCAGGCTGACGGCGCTACAGCTCCGGCCAGGTCCGCTTCGACGGCGAGGCCCGACGTTGCCCCGGCTTTGGGCCGAGCGCCCACTTCCGGCGCCAGGCGCCGGCCTCGGGGCCGGTGATCTCCGGCGTCGCCCGCCGGTAGGCGTTCTTCCTGGCCTGCCACCAGCCGGAGGCGAACTCGTCTGCCAGCTCGTGGATCCGCTGCTCGACCCTGGCGGCGAAGTCCCTCGGGTCCTCGCCATCGCCCATCGTCATCGGGTGGCCGAAGACCACGGCGCAACGTGACCTGGTCGGCCAGTTCTTGCCCTTCGGCAGCACCGTGCCGGTCCCGTCGAGGTAGACCGGCACCACCGGGGCCCGGCTCTGCTTGGCCAGGAAAGCGGCCCCGGGCCGATGGCGGCGGGACCAGCCATCGGGGCTCCGGCCACCCTCGGGGTAAATCAGGAGGTTCCGGCCCTCACCCAGCTCCTTCAGCGAGTTCTTGATCGACAGCTTCGAGAGCTTCGTCCGCTCGATCGGGAACGCCCCGATGAACAGCGCAGACAGGACCGAGGCGACGCGATTCGGGAAGAAGTAGTCTGCGCCGGCGGCGATCCGCAGATCCTCCCTGAGCCGGGAGGGCAGCGTGGCCAACAGCAGGCTGGTGTCGGCGTGGCTGTGGTGGTTGGCGGCGAAGATCACCGGGGCCTCCAGATCGGCGAGCCGGTCGGTGCCGATCACCCGGGGGGAGCTGTAGATGGCGATCGCCGGTTTGAAGAATCCCCAGACCGCGGCTCGCCGAACGAACTTCGCCGCCGGACGCTGGGCCCATTCGGTGTCGTAGTAGACGCCGGTCGTCGGCTGCCGCTCCGGCTTCTCCACTCCTTTCGGGGTGGCCGGCGGCCGAGTGATGAATCGAAGCCAGCGCAGTGTCATTCGCCCGTCCTCCCTACTCCGTCACGTCTGCCATCAGGATCGGCGGGTTGTGGACGTGGGTGATGGTCGGCTTCGATCCAACCACGTCCTCGGCCATCTCCAGGGCGTCCTGCAGGGTCGATGCCGGCTTGAACCCGAGCCGCCGGACCGCCCGCGGATCACCGCCGACCACGATGACCTGACCCAGATACTGCAGGGCGTGGGACCCCCAGTACCACATGTAGAACGGGTGGACGCCGTGGTAGGCGTAGCTGGTCCGATACAGATGGCGGTACCACTCGTCCTCGGCGAACTGCTTCTCATACTTCGCCTCGATCTCGACCGGGTCGGTGGTCTCGGCAAGCACCTGTTCGAAGAAGTCGATGTAGGACGGGTGGTGGACCGGGTGGAACTCCCACGGCGTCGGGTGACTCATGATCAGCACCCCGCCCTCCCGGACCACCGGCCGCCCCCGATAGAGGTTGAAGAAGTAGCCGAGGCCCTGCACCATCACCAGGATCGGGTTCATGATCGAGTTGACGTTGTACGGGGTCAGGTATGGCAGCCCCATCGTCACGATGTCGGTCTGGCCGGTGACCGGCACCAGGTGCTGGGCGTAGACCATCTCGGTGGTCCGGCGGTGGACCGCCTCCACCTCACCGGCCTGGATCGAGGTCATCTCGTACGGAGCACGCCAGCCGTGGAAGACCTTGCGCCTGGCCGCCGGAGACATCGCCTTCAGGCCGGCCTGCATGGCCATGAACGAGGCCCGGTCGGCCATCGACCACTCCCACTCCCGCTTCTGCAGCACAGACATCGGACCGTCGTGGCCGAAGGTGTTGGTGTTGAGGGTCGACTCGATCTGGAAGATCCGGGGGCCGCTGGTCTTGATGATCTCGCCCTGGCGCCAGTTGGACCGGTGGAGCTCGGAGCTGTCCTGGTCCATGAACGAGCGGGAGTGCCGCATCGTGTGGACGTTGTGGTGGGCCTTGACCCCCTCGTAGCCGGAGAGCCCCGTTGCGGTGCTCTTCCACCCGCCGTCCATCGAGACCAGGTTGATGTTGACGTAGACGACCAGGTCGGACTCGGCCGCCCGCCGGCTCATCTGGACCGCCTCGCCCTTCTCGGTGTGGCCGAGGATGACCATGCCGTCCGGGTCCTCGGCGTCGTGGTTGTAGAGCAGTCCGTCTGGAGCGAATGCCTCGTAGACCCGGTCACCGACCGCGTGGCGGAGCTCGGACTCGGTCATCCGCCGGTGGAGGCAGAGGGCGGCGATCAGGTGGACGTCGTCGACCCCGGCTGCGGCCGCCAGGTCGAGGACGGCCTCGATGATCCGCTGGCGGATGTCGGGGCGGCGCATGGGAGGCAGCGGAAGGCTGATGTCGTCGAAGGCGATCGTGAGCTTCATACCGGAGAACAGATGGGCGCGGAGCGGTTCCATCTCGATCGTGTTCTCGAGGGCGTCTCTGTTGGCTTGACCCGGATCCCCGACGCCGCGGAGCGGCTCGGCCGGGTAGATCACCCGGCTGCGACCGACCGGGAGCCGTTCGAGGCGGAATCCCTCGCCGTGGTGGAAGAGGATCGGCGGCGTCGATGAATCGACGTCCAGCACGAAGCCTGGTCTCGGAGCTTTGCGGGAACTCATTGTGTGGTCCTCAGCGTCGGGTCTTCGGGCGTGCCGGCGTGGAGTACGCCG
>JBCCFN010000358.1:0-4631 GCA_039029715.1 Actinomycetota bacterium | reverse complement strand
GCCGTCTCCGCCGTGGCATCACCGAGCGCATCAAATCCCTGACCGGCAACCGAACCGAGCGAACCAGCCGTCTCCGCCGTGGCATCACCGAGCGCATCAAATCCCTGACCGGCAACCGAACCGAGCGAACCAGCCGTCTCCGCCGCAGTATCACCGAGCGCATCAAACCCCTGACCGGCAACCGAACCGAGCGAACCAGCCGTCTCCGCCGCAGTATCACCGAGCGCATCGAGTCCCTGACCGGCAACCGAACCGAGCGAACCGGCGGCGTCGTCGACCCGACCGGCCAGGCCATCGGCGTCATCGATCAGCCCACCGGGCGAACCGGCGTCTGCGACCGCATCGCTCACTCCGCCGAGCTCCTCGCCGACGCGGTCGGTCAGTGCCCCGGTGGCAGCACCGAGCGCCGAGCCCCGGGCATCACCGATCGGGTCGCCGACGACATCGGCGAGGTCATCGGGCAGGACCTTGGTGGCATCGTCGAAGCCGCCGATTCGGTCGGAGAGGGCCGCGGCCTGTTCCGTCCCGGAGTCGATTGCGGCATCGAGCCCGGACTCGGCAGCGGCAAGCGGTTCGTTGGCCTCGAACTGGGCGTCCAGGTCTCCAAGGGCCTCGTCGACGGTCAGCGACGCACCATCGCCCGGCGGGGCCGGGTCCGGGACGGGCTCGACCTCGGGCTCGGCATCGACGGCGCCTCCCGCCTCCGGAGCCGGATCGGGGTCGGACGCCGCAGCGGTGGTTGCCGTGGCCGGAGCCACGGCCTCAGTCCATGCTGCGCCATCCCAGTATCGGTACTGCGTGTTGTCCCGAGGGTCGGTGTACCAACCCGGCTCCGTCATCTCACGTCTCCCAGCGGCCGTCGTGTCGGTGTACGCCTTCCGGAAGCCTACTCGGTCGAACGTCCCGGCCCGATCGCAACCCGGTCGGGAGAACCGAATCCGCTTACACCGAGACCCCGCACCGACGGAAGGCCTCCTCGATCGCCGTTGCCGAGGCCGCATCGAGCGCCAGCTCCTCGGGCGACACCCCCGGCAGCAGCGCCCCGAGCTCGGTATCGAGGCAATCCAGCTGCTCAGCAGTGATCAGGTCTGCCGGTAACTGGAGCAACCGGACCGCAGCCTCGGCCATCGGGCCGTCCGACTGGTCGGCGAGGACCTCGTCGGCCTGGACCAGGTTCAGGTCGACGCCACAGGTCGAGGAGGTGAACCGGTCGAGCTCGTTGATGGCGGACTCGAGCCGGCGCAGGTCGAAGGCCCCGAGGAACGCAGGATCGCTCAGCAGGAGCGTCAGGTCCCAGCCGGCGTCCTCGCCGAAGCGGACGAAGTTGGTGAAGACCTGGTCGATGTATGCCGCATCGTCCGCGATCTCGGCCGGGCTGGCCCCGGTCAACGCCTCGATGGCGGCCAGGTTGCCGGTGAATTGGGCCTCCATGTCCGCCGGCGACATCCCGAACACGTCCATGGTGAGCGGATTGGACTCGCTGGCCGCCAGTGCGGCGGCGCCGGCACACCATGCGTCGGTGACCGCCTGATCGTCGACGCCGTCCGTTGCGACCACCGGCTCCGACACCGCCTCGACGGTACTGGTCGTGGTCGCGGGCACCTCGGCGATCGTGTCGTCGACGGCGGCCAGGGTCGCCGGTCCGTCTTCGGTCCCGCAGGCGACGGCCAGCAGGGCCAGGCCGAGCACGATCGCAGCCAGACGTCTCAGCCCGCCGCCGGCGGTAGGCGGCAGACCTGCTGCCGAAGTGGTGGTGTTCACGGCTTGTCCTCCTGGTCCGGGACTCGTTCGTCCGGCCCACCGGGAGATCGCAGCTCAGCCCCAGCCGAGCTCGTGGAGCGTGTCGTCGTCGATCCCGAAGTGATGGGCCACTTCATGTACGACGGTCACTAGGACCTCTTCCTGAAGCATTTCCAGGTCATCGCTGTCCAGGCACAGCGGAATCCGGTAGAGGGTGATCCGGTCCGGAAGGGCCAGATCCCCGTACTCACCCCGCTCGGTGAGCGGGATTCCCTCGTAGAGACCGTAGAGGTCCTCCTCGGGATGCTGGTCCTCGACCATGATCACGACGTTGTCGAGCAGGCGGCCGAGTTGGTCCGGGAGCTCGTCCAGGGCGTCGCCGACCAGGCGTTCGAAGGCAGGAAGATCCAGCGGGGTCACGGGCGGTCAACCGTAGCGTCGCCGGCCGGTCGGGGCAGCTGTTTGAGGAGCGCCTCGGCCAGCGGCGGCAGGCTGGCGGTACGAGGCCACACCGCTCGCAACCGACGCTCGATCCGCAGACCGTCGATCGGTACCTCGACCAGGCTGCCGGCATCGAGATCGAAGGCGACCGCCCGATGGCTGAGGACCGTCGGTGGACCGCCGGCCATGACCGCGGCCCGGATCGCCGAGGTCGATCCAAGCTCCAGTGCGGCCGGCGGCGGCGGGTGGCCCAGTTCCGAAAGCGCAGACTCCAACGTCTCCCTGGTCCCCGAGCCTCGTTCCCGAACGACCAACGAGGTGGTCAGCAGGGCCTCGAGCGGTATCGATCCGAACCCGGCCCAGGGGTGGTGCCGCCCGACGACGGCGATCAGCCGATCGTGGGCCACCACCTGCTCGGTCATCGTCGGCGTCGGGAGCGGCGACTCGATGAAGCCGAGCTCGGCCCGCCCCTCGGCGAGCAGGTCAAGGACGGCGGTGCTGTTTGCGACGACGAGCTCGACCGAATCGTCCGGGCGGTTGCGGAGAAACTGCTCCAGCCAAGGCGGCAGCAGGTACTCCGCGATCGTGTAGCTCGCTGCGACCCGGAGCCGGCCGGACCGGCTGGCCTTCAGCGCCGCCACCCCGGCCTGCAGTTCGTTGGCCGACCGCAGGACCGATTCCGCCCAGCCGGCGACAAGCGATCCGGCCGCGGTCGGGGTCGAACCGGTTGGCGAGCGGTCGAGCAGGGTCAAACCGAGGCGCTGCTCCAGGCCCAGGATGCGGCTGCTGGCGCTCGGTTGGCTGATGTGGTGGGCCGCCGCCCCCTTGGAGAGGCTGCCGAGGTTGACGACCGAAACGAACAGGTCGAGGGCGGACAGTTCCGGCGTGGTCGGATCGAGCGGCATTTCCAGAGGGTACCGCGAGAACGACCAAGCCATAGGGATCACCTATGACCTGATAGAGCCCTTCCCTCTACCCCCGGAGTGTCTCCCGGCCGACACTTGGATCGTGACGCTGACCTCCCCTCGTCCCGGACCCTCGGCACCCCCAACCTCCGCGGTCACGGCAGCGATCGATCGTGCCCCAGGCCTGGTCTTCGCCGTGGCGGTCGCCGCCGTCGCCACCATGGTCGCCTCACTGTCGTCCTCGGTCTCGCCGCTGGTCGTTGCCGTCGCGCTCGGCGCAGTAGCAGCAAACGTCGGGCTGGTCGGCCCGCGGCTGCAGCCCGGTCTCAGTACCGCTGCGGGGCTCCTACTCCGCATCGGCGTGGTCCTGCTCGGACTCCGACTGTCGGTCGGTGACGTGGCCGCCCTCGGGTCGTCCGGCATCCTCGTCGTCGCCGGGACCGTGGCTGTGACCTTCTTCGGTACCCAGGCGATCGGACGGCGACTCGGCCTTTCTCCAGACCTGTCGCTGCTGGTTGCGACGGGTTACTCGATCTGTGGAGCCTCGGCCATCGGCGCGGTCTCCGGGGCGACCGAGGCCGACGAGGAGGAGGTGGCGGCGGCGATCGGGCTGGTGACGCTGTTCGGGAGCCTAGCGATCCTCACCCTGCCGATCCTGGCCGGCCCCCTCGCCCTCGACGGCGACCGGTTCGGTCCCTGGGCCGGTGCCAGCGTCCACGACGTCGCCCAGGTCGTCGCCACCGCCTCCGCCGGCGGCTCGGCAACCGTGGCGGCGGCGATGGTGGTCAAGTTGACCAGGGTCGCCCTCCTCACCCCGATCGTGGTCGGGGTGTCGATGCAACGACGGCGAGCCGGCGGCGCCCAGCCGGACCGCCGACCGCCGCTGCTCCCCTGGTTCGTGATCGGCTTCCTGGCTGCGGTAGCCATCCGGAGCACCGGCGTCGTGTCGACCGCGGCGATCGACGGGGCCCGAGCGGTCGAGGGCTGGCTGTTCGCCATCGCCCTGGTCGGCCTGGGGGCCGGCGTCAGAATCGACCGGCTCCGCCGCCTCGGTCCCCGCCCGCTGGCCCTCGGCGCTGCCGCCTGGGTCCTGGTTGCAGCGACGGCCGGCATCGGCCTCCACCTCGTCGCCTGACCCTCTCTCCTTTGATCGACCCCGAGCGGCGCCGCCGGGCGTCAGACCCGTCGGAGCGGTCGCAGCGGTCCGGGAGGTGTGGCCACCCGTATCCGGTCTCCGGCCTCCACCCGTCCGCCGGCAACGACCACGCCCATGACCCCGGTCAGCCGGACGATCTCACCCTCGGCATCGCGATATCGAACGACGTCGAGCAGCCCGGCCTGGAACGCATCGATCTGGGGGCACGGGTTTCGGAGTCCGGTCAGCGCAACCAGGGCGTCGTCGCCGATGGCCAGCATCGCCCCGACCGGCAACCCGAGCAGATCGATCCCGGTGGTGGTGATGTTCTCGCCGAGATCCCCCGGTCGGACCGTGTACCCTGCGGTCGCCGCCCGATCGAAGAGCTCGCCATGGATCAGGTGGACCTG
>JBCCFN010000357.1:0-4649 GCA_039029715.1 Actinomycetota bacterium | reverse complement strand
CCGGTGCCTGCCGTCGGGTCGGCTGGCGCCCCGCCGGCCGTCGGGCCGGCCGGCGGTTCGGCCACTCCCTCGGCCAGCTGGTCGCCGAGCTCCGACGGGGCCGTCGTCGTGTCGACCTGGCTCGGCGGGTCCGGCACGGAGATCCTCAACCGGAGCAACAGCCGCATGGCGTTGATGTCGAACTGGATCAGGTCGGGCGGGATCAGGTCGAGGGGATCGGCGTTGTCGATCTGGCTGCCGAGGATCTCGATGCCGCTCGCTCCCGCCTCTTCGGCGATCACCGTGGCAACGATGCTGGCCGGCGAGCCCTGCTGGGCCACCCGGGTCCAGGACCGCTGCCGGACCGGACGATCGCAGGACTCGTTGTCGCAGATCGCCAGCCCCGGCTGGGCCCGAAGGGTCAGCTCGACCGGCCCCGGCACCACGTAGACCGGGTCGACCCTGATCGAGTCAGACAGGGCAGGGAGCTGCGAGGCGATGTAGGCCTCGGTCTGATCGATCTGCTCGGCGAAGTCCCGGTTCGGGTCGAGCACCCGGATCTCGATCTCGATCAGGCCCCGGTCGCCGACCCGGAGGCGGTCCGGCCACCGCGAGGTCAGGGCGCCGGCTTCGAGGCCGGGGAGGGCGCTGTCCTCCGGGGCCGTGATCGGCGGTTCGGTCACGTCGGTGCCGAAGGTGTCCTCGACGTTCGGTTGGGTGGTGACGGTCGGCTCGCCAGCAACATCATCGGTGGTCGAGGTCTGGGAGCCGTCTGGACCGTCCGTGGTTGGGGACTCGGCGCCGTCGACGTCGTCGGTCGTGGTCGGCCCGCCGATGGTGTCCGGCGGCGACTCCACCGCATCGCTGTCCCCGTCAAGCGAGAACGACCACAGCGTCGGCAGGACGCCGAGAATCGCGATGGCACCGACCAGGATCATCGGTAGCGCGGCGCGCCACAACGTCGTCCGGCGGCCGCTCCGAGCTTCGTCGCTGGCGGCTGGTGGTCGGCCGTCTGCACCCACGGTGCCAACGAGCGTAGTTTCTCGCCGGCCAGGGGGACCTGGGCGGTGCGAAATCCGTCCAAGACCGGGCCGGTTCGGCGTAGGACACTGACCTCGCTCCGGATCGACCGGGCGACCGGCGGGGCCAGACCCCGAGGAAGGACAGACCTGACGATGCCAGACCCTGCGGCCCAGGCCGAGACCCAGCTTCGCAACATCGAGGAGTCGACCGGTCGGTCGCTTGCCGAGTTCGCCGCCCTCATCGCCGAGGCCGGACTGGCCAAGCACGGACAGATCGTGGCCCATCTCAAGGCCGAGTACGGCCTGACCCACGGCAACGCCAACCTGCTTGCCCACCGGATCCGCGACGAGTTGGCCGGCGGCCCGGCACCGGACGAGGACCTGCTTGCCGCCCAGTACGCCGGGGCCAAGGCCGGGCTGGTCCCGATCTATGACCGGCTGGCCGCAGTGGCCACGGGCCAGGGTGACGATGTCGACCAGGTCATCCAGAAGACCGGGGTCAGTTTCCGACGGACCAAGCAGTTCGCCCTGGTGCAGGCCCCGTCGTCGAAGCGGATCCAACTCGGCCTGAACCTCCCGACCGACCCGGACGACGATCGGGTCCGAGCGGTGACCGGCATGTGTAGCCATCGCATCGACATCACCAACGTCGACCAGATCGATGGCGATCTCGAAGGATGGATCGCCGCCGCCTACGCCGCCGCCGGCTGACCCGGTCGAAACCGATGGGAGTCGGCGGCATCTGCGATCTAGGGTCTGCGGTATGGACCGCATCACCGAACTGGACGATCTGCTTGCCCGCTACGGCTCGGCGTCTGTCGGGTCAAAGGCCAAGGAACAGTCGGTCATCGGCGACCACTACCGGGACCTGATCGAGGCGTCGCCATTCTGCGCCCTGGCCACCGTCGGCCCGGACGGGCTGGACTGCACACCCCGGGGCGACGATCCGGGGTTCATCCGAGTGATCGACGAGCGGACCCTGGAGCTCCCGGACCGAAAGGGCAACAACCGCCTGGACAGTCTTCGCAACGTCATCGACGATCCGCGGGTCTCGCTGCTGTTCCTGATTCCCGGGCGGAACGAGACGATGCGGATCAACGGGACGGCGGAGATCATCGTCGAGCCGGCGGTTCTGGCATCCCATGCGGTCGGGGGTCGAGCGCCGACGACCGTGCTCCGGATCACGGTCGACCGGGCCTACTTCCAGTGCGGGAAGGCGCCGATGCGGTCCGGGATCTGGGACCCGGACCGGTGGCCGGACATCTCCGGGTTGCCGACCACCGGGACGATCTCGTCCAGCTTCCGGGACGGGGTCGACGTGGCCGAGTACGACGCGACGCTTGACCAGCGGCTCCGGGAGACGATGTATTGAGCGAGTCGTGAGCGACGGTGGCGGACGACGGGGGTAGCCGGGGCATCGACCGGCCGATGGTCGATGCCGGCGGGCTTGATCCGGCCGCCACATCGATCCCGGCGTTGATCCGCTGGTCGACCGCGACCTTCGCCGACCGGGACGCCATCCGTGACCGCGGCGTCACCGTCACCTATCGGGAACTCGGCGCCCAGATCGACCGTGCGGCCCGAGCCCTTGTGGCCTCCGGTATCGGTCCCGGCGATGCGGTCGGGGTGTGGGCTCCGAACGGTCGGTGGTGGGTGGTCGTCGGCCTTGCGGTCTCCCGGGCCGGTGGCCGGTTGGTCCCGATCAACACCCGGTTCCGGGGGCGGGAGGCGGCCTTCGTCCTGCGGGCCGCCGAGGTCCGGCTGCTGTTCGTCCAGGACGGCTTCCTGGACAACGACTACAGCGGGGCCATCGCCGCCGAAGACCTGCCGGCTCTGACCGAGGTGGTCGACCTGGAGGGCCCGGGCACCGATCACTCCACCAGCCGGGAGGCGTTCCTCGGGCGGGGTGATGGTGCCGGGCCGGCCGGCTCGGTCGCAGATCTGCAGGCCGAGGTCGATCGGCGCTCCGATGCGGTGGCACCCGACGACATCGCCGTCATCATGTTCACCTCCGGCACCACCGGCAACCCAAAAGGGGTGCTGGTCCGGGGCGGGGCCATCATCCGGGCCTTCCACGCCTACGGCCGGGCCCTCACGGTCCGGCCCGGCGACCCCTATCTCCTCGTCAATCCCTACTTCCACGCCTTCGGGTACAACTCCGGAATCATCGTCTGCCTGCTGTTCGGGGCGGTGAACCTGCCGGTGGCGGTGTTCGACGCCGGCCAGGTGGTGGCGACCATCGAGCGAGAGCGAGTTGCGGTGTTCCCCGGCCCGCCGGCGCTGTTCCAGGGCCTGCTGAACCACCCGGCTCTCGACCGGCACGACCTGTCGTCGCTGCGGTCCTGCGTCACCGGTGCCGCCTCGATCCCGGTGGAGATGATCGTCGCCATGCGGGAGCGGTTGGGGTTCGAGATCGTCATCACCGCCTACGGGATGACCGAGACATCCGGGATCGCGGCCTACACGATGCCGGACGATCCGCCGGAGGTCGCCGCCACCACCTCGGGCCGGGCGATCCCTGGCGGTGAGCTGCGGATCGTCGACGAAGCAGGGCGAGAGGTGCCGGCCGGGACCGAGGGGGAGCTGCTGGTCCGAGGCTTCCAGGTCACCCCCGGCTACCTGGACGACCCGGCACAGACCGCAGCGGCCATCGATCCGGACGGCTGGCTCCACACCGGCGACATCGCCGTGATGAACGCAGACGGCTACATCGACATCACCGACCGCAAGAAGGACATGTTCATCGTCGGCGGGTTCAACGCCTACCCGGCCGAGATCGAGCGGATCATGACCGAACACCCGGCGATCGGCATGGTGGCGGTGGTCGGCGTGGCCGACGACCGGCTTGGCGAGGTCGGTGCCGCCTTCGTGGTGCCGACACCGGGACCGTTGCCGGAGCCGGCGGACCTGCTGGCCTGGTGCCGGGAGGAGATGGCCAACTACAAGGTCCCTCGCCACCTGTGGCTGGTCGACGAGCTGCCGCTCACCGCCTCGAACAAGGTCCGCAAGCCTGACCTGCGGGACCGGGCCGCAGCGCTGCTGGCTGACGCCGGGGCAGCCGATTCCGACGGGCCGGAATCAGCCGTGTGACCCCTCCGGGCCGCCGGTAGTGTTGTTGGTCGACCCGACCCGGGTCGTGGCGACGTAGCTCAGTTGGTAAGAGTGCTCGACTCATAATCGAGAGGTCGTGGGTTCGAACCCCACCGTCGCTACCAGGGGAAGGCCCGCCGCGGCTCCGGACTCGGCCCGCCGAACGGCCGAGATCCACCATCCATCCACCACGTTGCTGGTGGAATGCCTGGCGAGGATCCAACAGGGGCGTTGCCGGGTACTCTCGTCGTGCCGTTACCGGGCGCTTCGAGGCCTTCTAACTCGCCTGCTCCGGGTTGGTGACGCTTGTACTGTCGGGGCGTGCCAGGCCTTGTCGAGGTGATTGCGCCGTCTCGGCTTGGGGGCGGGTTTCGATGGCTGCTGAGTTCGTCGTGGGCAACCAACCTTGGCGATGGCCTTGCCCTCGCCGCGGCGCCGCTTCTTGTTGCGTCGGTCAGCCGTGACCCGCTGATCATCTCCGCAGCAGCACTGTTGCAGCGCCTGCCGTGGCTGCTGTTCGGGCTGGTCGCTGGAGTGCTCGCTGATCGTGTCGATCGG
>JBCCFN010000356.1:0-4692 GCA_039029715.1 Actinomycetota bacterium | reverse complement strand
GACGAGATCGGGGTCGCCCTCCAGCCGGCCTTCGACCTCTCCGGTGACGAGCTGGTGGCGGTCGAAGCCTTCGCCAGGTGGATCCGGGTCGACAAGGGCCCGGTCCCACCGTTCGAGTTCGTCCCGCTGGCCAAGGAGCTCGGCGTCGGGCACCTACTGAGCCGCCAGGTCCTGCGGCGCTCGATCGAGCTGATCGAGGAGGCCCGGGACGGCGACGCCGATGTGCTCCGGGAGGTGACGCTGTGGCTGAACGTCTCGCCGGACGACGTCGTCCACCCCGAGTTCATGGCCATCATCCGCGACGCCATCGAGACCGACGACGGCATCACGATCGGCCTGGAGCTCAGCCCGAGCCCGGCAACCGACGCCCGCGACGTCCACGAGATCCTCAAGCGCCTGGTGTCGCGCGGTGCCCGGGTCGCCATCGGCGACTTCGGGATCGGCAACGCCAACCTGACCGTGCTCCAGCAGCTGCCGTTCGATGCGGTCAAGCTCGACCGGGCCCTGATCCGCCAGATCGCCGGCAGCTCCGACGCTGCCGACCTGGTCGGCGCCCTGATCGACATGGCCGAGCTGCTCGGCCTCGAGACTACGGCCCAGGGCGTCGAGACCGAGGCCCAGCGGGACGTGGTCGCCGGCCTCGGTTGCGCCATCGGCCAGGGCTACCACTTCGCCGAACCCACCGGGGAGCCGGCGACCGTCCGGGGGTGGTCCGACCGATGACCACCCGCCTCCGGTGGCTGCGGCCACTCAACGATCGGCCGTTGCGGCCGACGTCCCATCCAGCCGGGTTCGCATCGCCGACCCTTGATCCGCCGATCAGAAAGTACGTCTCGTGAGAATTCGATCGAAGCTCGTCACGCTCATCGCAGTGCCGCTGATCGCTCTGACCCTGGTCGCCGCCTTCGGCTTCACCAACCAGAGCGTGGTCATCGAGCAGGCCGAGAGCGCAAGCGAAGCCGTCACCGTGATCCAGGCCACCGAGCGAGCCGTCCTGGCCGTCGGCGATGAGCGGCTGACCGGGGCGGCAGCCGCTCCGGCAGCCGACCGGGTGGCCGAGGCCGAGGCCGAAACCGACGCTGCGCTGGCCGCCCTGGCCGAGACGGCCGGTTCCGACACCCCACTGGCCGAGGCCGCCGCTGACGCCATCGAACTGGTCGACCAGTCCCGGTCCGGGGGTGAGGACGGGGCGTCTGTCGAGCTGACGACCGCCGTCGACCGACTCCTCGCCGTCCCGATCGACGACGCAGACCGCTATCCGAGCGCCGAGACCCGGAACGTTGCGGTCGTCAACGGCATCGCCATCGAGGCCCTGCAGCTGCGGGAGACCGCCTGGCTCGGCTACCTCGATCTCAACCGGGGGATCCGCGTCCCGAGCGACGCCGAGGTCGCCGTCGTCGTGGCAGACTTCGCCTTCGCCGAGTCCGCCCTGCGCCGGGCGGTGGAGCTGGCGAACGCCGGCGACGACCAGCGGCTCAGCACCGTGCTGGAGTCCGGGAGCTCGGTCGACCTCCGCCGCCTCGAGGTGCAGGCCCTCGACGACCTGATCGAGGGTGAGCTGTCGGTCAGTCGGGCCGCTGCCTTCCCCGGGCTGGTCGACTTCCGGGCCACCTGGACTGATGCCGTCGTCGCTGAGGGGGCGGCCCTCCAGGCCGCCGTCGCCACCCAGCTGAGCGAGGCCAACGACGTCCGTTCGCTCTTCGCCCTGCTTGCGATCCTGGCCTCGGTGGTCCTGGCCGGCCTGATCTTCGTCATGTACCGCTCGATCACCGGTCCGCTCGAGTCGTTGCTCGACCGGGCGTCCTCGGTTGCCGACGTCGAGCTGCCGGCCCTGATGCGGTCGCTGCGCCAGGTCGAGGAGACCGGCAACCTGCCGACCGCCGACCCGATCCCGGTGACCAGCGACGACGAGATCGGCGAGCTGGTCGAGGCGTTCAACCACGTCCAGACCACCGCCTACGACCTGGCGACCGAGCAGGCCCTGTCCCGCCGCAACGTCGCAGACATGTTCGTCAACCTCGGCCGCCGCAACCAGCAGCTGCTGCAGCGGATCCTCAGCCAGCTGACCGAGCTGGAGCAGCACGAGGAGGACCCGGACAAGCTGGCCGAGCTGTTCGAGCTGGACAACGTGGTCACCAGGATGCGGCGCAACGCCGAGTCGCTGCTGGCCCTGGCCGGCGCCCAGACCGCTCGCCAGTGGTCCCAGCCGATCCCGATGGAGAACACGGTTCGAGCCGCCTTCGGCGAGGTCGAGGGCTACGAGCGGATCGAGGTGGCAGACCTGGCGGACACCAACGTGGCCGGTCGGGTGGTGGCAGACATCACCCACCTGCTGGCCGAGCTGCTCGAGAACGCCATCAACTTCTCCGAGCCCCACACCGTGGTCGAGGTCAACGGGACCCCGAGCCGGGACGGCTACCTGATCACGATCCGGGACGAGGGCATCGGCATGTCCCCCCGAGAGCTGATCGAGAACAACCAGCGCATCACCGATCCGCCACCGCTCGACCAGGTGCCGACCCGGTTCCTCGGGCTGTACGTGGTCGGTCGCCTCGCCGAGCGCCACGGCATCCAGGTCCGGCTGATCGAGGGGGCCCGGCAGGGCACCGTGGCCCGGGTCCAGCTGCCGGCGTCGATCCTCAGCGACACCGAGGAGCGGCCGGCCCCGATCGAGACCCGCGCCGTCGAGCGGAGCGAGGAGCCGGCCGCGGCCCCGACCCGGTCGACCGGGCAGGCCGGTGGCGCCCTCCCGACCAGGGGGGATCGCAGCCCGCTGGAGGAGCAGCACGATCTCGAGGCCGAGCTGGCCGCCCTCACCGCCGAGGAAGCGGCGGCCGACGCAGACGAAGCCGCCGAAGACCTCGATGACGCCACCGACCTCGATGAGGTCGAAGAGGTCGACGAGGTCGACGCGGCTGACGATGTCGAAGTGGCAGACGAGGTCGATGCGGCAGACGAGGTCGATGCCGAGGACGAAGTGAGCGGCGACGAGGCCGACGCACCGGCCGACGAGGCCGCCGCAGACACGGCCTCGGTGGAGGACGCTCCCGATGTCGACGATGTCGAGGACATCGATGATGTCGAGGACGTCGAAGCGACCGATGAGCAGGAGACCGAGGCCGAAACCGACGACGCCCCGGCCGCCGAGACCGAGCCAGTCGACGATGCGCCGGCCCCACTCCCGAGCCGTCGACCGAAGTCACGGCCCCGCAAGAAGACCGGCAGCCCGGCCAAGCGGGGTCGTCGCAAGGACGACCCACCGGCCGCAAAGGCCGCTGCCAAGGCCGAGGCCGCTGACGACGCCGCCACCGCCGCCGATGAGGCGCCGACCACCGACGACGCCGATGACGGCGCCGATTGGGTCGGCCTCCCGGTCCGGAAGCGGGGCAGCAGCCTGGCTGATGCCGGGCCGGCCCCGACCCGCCCCACGGTTGGCGACCGGGCTCCGACCGAGAACTCGGCGACCGCAGCGACCGATTTCTCCTCGATGTTGTCCGCCTTCAGTAGCGGTATCAACCAGGGCCTCGAAGATGCCGAAGACACAGACCCGAAGAAAGGCGACAAGCGATGACCCAGTCCGATAGCCAGCAGTTCTCCTTCCTGCTCGACAACTTCGTCAGCGAAACCGTGGGGGTCGAGGACGCCCTGGCGGTGTCGGCCGACGGGATCCGCTTGGCGGTCTCCGACGGTCTGCCGGAGGCGATGGCCGACCAGTTCGGTGCCATCACCTCGGGGTTGGCAAGCCTCACCCTCGGGGCGGCCCGGTGCTTCGCCGAGGACAACGTCCACCGCGTGATCATCGAGATGGACCGGAGCTACCTGCTCATCGTCAACATCACCCACGGGGCGGTGCTCGGCGTGGTGGCCCGTAAGGACGCAGACATCGGTCTGGTGGCCTACGAGATGACCCTCCTGGCCGAGCGGGCCGGACAGGTCCTGACCCCGGATCTGATCGCCGAGCTGAAGAACACCCTGTCGGTCTGAGGCCGACCCGAACCACCGGAGCCGCCATCCGGCGCCCGCCCAGGATCAATCAATGACCACTGATGAGGACAACCTGTCGTCGACCGCCGGCGCCGCGGACTTCGTCCGCCCATTCCTGGTGACGACCGGTCGGACCAAGGCCTCGGTCGAGGGGCTCCAGTTCGAGACGCTTATCCACGCCACAGACAAGCCGGCCCAATCGCTTCGATTCGAACCGGCCCGGGTCCATGCACTGTGCCGGGAGGCCATCGCCATCGCCGAGGTCTCGGCCGAGCTGTCGATGCCGATCGGAACGGTGAAGGTCGTCGTCGGCGACCTGATCCAGAGCGGTCACCTCGAGCTCCACCAGACGATCGACGCCAACCAGACCGAAGACATCGAACTGATCTCACGCCTGATCGACGGCGTGCGGAGGTTGTAGGACATGAGCAAGAACAAGAAGATCTCCGCCAAGTTCGTGGTGGCCGGCGGCTTCGGCGTCGGCAAGACCACGTTCGTCGGGTCGGTCTCCGAGATCGACCCGCTCCGGACCGAGGCGGCGATCACCTCGGCCTCGATCGGGGTGGACGACACGTCGAAGGTCAGTCAGAAGACCACGACCACCGTGGCCATGGACGAGGGATAGCGCAAAGAGCCAACAGCTGGCCACTAGGAATAGCAAGGTGATAGTGCGCAAATTACGCCGCTTCTCCAGAGGCAGCGTGAAAG
>JBCCFN010000355.1:0-4705 GCA_039029715.1 Actinomycetota bacterium | reverse complement strand
GTCGAGGCCTGCCGGGCCCTGATGTACCAGGTGGCGGCCAACGCAGACCTCGGCGGCTACGACAACTCCACCTCGCCGGACATGGAGGGGGCCATGGTCAAGTACCTGGCGGCCGAGATGGCCGAGCGGGTGACAAGCGAGGCCCTCCAGATCCACGGCGGCGCCGGCTACACCACCGACTTCCCGATCGAGCGGTACTGGCGGGACGCCAGGCTGACCAAGATCTTCGAGGGCACCAGCGAGATCATGCTCCGGCTGGTCTCGGACTGCCTGCTGCCCCCGACACCGCTTCGCTAGGAGGCCGGCCCGTGGCGAACGAACCATCGAGCCTGACCGGCGACACGAACTATTTCGAGGACTTCCCCGTCGGCCGCCGGATGCGGCACGCCCGGGCCGCAACCATCGATGAGGTCGAGAACAACTTCCTGACCAAGCAGGTGATGAACACGGCCCAGGGGCACTGGAACGAGGAGGCGATGCGGGGGTCACCGCTCGGCGAGGGTCGGCTGGTGTTCGGCCTGATCACCGGCTCGATGACGGTCGGGCTGACCAGCCAGGACACCGCTGAGAACGCCCTGGCCGAACTCGGCCTCGACAAGGTCCGGTTTCGCAAGCCGGTCCATCACGGCGACACGATCGCGGCCTACACCGAGGTCCTGGCCGCCGACGCCGCCCCGGACCACGCAGACGCCGGGGTGGTCCGGTTCAAACACTGGGGCCGCAACCAGCACGGCGACGTCGTCTGCGAGTTGGAGCGAACCGTGTTGGTGAAACGACGCAGCCACTGGGGATCGACGTGACCACCGACGAGGCGGACCGGCCCGCCCCCCACACCACCGCCCACCTGCGGGCGGCCCCGATGGCGGACGGCCGGACCGGTCCGCTGGCCGACGTTCGGATCGTCGACCTGACCCAGGCCCTGGCCGGCCCGTACTGCACCATGATCCTGGCCGACATGGGCGCAGACGTGGTCAAGGTCGAGCCGCCGACCGGCGACGGCGTCCGCCGCATCGGCCCCCACACCGAGGTCGATGCCGCCCACCACTTCGGCGGATACTTCGCCAGCAACAACCGCAACAAGCGGTCGATCGTGCTCGACCTCAAGGAGCCAGACGACGTCGAGGTCTTCCTCCGCCTGGTCGACTCCGCCGATGTGGTGATCGAGAACTATCGGGCCGGTGTGATGGACGGGCTCGGTCTGTCCTACGAGGCGCTGCGGGAGCGCAATCCGGCCCTGGTCTATGGCGCCATCCGTGGGTTCGGTGACCCCCGGACCGGGGCCGGGCCCTACACGTCCTGGCCGGCCTACGACGTGGTCGCCCAATCGATGTCCGGCCTGATCAGCCACACCGGCACCAAGTCCGGCGAGCTGGTCTCGTCTGGGCCAAGCGTCGGCGACCTCTACCCGGCCACCATGCTGGTCGCCGGGGTGCTCGGGGCCCTCCACCACGCCCGGGCCACCGGGGAGGGCCAGTTCGTCGACGTGGGGATGATGGACTCACTGGTCGCCCTGTGCGAGTCGATGACCTGGCGGTACACCTACACCGGCGAGGTCCAGGCCCCGCGGGGTGCCGAGCACGCAAGCCTGTGCCCCTTCGAGTTGTACGACACCGCAGACGGGAAGGTGGCGATCGCCGCCCCCGGCGACGAACACTGGCGGTTGCTGTGCGGGATCATCGGCCGGGACGACATGGCCGACGACGATCGTTACCGCAGCGCCCGCCGCCGGGTCATGCATCGGGAGGAGGTCCGGGCGGCCATCACCGCATGGACCGGGACCCGGTCGAAAGCAGATGTCGTCGATCAGCTGGCGGGGCGGGTGCCCTGCGGCCCGGTCAATGACGCCACCGACCTTGTCGACGATCCCCACGTGGCGGCCAGGCAGATCTATGTCGCGGTCGACCACGCCGGCTCCGAACGACCGGTGCTGACGCCGAACACGCCGATCCGGTTCACCGAGACGCCCGGAGGGGTCTACCGCCGAGCTCCGATGCTTGGCGAACACAGCGAGGAGATCCGCGCCGAATTGGATGACCAGCCATGACCGCCGAACCTCGACCCAACACCCAGCAGGAGCGGACCCGGCGGTCCACGAACGCCCTGCTCGAAGCCGCCGCCGATCTGATTGTCGAAGGCGGTCTCGACGCCCTCACCTTCGCCGCCATCGGGGACCGGGCCGGCTACAGCCGGGGCATGGTCACCGCCCGATTCGGCAGCAAGGAGGGCCTCATCGACGCCCTGATCGAACGCATCGCAACGACCTGGAGTCACCGGAACGTCCTGCCCCGGACCAAGGGCCGCCCCGGCCTCGAGGGGGTGCTGACCCTGCTGGACGCCATCCGGGCCCAGGCCGCCCGGGACCCCCGAGGCCTGGTGGTCCTCTACTCGCTGATGTTCCAGGCCGCGTCCGATGATGCGCTCCGGGATCGCTTCGCCAAGTTCAACGAGGAGATGCGGGCCGACATCGCCCAGTTCGTTCGCCGAGGCCTGCGGGACGGCTCGATCGACAAGGGGCGCTCGCCGGACAAGGAGTCGGTCCTGATCCTGGCCGGGCTCCGGGGCATCGGGTTCCAGTGGCTGCTCGATCTCGACGGCTTCGATCCGGTCGGCCCGCTGACCTACCTGCACGACACGACCCGGGATCGGCTCACCGCCGACCCGGAGAACCGAGGTTCCTGATGGCAAGCTACGAGCGTCAACCGATCAGCCGGATCCGAAGGTCCGAACTGTCGACGCCCGGACACTCCGAGAAGATGATCGCCAAGGCGGCAGCCAGCGAGGCAGACATGGTCTTCCTCGACCTGGAGGACGCAGTGGCCCCGTCGGCCAAGGTCGGAGCCCGCAAGAACATCATCGCCGGTCTCAACCAGCTGGACTGGGGTGACAAGATCCGCTCGTACCGCATCAACAGCGTCGACACCCAGTGGTGCCACGACGACATCGCCGAGGTGGTGACCGGCGCCGGGGCCAACATCGACGTGATCATGGTCCCCAAGATCAAGGGTCCTCGTGAGGTGTGGTTCGTGGACGACCTGCTGACCCAACTGGAACTGAAGCTCGGCCTCGAGGTCGGCCGGATCGGGATCGAGTGCCTGGTCGAGGAGGTCGAGGCGGTCCAGACCGTCGACGAGATCGCTCGCTGCAGCCCGCGGCTGGAGGCGCTGGTCCTCGGGGTCGGCGACCTGTCTGCCAGTGCCGGGATGCGGCTCGGTCACATCGGGGTGACCGACGGGGAGGGCCAGCTCCGGTACCCGGGCGACATCTGGCACTATGCCAGGCATCGGTTGATCATCGCCTGCCGGTCGGCCGGGATCGACGCCATCGACGGGCCGTATGCAAACTTCGCCAACCCCGCCGGCTACGAGAAGAGCTGTGGCACATTCTCGATGATGGGCGGGGTCGGCAAGTGGTGCATCCACCCGAGCCAGATCGAGATCGCCAACCGGGTCTTCGCCCCCGGGCCGGCCGAGATCGAGGAGGCCCAGGCGGTCATCACTGCGGTTCGCGAAGCCGAAGATCAGGGTCTCGGCGCTGCGACCCACAACGGCATGATGATCGACGCCGCCACCACCCGGCTCTTCCAGGTGACCCTGGACCGGGCCCGGGCCTGCAAGCTGATCGACTGAGGGCCTCGGTGGAGCCAAGTCGGATCGAGCTCTTCGGCGACATCACCATTCTGTTGCTGATCGACGAGTCTGCGGCTCGCCCGCCCCGTCTGGCTGCGGCTGCGGCTGGTCGGTTGGCCGCCCAACTCGGGGCCACGGTGCTCGGAGCCTCCGACGAAGTCGCCGATGAGGCGGCCTGGGCGACGGACGGGCCCGGGCGGATCCTCCTCCGGGCCGAGTCGACCTCCGTCGCCCCGCCGACGGCCGTCGAAGGGATCAACGTGGTCCGGGTCGTCGCCGACCCGTGGCACAACGAAGCAACGTTGTTCGCCGCCGCGGGGTTGTCGGAGCTACTCGGTGACCCCGCCGGAGCACCGCAGGTCCCGGCCGGGCAATGGGGGGCGATGACGGTTGGCTATGCGGTCCTGGCTGCGCTTGCGTCCGTGCGAGCGTTGGCGCTTGGCGGCGAAGCGGACGTGGTGACTGTCGACTGCGTCGACGCTCTCCGGTGGGTCAACTGGAAGGCGATTGCACTGGCCGACCTCGATCGGCCGATCACCAGGGAGGGTGCGGATTCGGCCTGGCCGATCCTGCCCTGCGTCGACGGACATGTCGCCCTGGTCCACACGCCCCGGGACTTCGCCGCCATCGTGGCGATGGTCGACGACGATCGGCTCCGAGCCGATCGGTTCGCCCGGGCTCGGGACCGGGCCACCGATCCGGCGGCCTACCTCTCGATCGTGGCCGAGTGGGCGGCCGGCCGAACCCGAGCCGAGCTGGATCGCGCCTTCCTGGCCCATGGTGTCCCGGCCGCCGCCGTTGTTTCGCCGGCAGAACTCGTCGACGATGTGATGCTCCGCCACCGCCGGGCGTTCACCTCGGTCGTGGTCGACGGGTGCGAGATCCCGACGCCGGTGGCACCGGTTCGAGTCCGCAGCGAGCCGAATCCCGTGCGGCAGCCCGGCTCCTCGACCAGCCCGGCCGCTGCCGCCCTCGGGTCACTGCCATTGGCCGGGGTCCGGGTCCTCGATCTCGGTGTCTTGACCGCCGGGGCCGGGACGTCCAGCCTGCTGGCCGACCTCGGCGCCGAGGTCATCAAG
>JBCCFN010000354.1:0-4714 GCA_039029715.1 Actinomycetota bacterium | reverse complement strand
TGCGACCTCGGGTCAAGTCGTACGGGGTGAGCTCGACCTGGACCTTGTCACCGGGGAGGATGCGGATGTAGTGCCGCCGCATCTTTCCGGAGATATGGCCCAGCACGTTGTGCCCATTCTCGAGCTCCACCCGGAACATGGCGTTCGGGAGCGACTCGGTGATGGTGCCCTCGAGGACGATCGCATCTTCTTTGTGCTTTGGCAGGACATGCCCTTTCATTCGGTGCCGACCCGTGGAGCCCGGTGGACCGGCCGGTCCCCCGGTCCCGTTGCTGGACCGACAAGTTCTGGTGCGTGCAGGCGTCTTCCGAGCGCCCGACACAGCGGTTGGTCCGACCGAACCGGACGAAGAAATCCTCCGAACGAGCAGCGGCAGACCAACAATCCATGCTAGTGGCGCCGGAAACGGCTCCCAACGTGAGCCGGTCCCCCAAGCGAACATCCACGATATCGGCCTCCCTGGCCGGTATCGCACGGTGGGACCAACCGATCCGGCTCCACCGGCCGGTCACGGACCGAGCGGGTTCATCTGCACAAAACCGCCACACCGTGGTCGGGACACATCAATTCCTGGCACCTACGGTGAGAGGACGATGAACGATTCGGAACTGATCCTGGTGGTCGAAGACGAACCGACGATCGCCGATGCGGTGGCCTCTCGGCTCCGCAGCGAGGGGTATCTGGTCGAGGTGGCGGGCGACGGACCGACCGCGGTCGAGCGCTGCAGTGCGCTTGCCCCGGACCTGGTCGTGCTCGATCTCAACCTGCCCGGTTTCGACGGCATCGAAGTCTGCCGCCGGATCCATGGCTACCGCCGGGTCCCGGTGGTGATGTTGACCGCTCGAGATGACGAGACCGACATGCTGGTCGGCCTCGGGGTCGGTGCGGACGACTACCTGACCAAGCCGTTCTCGCCTCGGGAGCTGGTGGCCAGGATCAAGGCGGTCCTGCGTCGCTCCGGCGCCGCGGCCGGGGTCGGCCCGACCCTCGACCTCGATGCCGCCGGTGTGGCGGTCCAGATCGACCCGTCGACCCGCCGGGTGACCGAGCAGGGCCAGGAGGTCCACCTCACCCCGACCGAGTTCGACCTGTTGCGGGCGCTGGCCGAGGCCGGCGGCGCCGTGCTCAGCCGGGATCAGCTCCTGGCCATGGTCTGGGGCTACCGGGACGGCTCGGGGGCCCGCACCGTCGACAGCCACATCCGGTCGGTCCGGGCCAAGCTTCAGGCCGACCTGATCCGGACCGTCCACGGGGTCGGCTACGCCCTCCAGACCACCGCCGATCGTCCGGAGTCGGCACGATGACGGCCCACCGGCGCTGGCCCCGGCTCCGCCGCCCCCTCGAGGGCGTGTCGTCGATCAAGATGAAGCTGTCGATCCTGATCGTGGTCGCGGTCGGGATGACCGCCGTGACCTCACAGATCGGCCTCTGGCTCGGATGGCCGGTGTGGGTGAGACCGATCGTTGCCGGCTCCGCGGCGCTGCTGATGGTCCAGTTCCTGGCCCGGGGCATGACCAAGCCGCTCCGGCGGATGGCCGAGGCCACCACCGCCATGGCCGAGGGCGACTACTCGAGGCGGGTCACGACCAACGGCAACGATGAGGTCGCCCGCCTGGCCCGATCGTTCAATGCCATGGCCGGCCAGATGGCCGAGACCGACCGGGTCCGCAAGGAGTTCGTCGCCAACGCCTCCCACGAGCTGCGGACCCCGGTGGCGGCGCTCCGCTCGACGCTGGAGAACCTGGTCGACGGCGTCGGCCAGCCCGATGCCGAGACCCTCGGCCGGATGCTGGCCCGGGCCGAACACCTGTCGAACCTGGTCGGCCAGCTCCTCGACCTGTCGAGGCTCGACTCGGTGACCGACCTGACAGACGTCCGCCCGATCGACATGGGCGACCTGCTGCACGACGTGGCCGATGAGATCCGCCTGGTCAACCCCAGGGCCGAGATCATCGTCCGCTCCCCCTTCGACCTCAAGGTCGAGGGCCAGCCCGGCCGGCTGCGGCAGGTGTTCGTCAACGTCGTCGGCAATGCGGTCCGGTTCTCCCACCCCGGTGAGCCGGTGGTGGTCACGCTGACCCAGAACAACGGATCGGCCGGCGTGTCGGTCCGAGACACCGGCCCCGGCATCCCAGCCGAGGAACGAGACCGGGTGTTCGAACGGTTCTGGCAGGCCGGCGGCACCGCCAGGACCGGGGCCGGTGGTGCCGGCCTGGGCCTGGCGATCAGCAAGCAGATCGTCGACCAGCACGGCGGGACGATCGAGGTCCGCCCGAACAACCCGAGGGGGGCCTGCTTCGTGGTCACCCTCCCCAGACGCCAACCGGTGGCCAATGGCGGCCGTCGGACCCCGATCCCGACCGGGGATCGCTGAGGCACCGGGCGTCACCAACCAGCCAGCCCCGGTCATCAGACAACAGATCCCGCCGGCAACCGCCGGTGGTTGTGTGCGGCGCGCCCGACCTCGGGGTGGCCACCGCACGGGAAGGAAAGGACGGGCAATGCACGACGACCACGAACCGGAGCACGACGGCCAGCGGCGGCCAGCCGAGGACGGCCGGTCCGCGCCAGCGGGGCCCGTCCCGTACTGGGGACCACCGCCGGCTCGACCGACGAATCGGGCAACCTCGCAGCGCAGCATCGCATCGGAGGGCGACACGACCTCGACAGGCACCGCCGCATCGGAGGGCGACACCGCGTCCCAACGCACCCCCGCATCGGAGGGCGACACCGCGGCCCAGCGCACCACCGCATCGGAAGGCGACACTGCGTCCCAACGCACCACCGCTGCGGTGGCCCCCACACCTGGGGCGCCACTGTACGTTCCGTCGCCGGACCCGGCCGCCCGGCGGAGCTGGCTACCGGACCCGCCGCCACCGGATCCGGCCACTCGCCTCGGTCCGCCACCTGCGTCGGCTCCAATCCCCGACCCCGGCGTCGGCCCGATCGCTGCGCCCGCACCGGCCGCCGGCTGGGGCCAGCCGCCGGCACCCCGCCCCTCTCGACCGGCGAGGCCGCCGAGGCCGCCGGCCCGACTCGGGCCACCCTGGGCGATCCTGGTCGCCGTCGCCGCTGCCGGGGCCCTGGACGTTGCGGTGCATCATCGGTTGGCCTCGGTGGCGACGGCGCTGGCCGTGGTGCTCGGCGCGCTCCTGGTCGGCGCCGCCCCCGACCGCCGCCGGCCGGCCGTACTGGCCCCGCTCGGACTTGCGGTGGCGGCCGGCGGCCTGCTGGTGCTCCGGGACTCGCCATGGGTGGTCGGCCCGGCCCTCCTGGTCGCCCTGGCCGGCCTGTCGGTCGCAGCCCAGGACCGGCTGTTCGCCGTCGGCGGCTGGCTCCGTACCGCCGCCGGCCAGCTCCAGGCCGCGGCGGATGCGATCGTGGCCGTCGGCGCCGGCCTGCGGCGACTGGACCGGGCCCGGGCGTCGTCGAACGGTTCGGTGGTCCGGGGCCTGGTCCTGGCGGCTCTGGTCATCATCCCCCTGCTCCTGCTGCTTGCCAGCGCCGATGCGGTGTTCGGCGAGTTGCTCCGGTCCACCGCAGGGATCGGGGCGTGGCGCCACGTGGTGATCATTGCGGTGCTGGCCGTTGCCCCGCTCTCACTGACCGTCGCCGCCAACCGGTCGACACCCCCGGATGGGCCCTCCAGGTCGCAGACCGGCCCGGGCCAGACGTCGGCCATGACCGAGGCGACCCTGGTGTTGGCGGCGGTGGCGGTCGTCCTCGCCGCCTGGGGCGGCACCCAGATCATGGTTGCCGTCGGTGGGGCGGAGCGGCTGCTGGCCACCGCCGGGTTGACTGCGGCCGAGAACGCCCGCCAGGGCTTCTTCCAGTTGGTGGCGGCCACCGCATTGCTGGTGGCGATCGTCGCCCTGGTCGACCGATTCACCGAACGGACCACTGCGGCCGATCATCGTCGGTTCCTGCTGCTCACCGGGCTGGTCGGCGTGGAGACCCTCGGCGTGATCGCAGCCGGGTACAGCCGGCTTGCCCTCTACATGTCCGGCTTCGGGACCACGATGTTGCGGCTGGCGGTTGCCTGGTTCCTGGCCTGGCTTGCCGCGGTGCTGGTCGTGCTGGTGGTGACCGTCAACCGTCGGCGGTCGGACCGGCGCAGCGCTGCTGCCCGCTTCGGCGGCATCGTCTTCCTGCTCGCCGGGTGCTGGGTCGTCGTCTTCGGCGCCGCCAACCCCGAGGCCATCGTCGCCGGAGGGAACCTCGACCGGGCCGGGACCATCCCACTGGACGACGCCTATCTGACCACCGAGCTCGGATCGGATGCGGTGCCGGCGATCATCGAACGGCTCGACCGCCAGCAACCGGCGGTCCGGGAACGCCTGACTGCGGCGCTGTGCGACGAGCTGGCCGACGAGGACCCCGGTGGTGGTCGGCTGCTGACCTGGAATCGGTCACGGGCCGAGTCGGCCGAGGCGCTGGCCTCACTGACCTGCCCCTGAGGCTGGCTGCAGGCCCGCCGGTCAGGGGTCGACCGGCGGGTCCGGATCCTCTGGCGGATCGGGATCCTCTGGCGGATCCGGGTCTTCCGGCGGATCGGGGGGCGGGGCCTCGGCCTCATCGGTCACGGTCACCACGACCGACTGCGACACGAACAACCCGCCCGCATCGGTCACCGTCACCTCGAACTCATAATCATTCCCGCCATCACCATCACCCGGCGCCTCGAAATCAGGCGCAACCACAAACGACACCAACC
>JBCCFN010000353.1:0-4723 GCA_039029715.1 Actinomycetota bacterium | reverse complement strand
GCGAGATCGAGACCCTCCGCCTCTATTTCATCGTCAATACTTCTCGAAACGGCTACGCCGGCGGGACCGGTGGCACCGTGGGGATCACGGTCGCGCCCGACGACGGGACCGGGCTGCCGGATGAGGGTTCGCTCTTCGCCGGCCGCTCCGAGGTTTCGTTCAGCCTGAGCGGGGGGGCGTTCGCCGGTGGCGATCGCGGTGACTTCGTCCGGAACACCCTCCTCGGCAGCTGGACGTTCAGCCAGCCGATCCCGGTCCAGGCCGGCCAGGAGTACCACATCATCTTCGAGAACCTGGACCCGAGCCCGGCCTCCAATTTCATCAGCCTGGATCTGGTGATCGACCTCCTCCCGGACAGCCTCAAGGGCGGCGACCCCATCCCGAGCCCGGCCCGGCGCTCCGAGTTCGGGTTCGTCGAGGACCGGGGGAGCGGCTGGTTCCTGGCAGACACCCACGACGAGGGCCACTGGCGGACACCGATCTTCGAGGTGACCTATGCCGACGGGGCGACCCAGGGTCAGGGGTTCATGCAGTACGAGGCCTCCGATGCCTTCACCCTGGCCGGGACGTCTGCGATTCGGACAACGATCACGGTGCCCGAGGATCGCAGCGTGTCGCAGCTGGCGGCCCGGGTCGCCGCCCAGGCCGGCGGCACCGTCATCCTCGAGCTCACCACGCTCGAGGGTGAGGTCCTGCGGTCGGTCGAGGTCGGCACCGACGGGATCGGCAACTACCGGAACGCCGTATGGGCCGAGGGCGACGTCGAGCCGCTGACCCTGGCGGCCGGAGAGGACTACGCACTGGTCGTCCGGGCCGGCGCCGGCTACAGCGGCACGGTCGTCCCGCTCCAGGCCGGGCTGGCCTACGGCTTCTCACCGAAGTCGGTGTTCCCGTTCGGGACGGCTCAGATCTCCGCCGATGGTCAGAGCTGGACCGATTGGCGGTCCGGCCTGTTCTACCAGAGCATCAGCGTCAGCTGAACGGCCGGCGCGGCCACTACGGTCAGCTGCGAGGTCGGCGATCGGCCCGAGCGGCCAGGACCTCGGCGATGAGGTCGAACCAGGCCACGTTCGTCTGACCGGAGCCGTAGTGACGGTCGGCCTCGGCCAGTCGTGCCGCCCGCCCGGCCCGGAGGCGGGGGAGCGCTTGCTCGGCTCGGGCGAAGGCCGCAGCCCACGCCTCGGGTGTCGAGTCGATGCAGTCACCGAGGCCCTGGGTCGACAGCGGGCCACCAACCGACGGTGTCAGCGTGTTGATCACCCACATCCCGGCCGCGAGGTACTCCGAGACCTTGTTGGACAGGGTGGTGCCCTGTCCGGTTCGGGTCGGCGCCAGTCCGACGTCCGCCCGGTGCAGATGGGCGGCGACCTGGTCGCCGAGGATCCAGCCGGTGCACGCAACGGTCGGCTCGCCGGCGGCCAGCCGGTCGACGATGGCCCGTTGCTCGCCATCGCCGACCACGACCAATCGAGGCATCGGCCCATCACCGCCACGATCGGCGACGAATCGGGACCACCCCCGGAGCATGGCGTCGAAGTCGAACAGCTGGGTCATCGAACCGACGAAGCAGGCGGTGAGTGGCGTCTCGCCTTCCGGCCACTGGGCCCGGTCGGCGAGATCGAGCGGCTCGAACCCGATCGGGATGATACGGGTGACCGGGGCCCCGGCCGGCGCCCGGTCCAACATCGTTGCCGAGAGCGCCACCACCGCATCAGCCCGGCGCAGCTCCCGGGCCAGGAGACCGCCGGCCAGCCGGGCCGGGGCGGCGAGGATCCGACCGACGGTGCCGCCGGGCACGAGGGCATCGGGCCAGAGGTCGCGAATGTCGGCGATGACCGCCGCCTCCGGGGCCACCGACCTGACGGCCCGGAGCAGCCCGGGTGGCGGGAACCCCATCATCACCAGGTCGGGAGTCGGCGCCGACCCGAGCGCTCGGGCAACTCCCCGGTTGAAGTCCATCAGGCTCCCGGCCCGATCTCGGCCCCTGGTGTTCCGATAGGCCCGAGTCGGCACCACGACGAGGCGACCCTCGTCCCCGACCAGACCGGTCCAGTCGGTCGGCCGTTGCACCCCGTCCCACACCCGGTACGAGGGCACGATGCGGGTCACCTCACAGCCGGCGGCGACCAGCGCCGCGGCCAGCCGTCCGGCCCGATGGGACCGGTGCCCGGGATCGGGCTCGGCCCCCTCGCCATAGTGGACGATCGCCGCCCGCAGACCGGGCCCGATCGTCTGGTCGGCCGGGACCTCCCCGACGTCGTGCTGCGCCATTCGCCTCCGCCCTTCGGGCGATCCCCACCGCCCGGGAAGCCAGGGTAGCGGGACCCCGGTCGCCGTCCAGTCCGATGACCTGGGCCACCGGCTCGCCGGTTGCCCTCGGCCACCGCGCCAAGGTCGCTGGTTGTAGAATCGGTTGGGTGGAAGGGGCGGAGCGTACGGCGCGGATCACGATCGGTATCCCGGTCTACAACAGTTCGGCCACGATCTCCGAGGCGATCGACGGGATCGTGGCCCAGACCAGGACCGACTGGCGGTTGGTCGTCGCCGACAACGCCTCGACGGACGGCACCGCCGAGGTGGTTGCCGAGCGGGCCGCGGCGGACCCTCGGATCTCCCTGATCCGCCAACCCCGGAATCTGGGACAGGCGGCCAACTTCCGGACCGTGTTCGAGGCCGGCGAGACCGAGCTGTTCATGTGGCTCTCCGGGGATGACAGACTCCGGGCCGACTACCTGGCCCTCTGCGTTGCCGAACTGGACCGCGATCCATCGCTGATCGGGGTCTTCACCGACGCCGAGGGCATCGACGCCGATGGTCGATCGATGGGACGGTTCCTGGAGCGATCCGGAGTGGACCGGGACCACCCGGACCGGCCGCGCCGGTTCTCGGCCGCAGTCCACGCCACCGTCGGGTTCGCCATGTTCGGCCTGTACCGGACCGAGGCCCTGGCCCGATCCCCGCTGCTCGAACCCTATGTCGGCAGCGACCGGGTCCTGGCCGGCGCCCTCGCCCTCATCGGTCCCATCCGGGAGCTGCCGGATGTGGCGTTCCTCCGCCGGGTCCACGCCGAGCAGTACTCCAGGGCCGCCAACACCAACCGGCACCGGTACCGCAGCTACACCGGGCGAGAGGCGCCCCGGCTCCGGCCGCTGTGGACCACCAGGATCACGCGGCTGGCCGGCCTGGTGTGGGGGAGCGGGGGCCCGCTTGGGGAGCGGTTGACCATGGAGCGGACCGTGTTCGGTTCGTTCCTGTGGCGAATCCTCAAGGGCGAGCTGATGATGCTGGTCCGCACCGGGGCCACCGTGGCCGGTCGGATCACCGGCAGGCGAATCGACGTCATGGATTGGATGATGCGGCGGGGCGAGGTCTTCGACTCGGCCCGATGAGCGATCCATCCGGCCCCGCAACGGCGTCCGAGCCGACTCCCGAGCCGGATCGGTCGCGCTCGACCGGCCTGCGCCACCGGGTCCTGGCCGGTGGCCTGATCATGAGCATGGTGGCCGTCCTGGTCCGGGCGTCGAGCTTCATCGCCCAGCTGATCCTCGGCCGCCTGCTCTTCGAGGACGAGTTCGGGCTCTATGCCCTGGCCCTCAGCTGGGTGACGATCGCCAGTGCGGTCCGCAGCGTCCTCCGGCCGGTCCTGATCGAGGCCATCACCAACGACCCGGGCGAAGCCGACCGATTGTTCCGGACCGTCCTGTGGACCCTGGCCGGGTTGGCCGTGGTCGGCGCCGCGTCCTCGCCCCTGATCGAGGCCTGGTTCGACGAGGACGGCCTGGCCAGGCTGCTCGCCCCCATGTTCCTGCTGATGCCGTTCCAGCTGGCCCCGACCCTCGGCCTTGCCAGACTCAGCGCGGCGATGGACTTCGGCCGGGTCGGGCGGGTCGAGGCGACCGCCGGGTTGACCCGCCACGGGTTCACGATCGCCGCCGCGGTCGCCGGGCTCGGCCCGCTGAGCTTCGTGGTCGGCAGCGCCGGCGCGGTCGTGGCCGAGCACGGCCTCGTCAGGCGATTCCTCGGGACATGGCCGTCGTATCGGCCTCCGGAACTCGCAGACGTGCGGATGAGAGCCAGAGACTGGCTGGCCGGGGACCAGACCCGGCGCTGGGTCTGGCTGTCGGCGGTGGCCCTGGCCCTCGGCGTGGCCGGCGACTACCTCGGGGCATCACTGTTCGCCTCCGCCGCCCTGGTCGGGGTCTACTTCTTCGCCTATCAGCTGACCGGGGCGCTGTTCGTGCCCATGAACCTGGCGGCCTCCACCGTGCTGGTCCCGGCCTTCGCCAGGATCGACGATCAGGCGGTCCGGCGGTCTTCGTACCTGACCACGATCCGCTCGCTGACCGTGGTCGGAACACTGTTCTTCTTCGCCCTGATCACCGTGCTCGGCCCGCTGATCCACTGGTTGTGGGACGGCAAGTGGGACGAGTCGATCTTCGCCGTGGTTGCCTTCGCCGCCTACGCCCCGATTCGGTTGACCCATCCGTGCACCCAGAACGTGGCTCGGGCCTGCGGCTACTGGGCGCTGTTCGTCTCGGACATGATCTTGATCGGCGCCGTCACGTTCGTGACCGCGGCGGTCGGGGCCTGGGTCGGCGGGCTGACCAGTCTGGTGCTGTTCGTCATCGGCGGTCACCTGGTGGTGACCATCTCCGCAGCGGTCCGCCTCAGCCGGCGCCTCTCCGCCTCGGCGGTCGACGTGGTGCGGACCCTGCTGCAGCCG
>JBCCFN010000352.1:0-4745 GCA_039029715.1 Actinomycetota bacterium | reverse complement strand
GTCGCTCTGCGAGTTTCGGCCATGCCGAAACATCGGTCGCACCCCACTCAGCTTGTCGCTCTGCGAGTTTCGGCCATGCCGAAACATCGGTCGCACCCCGCTGCGCACCCCACTCAGCTCGTCGGACATCACGAGGCGTCCTCCGGGTTGGTGGTCGACGGGCCCTCCGGGGTGGACTCGGGAGCCGGCGCGGCCGGCGCTTCCTCGACCTCGGGCATCGGCTCGACGTCGACGATGCCGGGCCACGGCTTGATGATGCGGGCCAGCAGCGGGTAGTCCTTGCGGAGGGGGTAGCCCTCGAAGTCACCGGGGAGGTAGAGCTTGCGGAGGTCCGGGTGGCCGTCGAACTCGATCCCGAACATCTCGAACGCTTCACGCTCGTGCCACGAGGCGCCGGGGTACACCCCGACCCACGACGGCACGGCCAACTGATCATCGACGTCGGTCTTGACGTTTATCCCAATCCCGGTTGCCAGGCTGTAGACCCGGGCCATCACCTGGAATCTGGCACCGCCGCCGGCGTAGGAGGCGGCGGCCACATCGACCGGATCGGCCGGCGCGTCTGCGTCATCGTCGGCGTCACCTTCGAGCTGGTCGTCGACGTCTGCGGTCAGGCTCCGCCCGAACGGGGACGGCAACCAGTCGACGGCAGACAGCCAGTCGAAGAAACGGAACCGTTGCCGGTTCCGGAGGTAGTCGGCGGTATCGGCCCAGGCCGGTGTGGTGACCCGGATCCACAGATCCCGGCCCGGCACCATGTGGGTGCCGACCACCGCGTCGCCCAGCTCGGCGGTGATCGCCTCGAGCAGGGATTCCCTAGCCTCATCGGAGACGACCTCGGTCGCCTCCTCGGTCTCCGGAGCGTCAGCCGACGGCAAGGGGGTCTCCCTTCCACTTCTCGCTCATGTCCTCGTTCTGGATCATCTCCTGCAGCAGCACGATGCCCTCGAGGAGCGCCTCGGGTCGGGGCGGGCAGCCGGGGACGTAGACGTCGACCGGGATGATCTGGTCCACCCCCTTGGTCACCGAGTAGCTGTCCCAGTACGGACCGCCGCAGTTGGCGCACGATCCCATCGAGATCACGTATTTCGGCTCCGGCATCTGCTCGTAGAGCCGCCGGACGGCCGGTGCCATCTTGTCGGTCACGGTGCCGGACACCACGACCAGATCGGCCTGACGTGGGCTGGCCGGCAGCGGGATCACACCGAGGCGCATCACGTCGTAGCGGGGCGAGCCGAACGCAGCCCCCATCTCGATGGCGCAGCAAGCGAGACCCCACTGGTAGACCCACAGGGAGTACTTGCGGCTCATGTTGAGGAGTTTGCTGAGCCCCTTCGGCACTTTGCCCGATTCAACTAGCCCCATCGGTGGCCCTTCCGATTACCCGATCGTCCGTGCGGCGCGCGGCCGGTGGTGTGGTGGTGCGTCCGTTCCGGTCTAGGCCCATCGCAGGACGCCCTTGCGCCAGGCGTATGCGAGCCCGAGGGCCAGGATGAAGATGAAGATCACCATCTCGACCAGACCGAAGTAACCATACTCCTCGAGGCGAGTCGCCCACGGGAAGATGAAGACCGCTTCCACATCGAACATCACGAACAGCAAGGCGAAGATGTAGTAGCGGATCTGGCTCTGTGACCAACCTTCGCCAACCGGATCGACACCGCTCTCGTAGTTTTCGACCTTGCCAGCGGAGGGTCGGTCTGGGCGGAAGAGCGAGGCGATCCCGATGAAGGCGCCGACCACCCCGAGGGCGAGCAGCCCAAAGAGGAAGACCAGCAGATATTCACGAAGGAAGGCCGACACGACCGCCGACTCTACCCGCCGGAATGGGTGCTGACCAAGATCCGGGCGTGTAACAGTTGCGTTGAGATTCGATTCGCCGACCGGCGGCCCGACGGCCGCCCAGAACCTGGCCGGTCCCGCCGATCCAGCCCGATCGAGGCCATATATTGCCGTGATCGACCGACCCGATCCGAGCGGCCTCGGGCCAGGGGATCCGGCGCTGCTGGCCACGGTGATCGACCGGTTCCGCGGTGCCCCATTCCAGTGGTGGATCCGGTCGGGCACCCGTGACGACCGCTCAGCGGCGGGCGGCCAGATAGATCGGCGTGAGGTAGGGCCGGGCCACCTCGCCGTCGAACCGACCGGCGGCCAGGGCGGCCAGCTCGTCGAGCAGTGGCTCACGGATGGCGGCCGGCAGCGCCAACCAGGGAGAGAACGAGGCGAACAGGGCCCGGAGCTCGGCCGGGTCGTGCCGTCCGGTCCAGGCAACGACCTCATGATGGACCGGGCCGAACCGGCCGGTCCGATCGATGGCGGCCCGCCACCGCTCGACGTCCAGGGCGGGGGCCGGGGTCGGGCGGCCGGCGGGGCTCGGTGCCGGGAGCAGCGACGGCGCCCGGGCGGCGAGCAGCGGCTGGAGCGCATCGTGGAACGGGTCCGGGCGGTCCGGGTCGCCGAAGACGTTCCACCACAGCGCCAGGTGACCACCGGGCCGGAGCAACCGGGCGCAGCGATCGAGGGCGTCGTCGACCGGCAGCCAGTGGAAGGCGGTGGCCGACACGATCAGGTCGGCCCGTCCCGGTCCGAGGTCCGGGTCGTCCTCCGCCGGTTCGATCGTCTCGAATGGGGCGACTCGGACCCGGAGTGGTCGACCCCGGTTGGTGGCGGCAAGCACCTCGGCCAACGCCGAGCCGAGCTCGACCGCGACCACCTCGGCTCCGGCGTCGAGTAGCGGGCCGGTGGCCTGACCGGTCCCGGGACCGATCTCCACCACCCGGGTCCCCGGCCCGAGGCCGGCCCGGTCAACCAGGAGCTCGAAGACCCTCGGCGGGTAACCCGGCCTGGCTGCGGCATAGCCGACCGCATCGTGGTCGAAGAGCCCACGCCACCCGTCTCGGTCGTGCCTCGGTTCCACCAGCCAAGCCTCTCATGTCCGGCCGCCCGGACGCGACCACCGGCCCGGGGTGAACCCCGGGCCGGTGGCTGGTGTGTGGTCTCTGGTCGGTGGTGGAGCGGCGGAGCTCCCTCGATCAGTTGTCGAACAGGTCGGCCATCGGATCGAACGGCTGGGCGTCGGCGGGGGCCTCGACGGTGATATCTGCGCCGATGTCGAAGAACCGGGTGGAGACCTCGAACGTGCCGTTCTCGCCACCGGCGCCGGTGTCCTGGACGTCGCCGCTCAGATCCATCTGGCGGAGCAGTCCGGCGTCGTCGACGTAGAGGTCGACGGTGACCTCACCCTCGGTGTCGATCGGGGCGCCCTCGAAACCGAGCCAGCCGGTGGCGTTGAGGGACTCGTCTGCCAGGTCGATCACGCTCTGGAAGTGGGTGGTGTCGACGCCGTCGATCGTGGCGGAGCCGACCTCGGTGGCCTCGGTCAGCCCCTGGACGGTCTCGAGGACCGAGCGAGGATCGACGATGTCGGTCACCATCTGACCGAGGAGGCCGTCGGTGTCGACCGACAGCCACTGACCGTCGAGGTTGATGTAGACCACGTCGTCGACGAGGACCAGCTCATTCGCCAGCTCCTGAGCCATGGCCAGAGCATCGAACTCCTCGGCCGCAGCACCGCCGGCCGCCAGGTCGACGGTGACACTCAAATCGTCACCGGCGTAGGCGGCCAGGAAGCTGGCATCGATGGTGCCGGACTCCACACCGTCGGTGCCGGTGACGGCAACCGTGGTCTCGATACGGCCGGTGTCGGCGTCGGCGGCTGCCGCGGCCGCCGAGTGGACGGTTGCGACGGCGGAGGGCGTGTTCTCGGGAAGGAAGACCAGCAGTCCGCCGATCAACAGCAGGACGGCGGCGGCGGACGCGAGCAGCAGGCCGCGGCCGCGGGGCCGGCCGGTGATGGCGGCCGGTTTGGCATCGATCATCTCGATGCCAGAACCGGTCGCGCGCTCCACCGCGCTGGGGATGGTGATCGGGCCGTTTGTCGGGATGGTCGGTGGGCCGGTCGGGGCCGGCGTGCCGGCCAGGTCGGGGGTGTCGGTTGACATGGCGTACTCCAGGATCTCCTGTGCTCGGGGGTCGAAGGCCGACGGCAGGGGGTTGCCGGCGGCCGGGTCGGCAGCGGTCAGCCGCCGAAGTAGCTCGTGGTCGTCACTGCGATGGTTCTCGTTGGTCATCGGGTGTCGCCTCCTCGTGTCCCCTCTTCCTCGCTTGCTGATCGTTCGGTGACCGGGCGGCCGGTACCGAGCTGTTGCTCCAGTCGTTGCCGGGCCCGGTGGACCCGGATCCCGACCGCATTGGTTGAACAGCCGAGTACCTCGCCGACCTCGGCGTGGCTCAGACCCTCCCAGGCCACCAGTCGGAGGACCTCCTGATCGTCGAAGGTCAACCCGGCCAGGGCGGCCCGGATCCGGTCCGCGTCGGCGTCGACCTCCGCCGGACCGGGCACGGTCGGGCGAGGCTGGGTCTCCAGCCGCTCGACAAGCCGGAGCCGTCGGCTGTCTGCCCGCCACTGGTTGCGGAGGACGTTGCCGGCGATGCCGTACAGCCACGGGAGCGGCTCCCGGGCCGGGTCACGCTCGGCCCGTCGCCGCCAGGCGGTGGCATAGACCTCACTGACCGCATCGTCGACGGCGGCAGCGTCGAAGGACCGGCGCCGGGCGTAGGCCACCAGCTTGGGGTATGTCTGCTCGAAGAGGCGACGAAACGCCTCCGCCTCCGCCCACTGGTCGGGATCGCTCATGGCGACGGCCGCCGTACCGGGCGAGGTCGAGGATGGTGCGGTGTTTCCC
>JBCCFN010000351.1:0-4750 GCA_039029715.1 Actinomycetota bacterium | reverse complement strand
CGTCCTGCTCGGGGTCGGGATCTGGACCTCCAGACGGGTGATGCGGACCACTCCCGGTCCGGTCGGTATCTGTGGCGCCGCCGCCGTGGCTGCGCTGGTCATCGTCTCCGTTGCCCAGACCTTCGACCCCCACATCACGCTCCGGGGGACGTCCGACATCCTGTACCCCCTGCTCGGCCTGGTCATGGTTGGCTGGAACCCGATCTCCCGCCGGGTCGTCACGGCAGGTCGCCCGGTCCCGACCCTGGTGATGACCGGTGGCTCGGGCGGTGCCGAAACGACAGGCGCCGAAACCGAGGCGGAGGCGGAGGAGCTGATCGCTGCGGGGCCGATCGCCGATCCGGCGGACGGGCTCGACATCGAAGCCGAGATCGCAGACCTCGAGCGACGCCTGGAGCTGGGACCCCATGAGCGGCTGGAACCCGAGCCGGCCGCCGAGCCGCCGACCGAGCCGTCGGTTCCGACCGACCCGCTCGCTCAGCCGCCGCCCGGGGCCGGGCCGGTCCCGGACGAGGTGACGCTTTCCGATCTCGGTCGGCGCTGGCGGGTCGCCAGCGGGGACGACGGAAGCGGCGTCGCCGATTCCGATGCAGCAGACGCCGAACCGCTGCCGGGGCCCGATGCCCCGGTGTGGGCGGCCAAGACCCGGGAGTTGCACGTGGGGCCCGATCTGTACGTGACCACCGATGACGGCGAGGTCTACCGATTCGAGGCGGTCGACGGCGCAGTCCGGATCGGGCGGAGCCGGGACAGCGACGTCCGGATCAGCGACGACTTCATGTCCCGATCCCACCTGATCGTCAACTGGGACGGCCTCGACTGGGTGATCGAGGATCGATCGAAGCACCGAGCGTTCCGTCCGGACGGGACACGGATCGATCGGGCGGTCGTGGTCACCGGCCACATCGTGCTTCGTCTCGGTGGCCGTCAGGGCCGGCTGGTGGCGATCGGGTTCGAGCCATGGAGTGAGGGAGAGGATGGCTGAGATGACGGCACAGGACCAGGCGCGACGGCGCCGACAACGCGGTTGGAGGGACGACCGATGAGTACTTCGGAGAACCAGGGACCGGGGGAGATCGTGGCCGGCGGGTCGCTCGAACCGGACCGTCGACTCAACGAGGTCCTCGACCGGGCCAGGACCGATCCCGGCCTCGGCGAGCTGTTGCACGCGGTCGAGGCGGTCCATAGTTCGTTGCGGGTCGACACGGCCTACCTGGCCGAGGCAGTCGCAGCGGAGCAGCGACAGAGCGAGGAGCTCCGCCGCCGGAACCAGGAACTGGCTCGGCGGGAAAGCGAAGCCGCCGAGCGGGCGGCGTTGAAGGACTACGCCGTCGACCGGCTCCGGACCAGGACCGAGGAGCTCGAGCGGGCCCTCGAAGAGACCGAGTTGCGGGCCGAGGCCGACCGGTTGGCGATCCTGACCGAGCGGGACACCGCCATCGAACGGCTGATGGGGGAGATCCGCAGCCTGGAAGCGGAGAACGAGCGACTGACCACCGAGCTGGCCGATCTGCGGCAGCGGGTCCGGCCGATCGATGTCGCGGTCGAGCGGTATGCCGACCCCGGCGTGGTGCTGCTGATCGACGGTGACGAACTGGCGATGCGGGGGTGGGGCGGTATCCCGGTGTCGATCGCCCGGTCCAGGGTCATGGCCACGCTGAGCCGACTGGCCGAGGATCGCGATGCCACCGTCGAGGTGGTTTTCGGATCGCCCGAGGGGCTCGACCCCGAGGAGCTACCGCAGCTGCCGATCCGGGTTCGGGTGATCTCGAACGGGTTCCCGATGGAGGAGGCCCTGATCCGGCTGCAGGAGGAGCATCCGTGGGAGGACGAGGTCGCCGTCGTGACCGACCACCCCGGCGTCGTCGACCAGGTGCCGGTGTCCAGGTTGGTCGAGCTGTTGGGTATGCCGTCGACGACCGGGCGGGCGTACAACTCTGCCCGCTCGGTGAGCGTCGGCCGGTGATCGTGTTGGGAGCGGCCCTCGCCGGGGGGCCGTCGAGAGTGGTTAGAGGGGCCCGTGCCCGAATTCATTGATGTACGAACCGAACCGGGTTGGGATGACGCCATCGGCGGCACCGACGCCGAGTTGTTCATCGGAAGCCGTTGGGCCGAGGTGCTGGCCGACAGCTTCAACGTCCAGGTCCAGGCCTCGGTCGAGCGTTCGGCAGACGGACGGGTGGCGGCCGCCGTCCCGTTCGCCTGTATCGATGATGTGCGGGGAGCACGGCTCGCCATGCTGCCGTTCTCCGATTTCGTATCCCCGGTCGGCATCTCAGACGCTGCGACCTGGGACCGCCTGGTTCGACCGCTGCTCGATCTCGGTCGCCCGATGACCTTCAACACGGTGGCCGGGACGCCGGCCGCCGATGACGAGCGGTTCGTGGCAGACGGCGGATCGGTGCGACACCGGATCCCACTCGACGGGCCCGCCGATCAGTTGTTCGCCCGGTTCTCGTCCCACCATCGACGGCTGATCCGTAAGGCCGACCGGGTCGGCCTGCGGTTCGGGCTGGCCGAGACCCGGGCCGATCTCCGGGCCTTCTACGAGCTCCACCTCGGGGTCCGCCGCCACCGCTACGGGATGTTGGCCCAGCCCTACACGCTGTTCGAGTCGTTGTGGGACCGGTTCCTCGAGCCAGGACTGGGCGATCTGGTGCTCGGCTTCGACGGCGACACCGTGGTCGGCGGGTGCCTGCTGCTCGAGGCCGGCGACACCTTCTATTACAAGTACGCCGCATCCCATCCCGACTACCGCTCGGCCGGCGCGAGCCACGGGGCGGTCATGCATGCGGTTGGGCGCGGAATCGAGCGTGGCCTGGTTGCGCTCGACCTCGGGCGGAGCGATACCGATCAGCCCGGTCTGGTCGACTTCAAACGACGATTCGGCGCCGAGGTCTCCGAACTCTGCCGGTATCGGTCGAAGGACCAGCTGTTTCGGGAGGCGTCCGAGATGGATCGGCTACTGACCGAACTGACCGGGTTGCTCACCCGGCCGTCGGTTCCCGACCCGATCACCGAGCAGGCCGGCGCCCTGCTCTATCGACTGTTCGCCTGAACGTGGGTAGGCGCAACGAGGACGACGCGGGCGATGACCCGGGAGAGGATGATCATGGGTAGACGATGGGTGCGGCTGGCGGTCACGGCCAAGCGGTTGCGGGACGGACAGGTCGATGCGGTCCGGTCCGACCTGGCCGGGTGGACGTGGTCCGAGCGGATCTCGGTCGGGATGCGGCGGGACTTCGAATCCGACGACGAACGACCGGGGTTGAACCGGGTGCCGCTGGAGGCGGTCCCGCTCGACGACCGGTTGGCCGCGGTCACCTTCGACCCGACCGGGCTCGGGGACCGGGACCGCCACTACCTCGAGCGCCGGCGGGCCATCTGGGACGCCGAGATCCGGGGGGCGTGGGTGGCCATCGACCCCGACGGGCGCCCGGCATACCTGCAGTGGCTGATCCCGAGCGACCAGGCCGAGCGGGTCGCGGAGTACTGGGGTCCGCTGTTCCCGGAGTTGGCTCCGGACACGCTGCTGGTCGAGGGGGCCTGGATCCCTCCTGCCTTCCGGGGCCAGAAGGTCATGGGCGACGGGCTGTTCCTGGTGTCGGAGGCGGCAAGGGCGGCAGCCGGCCCTGCGGTCCGCTATGCCCTGTGCTACCCGGAGGCCGACAACCGGGGCGTGGTGCTCGGTTCCCGGTCCGCCGGCTACCGGGTGGTCGAACGACGGGTCGAGTCGTGGCGGCTCGGCCGCCGGTCCGTTCGGTTCGAACCGGCCGGTGAGGAGGCGTTCCCGGTCTTCGAGCCTCGCAAGGTCGCCGGTCGATCATGACCGGTCGGACCCGCCTGCTCGTGCCGCTCGTCGGTCTGGCGGTCGCCGCCGTTGTCGGGCTCGGGGTCTGGGCCCGCCTCGGCGATGTGCCGTAACTGACCCGCAGCGGTGGGGGCGACGACACGGCGGCCGCCGGCCAGGTCGACGAGCAGGCCGGCGGACAGACCGACGACGTCCCGGTTGCCGGTGACGGGACGGTCGGCGCCGACCCCGGATCGGACCCGGATGGCGTGCTGCGCCCGGTCCCCGATCCATCGGAGCGGGTCCCGGTCCAGCCGTTGGTGGCCGGCGACCACTGGCTGGGCCGAGGGACGATGACCGCCGGGTCGATCGAGCTGTTCTGGTCGCCGGTGGTCGATGCCGAGGCCTACCGCCTGTATCGGATCGTCGGGCTCGAGGGCTTCGACGTGACCGAGATCGCCCTCGACGCCGAGCGGTTGGTCTACGAGGGCACCGGGTCCGCCCACGTCGACACGACGGTCGAGGTCGGATCGTTCTACACCTACGTCCTGGTCGTGGCAGCCGGCGGCGTCGACCTCGACCGACGGTGGGCCCAGACCCTGGCCGTCGACGACGTGACCCCGCCGGCGCCGATCGTCGGGCTGACGGCCGAGCGGACGGCCGAGGGTGCCATGTTGACGTGGGAACCGTCCGATGACGACGTCGAGTTCAGCTCCTACTCGGTGTCCCTGGTCGAGGGGGAGACGTTGCGGTACCTCGGTGGTGGGGGCGATCTCGAACAGGTCTCGTTCCTCGACCGGGAGATCCCGGCCGGCGGGGCCACCTACGCCGTCCAGGCGGTCGACTTCCACGGGAACCGGACCGAACCGGCGCTGATCACCATCGACGGCCCCTGACCAGACCGGGGGCCGGTACCGTGACGGCTTGGACCACGGGACGGATGCGGCCGGGGTGAACTCG
>JBCCFN010000350.1:0-4829 GCA_039029715.1 Actinomycetota bacterium | reverse complement strand
GGCGTCGCTGGTACCGAGGTTCTTGACGAATGCGGTGTGCCACTCGGACATCGAGTCGAACCGGTCGTCCGGGTCGGTGGCCAGGCCGACATCGTAGAACGGCTCCAGGATGTCCGCATAGGGACCGTCGTGGGCGGCCCACTCGATGATGGCGGTTGCGGCGAAGATGTCTGCCCGATGGTCGACGACCGCCACCTCCTCCCGCTGCTCGGGAGAGGCGAAGCCCCGGGTCCCGCCGCCGGCGGTGAAGCCGGAGGCGATGATCATGTCCTTGGCATGGCCGAGGTCGGTCAGCAGGAACCGCTCGCCCGGTTCCAGCAGGGTCACCGGCGAGGTCGATCGGCCGCCGCCGTCCCGGCTCCGGATCAGGATGTTCCCCGGCGAGACGTCTCGGTGGATGATGTCGAGATCGTGCAGGGTCTTCAGGCCCCGGTAGAGGTGATGGCCGAGCATGGTCAGGTCGGCTCGGTCAAGGGTCTGATGGCTGGAGCGGATCTCCTCGAGGCGGCGCCGCAGGTCACCACGGTCGGCGAGCTCCAGGACCATGAACGGCTGGCCGGTCTCGGTCTGGCCGACCTTGTGGATGCGGGCGATCGATGAGCTGCGGACCGTCATCAGCAGGCCCATCTCCTCCTCGAACCGGCGCCGGGTGTCGGGCACCAGGCTGTGGTTCTCGGCCAGGACCTTGATGGCCACGCCCTGACCGGTCGCCTCGTCGAGGGCCCGATACACGGTTGAGAACCCGCCGGCCCCGATCGGCGCGATGATGCGGTAGCCGCCGATCCGGTGCTTGGCGCCAAGCATGGTCAGCCTGCCGGGATATTGGGGAGGCGTGCCGCGAGCATCGCCCGACCCCGAGACAGCCGAGAGCGCACGGTGTTGATCGCCAGCCCCTGGCGCTCGGCGATCTCGCTGTAGCTGAGCCGTTCGACGTCGCGGAGCAGCACCGTGTCCCGGAACGCCGGTGGGAGCGAGAGCACCGCCTCCCGAACCAGATCCCGCTCGGCGACCAGCGAGCTGACCCGCCGCTGATCCCAGTCGTCGACCTCGTCGTCCATGGTGGACGTCGGCTTGTGGCGCCGAATCTCTGACACGGCGGTGTTCCGGGCCAGGGCGTAGAGCCAGGTGGTGAACTTGGCGTCACCCCGGTAACGGTGGATCGACCGGGCGATGGCGATCAGGACCTCCTGCTCGACCTCCTCGACCACCGGCTTGGCCCGGACGTGGCGGCTGATCACCGGTGCGGCGAGCCGATGCTCGGCCACCAGGGCGAGCAGCAGCTCGAGGGCGTACGGCGAGCCGTCCGCTGCGTGGTTTGCCAACCCGTTGAGGATGCGGTCCCGTTGCTCGTCGCAATCTTCCTGAAACAGGGACGCGAGGCGGCTCTCTGCCGCGGCCGAACCGGCCTCCAGCTGGGTCAGAAGGTCGGTCACGGCGGTTGGAGGATTCTCTCGGCTTCCCTCAAACCCTGTAGGCCAAGCCACCTACGTCACCCTATTGCAACCTTGCAACACCTGGCTACAAAACAATCATCGATGGCCAAGTTTCTTAGTGAATCTCGATCTGTCCTGCCGCTAGCGTGGCGGCCGTGACCGACCGAACGCAGCCAGCCGAGGACGCCAGCGGGAGCCCGGACGGGATCGGCTACGAGGCCGAGCGGGCCGCCATCCGAGCCAACTGGGATGCCAGGGTCCCGGTCCACCTCGGCCCAGACGGCTACGGCATCGATCGACTGGCTGGCGATCCCGCCGCCATCAGCGCCGCGGTCGGGTTCGATCGGCCCTACCTGGGGGACCTGTCCGGGTTGTTGGGGGTGCACCTGCAGTGTCACCTCGGCACCGACACGCTGTCGCTGGCCAGACTCGGCGCCTCGATGACCGGCCTCGACTTCTCACCGGCGGCGGTCGAGGCGGCCCGGGGCATCGTCGCCCGGTGTGGCGCGGACGTCGACATCGTTGAGGGTGACGTCTATCGGGCCCCGGAGCTGCTCGGCCGGACGTTCGACCTGGTCTACACCGGGGTCGGGGCCATCAACTGGTTGCCCGACCTCACCCGCTGGGCCGAGGTGGCGGCAGCGCTGCTCCGTCCCGGGGGCCGGTTCCACCTCACCGAGGGCCACCCGATGCTGATGACCCTCGACGACGACTCCCGGCCCGATCGGATCATCCTCACCTACCCCTACTTCGACGGTGCCCCGACGATGCGGTTCGACGAGCCCCACAGCTACGTCGGGAGCGGCACGGTGGCCTCGCCGGAGCAGTACGAGTGGGCCCATCATCCGGCCTCGGTCGTGCAGGCCCTGATCGATGCCGGCCTGGTGCTCGATCGGTTCGAGGAGCATCGGGTCCTGCCGTGGCAGGCCTTCCCGTGGATGGAGCCCGTCCCCGATCGACCGGAGTACTTCGCCCTGCCGTCGCCGCTCGACCAGTGCATCCCGGCGTCGTTCACCGTTCAGGCCCACCGCCCCGGCTGACCCCGGCACCCGGAGGGCCGGCCGGGGCCAGCCAGGCCAGGATGGCCAGCCGGGCCGCGCCAAGCGGTGGCCGGTCCCGAACTACGATGTGGCCGCTGCATCCGACCGGGGCAGGGGCTCCCGGTGGCGGCCGAACGATGGGACCGGGGTGAGCCAGGAACTGCGCGAGGTGCTCGCAGCACAACGACGACGACGGCGGCTGCGGTTCTGGGCCGGGCTGTTGGCGTTGCTGATCGTCGGTGGGCTCTGGGCGCAGCTGTCGAAGGACCCGATCGGGCCGCAGTTCGGTGAGGTCTTCGCCGAGCCGGATGCGGTCGTGATCGAGCAGGGCGAGTTCATCGAACAGGAGCTCACGACGACCACGGTCATCCTCGATGACGAGGACGAGGACGAGGACGATGACGAGGACGGGGACGGGTGATCGGTCGGCGGTGGTCGCTGGCGGTCGTTGCGGTCGCGCTGCTGACCTGGCTGCTCGTCGGCTCGACCGCCCCGTCGGCGGCCACCACCGGGGACGGTGAGCAGCTGGCCAGGATCGAGCTGGTGGTGCTGGATCCGGTGCCGTGGCAGACCGCATTGCCGGTCACCGCCGAGGCCCGCCTCGACGTCGACCGGGCGATCTCGGGCACGGTCACCGTCACCAGCGCCCCCGAGGGTCTGGCCTCGACCACCTACGAGTTCGATGTCGACCTGGCCGCCGGGTCTTCGGCCCGGTTCCCGGTCGACCTGTACACCGGCTGGAACGGGGTCGAAGCCGCCGCCACCCTGACCTCGAACGGGGCCGTCGTCGCATCGGACGAGGTCCGGGCCTTCGGTGAGGGGATCGCAGACGCCGACCTGGTGGCCGTGTTCGGGATCGCCGACCCGCCGGCCCGGGTGCCGGAGATCGGGAGCGAGGACCAGCTCCGGACCGTCGTCCTCGACGACCGGCTCCGAGGTCTGTCCCGGGCGTCGACCCTGGTGGTCACCCCGGGATCGTTTGCCGACCTCGGCACCGGGACCGACGAGGCCCTCGCGGTCGAGGCCTGGGTCCGCGGCGGGGGTCAGCTGGTCGTCGACGGTCCGGTCGAGTCGCTCGATCCCGCCTTCCATCGCCATCCGACCGCCAATCCCGGGCGGTTCGAGGTCGGTGCCGGCTCGGTCGTCTACCTGACGACCTGGCGAGACGGGGTGCCCCTCGGGGGCTACCTCGGTACCGCCGGGGTCCAGGAGCTGGTCGACAACCAGGGGCTCGGTATCGGTGGCTTCGGCGAGCTGGCGACGCTGGCCGGGATCGCCCTGCCGTCTGCCGGCCTGATCGCACTGGCCCTCCTGGTCTACTCCCTGCTCGCCGGGCCCCTGGCCTTCGGCGTGCTGTCGGCCCGGGGGATCCAGGGCCGGATCTGGGTGGTGCTGCCACTGCTTTCCGCCGTCTTCGTCGTCGGCATCATCGGCTACGGGGTGACGACCCGGAGCGGTCGGACCGATGCCCACATCACGATCGTCGAGGTCAACCAGCAGGGGTCGCGGGTCACCAGCAACCTGTTGATCAACTCCAGTTTCGGTGGGAGTCGGTCGATCGAGACGCCGGCCACCTGGACCTACCTCGGTCAGGGCCGATCGGAGAATCAGCGGCCGGTCAGGATTCGGTCCGGCGGCTCGGCAACCGAGATCGCGTTCGAGATGCCGCCGGGCTCGACCTCGCTGGCCCGGGTCAGCGGCGTCAGCTCCCGGTTCGACGGGATGCTCCGGATCGAAGACATCACCTTCGACGGGTCCGAGGTGGCCGCGGCGGTGACCAACGACGGTCCGGCCGATCTGGTCGAGGTCATCGCCATGATCGGCAACGCCCGGACCGAGCTGGGGGAGCTACCGGCCGGGGCAACGGCCCGGTTCAGCCTCGACCCGACCGACGGTGGCCGGTCGACCATGCGGGAGCTGCTGAGTTGGCCCCGGGTGACCCGGGAGTGGACGAACTCGGGGGAGATCGCCGTCCCGGTCGACCGGGACGCGCCGACCGCAGCCGGGGCCTGGACCGAGTGGCGGATCGAGCAGGGATCGGCCGCCATCCCGCTGTCGACGATCGCCGTCGTCGGCTGGACCGACGACCTGGCCGGACCGCTTCCCGGCTTCGACGAGGGTCGCACCGCCCTGTTCGTCCGAACCAACCTGCCGACCGAGGTCCGCCGTGCGGTCGGGCCGTCGACCGTGGCCAGGCTGGCCAGCCGCAACGGTGAGCCCCGGTTCGACCTACATCAAAACACAAAATTCGTGGATACGAACACTGTTACCGCACAACGATACGCAGCCCCTCTGTGTTTGACTTCATTTTATTTGGGGAAATTTTTCGACAATGGTGTCCTCTGTCATGAAAATG
>JBCCFN010000349.1:0-4859 GCA_039029715.1 Actinomycetota bacterium | reverse complement strand
GCCGAAGCCGACCGCCAGGGTGAGCACGGTGGCCAGCAGCCCCATGCCGAGACCGTAGGAGATGAACGACCCGAGCCGCTCCGAGAACGGGGTGGTGTTCTCACCGACGACCGAGATCCCGACTGCGGCGGTGAACGGGCCGATCGTGCAGGTCAGCGAGGCCAGGGCGTAGGACACGCCGAACACGAACATGCTGAAGATCGACCGGTCGTCGCCGCCCTTGTTGAGCTTCGGCAGCTTCAGCACCGGCTGGTAGCCCCGGAACATGGCGACGGCCAGGATCAGCAGGCCGACGCCGACGGCGATGGTGAACCGGGGGAGCAGGCCGGACGAGTTCAGGCTGTTGATCGAGCCAGCCAGCGCAAGCCCGAGGCCGCCGAATACGGCCAGGAACCCGAGCGACAACGACAGCCCGACCACCTGGGCCCGGTTGAGTGAGGTGATCACCGGCGTATCTGCGCTCTCGTCGGCGTTGAGGCCGAGGAAGTAGCCGAGATAGGCCGGTAGCAGGGCGAACCCGCACGGGTTGATCAGGCCGACCATCCCGGCCCCGAACGCGAAGGCGCTGAACCACTCCATGAACCTATGCCTCCACCAGGAAGTGCTCGTCGATCAGTTCCTGCAGCTTCTCCTCGGAGAGGATCCCGGTCCAAACCTGCAGGACTTCGCCGTTCGGCGAGATGAATGCGGTCGACGGCATGCCCTTGGCATCGAGCTGCCGCCAGATCTCGGAGTTCGGCTGGAACACCGTGTCGAAGGTGATGCCGGTCTCTTCGACCAGGCTCCGCCAGCTGACCTCGTCCAGGTCGTGGCTGACGCCGACGAAGGTGACGTCGGCCTGGTTTGCCAGGTGGACCTGTTGGAACTCGGGGAGCTCGGCCCGGCACGGTCCACACCAGGAGGCGAAGAAGTTCACCACCAGGGCCTCACCCCGGTAGTCGGCAAGCGTCCCCTCTGCACCGTCGCTGGTCTGGAAGATCAGGGCCGCCAGCTCCTCGTCGACCTCGGCCGGCTGGGCCTCGGTCCCGCCGAACAGCACCGCAACCAGGAGGACCCCGGCGACGACGGCACCGACCACGCCGGCGATGATCGACCGGTTGGAGAACGGGGAGCCCTTGGCCTCGCCCGTCGCCGCTGCGCCGTCGGCCGGGTCGGCCGGGGCCGGTTGGGATTCGGTCGGGGTGTCCATCTGGGTACTCCGTCGGATCGGGGGACCGTTGTGCCGGTCCGGTATGCCACCAGCCAGGCTACGACAGCGTGGAAGGGCAACCGGTGCCGGGTCCGGCCCTATTCCCGATCCGACCCGAAAAACCAAAGCGTCTCAGGCTCGCTTTGCCGTTGCCTGAGACGTTGGTTCGATTGGGAAGCCGCTCAGCCCGGCGGCGTCATCGAAGGGGTTGATCGCCCTGGCCCGGGCGGGGCGAGTGGGCAGATGCCCCGCCCGGGCCTTTCCTATGCGATCAGCTTCTGGAGGTGAGCCGGAACCGGCACCACCGGGAGCTGATCTTCCGGCCGGGCCACCTTGGGTGGCCGACCCCGCCGGCGCTTCTGGGTCAGAATCCGTCCGTTTGCGAACAGCTGGCCGCCCCAGACGCCACACGGCTCGGCCCGCTCGATGGCACCCTCGAGGCAAGGGGCGATCACCGGGCACTCGGCGCAGATCCGCTTGGCGGCGACGATGTCCGGCAGCTCCTCGGAGAAGAACAGCTCGGCTGCGCCGTCAACGGTCCGGCAGGCGGCGAGGGTCTCCCAATCCTTGTCGGTCTGGTCCTCACCGATGGTCACCGGGGTGGCCGAGACCTCCATGACCGGCAGGTCGAAGGAGATGTCGGTCCGTTCACGCAGTTCGGTTTCGTTCCACTGTTCGATGATGGTCATGTCAGATTTCCTCGGGGCGGATGCCGCAGACCGATGGCGGTCTGCGGCGGATACGGGTTCTGGTGTCAGGTCATGTGGTCTTGGCGAGTCCTTTCTCATCCGGGCCGCTGAGTGCGGGGCAAAAAACGAGAAAGCCGCCGGAGCTTCTGCTTCCAGCGGCTGGGTCGGTCTTGCGATTGTTCTGAGTTGCTAGCTCAGAGTCGCAACCTTCCACCGCTGGAAGTGGCGTGCCTTGGTCTTCGGGCTGAAGCCCTGGAAGTCCGAGGCCGGGGAAACATGCATGCACACGGCAGCATGGGCGGGAACGCCGGTGATGCCGGTGTTGTTCACGCCACCCGAGACATAGGCCTCGAGACGGTCCACACCGGTGGCGGCGATCCAGCGCCAGACGCTGAGCTGGTCAGCCCGCCGACGCGAGGTTTCGCCCCGCAGAGCGTGGACGGTGTTGAGGTTGATGGTGTTGAAGTTCAGCACTGGCCTTGCTCCTTTCGTGCGGGCCGCCGGCGTTGTGCCGGAAGCAATCTCGTCGGTGTGACTATCGGTCGGTTCCGTCACCCTAGCAGGGCTTCGGTAAGAGTTTTACCCCCAACCTCGGTGCCGAGCGAAACGAATCGCCCGGCTCCGGGACCTCCGTTACCGAACTACGGATCCCGAGCCTTGTCAAACGAATTAAATCCCGTCGGTTGGTCAACGGTCGGCCCGGGCCGCGATGGCGTCCCGGAAGGGATCGACCATGATGTCCCGGGTCAGCACCGAGTCGGCCGAGACCTCGGTGGCGGGCACTCCGATCGGGCAGCCGAGGGCGACGTCGTTGTCCGCCAGCTAGGTCAAGCCGGAACGAGGCCGGCTGGAGTGCGAACCGGGGCGGGCACCGACGGCGTACCACCGGTGAACGGGCCGACTCGGCCCGGCCAGGAAGGGCGACGTGGTGCTCGATTCGACAGCCAGCCGGAGCGGAGCGGCTCTCGCCACGGGCCGGCCGCTCGAGCGGTCGGGGCGGTTGATCCTGGCCCTGCTCGGCCCGATCCCGGTGACGCTCGTCGGGCTGTCGACCATCGGCTGGTTGACGTTCAAGCAGTTGGCGACCCTGGCCGTCCCGCTTGGCTTCGTGGTGCTTGGGATCGTGGTCGCGGCCCGGCCGCTGGCCCGGGCCCTGGCCTCCGAGGCGCTCCTGGCCGGCCTCGTCGCCACCTTCCTCTACGACCTGTTGCGCTGGGGCTTCCTCGCTGTCGAGCTGATGGCCCGGGACCCGATCCCCCACCTCGGGAGCGGGCTCGACCTCGAGCCAGGGTGGCTGTTCGGGTATCTCTGGCGGTTCATCGGCAACGGCGGTGGGCTGGCCCTCTGCTTCTTCGCCCTCGGGGGCCGGGGCGCCAGGCTCGGGGCCGCTTACGGCCTGGCCGTGTGCAGCGGGCTGCTCGCGTTCCTGATCGCGGCCCCGAACGGCCAGAGCGACCTGTTCCCCCTCGACGGGGCGACCCTGTTCGTCGCCGTCGCCGGCCATCTGATCTACGGCATCACGTTGGGGCTGCTGGCCGACCGATCCCCGGCCAGGGCCGAGGCGATGGCCGGTGCCCGGCCGCTGTGGTCCGTGCCCGCTTCGGTACGCTTCTGGGCTCGTCGGTTGGCGGCCGACCGCAGCGGTGGGACACCGAATCCGGATACCGTCTCCACGGTGTCGACTGCCCCCGAAACCCCAGTGGATCGACCGGAGGACGGGCCGGGCGACCAACCGGAGCCCCTGGCGCCGCCGGCTCAGTCCGGCCGCCGATTCGTCGGCCGCCGCAAGGTCCGGCTCGGCGACGTCGATCGGTCTGGACGGCTCCGCCTCGACGCCTTGACCCGATACACCCAGGACGTGTCAGACGACGACACCACCGATGCCGGGCTTCCGCCGGAGCCGGGCTGGGTGGTCCGCAGCACCGTGGTCGACGAGCTGATCCCGGCAACCCTGGCCGAGACGATGGAGCTGACCACGTTCTGCTCCGGGGTCGGGAACCGGTGGGCGGAGCGGCGCCTCACCATCATCGGTGACCACGGCGGTCGCTACGAGGTCGCCACCCTGTGGGTCTGCATCGATGCGGCGTCCGGCCGGCCGGTCCGATTGTCCGACCGCTTCCTCAAGCTCTACGGCGAGGCCGCGGCCGGTCGTTCCGTCTCGGCCCGGCTCCAGAACCCGAAGCTGGCGGATGCCGACCAGCCGATCATGGAGGAGCGCTGGCCGCTCCGGGTCAGCGACTACGACATCTACGATCACGTCAACAACGCCGCCTACTGGGCCGTGGTCGAGCAGTGGTCGCCGCCGACCGGCCGGGCCCGGCGGATCCGGCTGGAGTACGGGGCCGGGGTCGCCCCGGACGCTGCGGTCACGGTCGCTCGAACCGGGGCAGACGCCGACCGTGCCGCCCTGTGGTGGCTCGACGGCGGCGATCCGACGGCACCGGTGTTGGCCAGCGCTGCGGTCCGGCCGATCCCCGGCGGGCTCTACCCCGGAGCGACCGGGACCTGAGCCGGCATCCAGGGTGCCGGGGTCAGGGTGCCGGTGTCCCCTCGCCGGTGGCCGCGGCGGGGGCGGCGGCCGCACCGGCCTGATCCGCACCGTTCGGGTTGTCCTCTGCGGTCTGGGCGAGGAACACCGACGACCGGTAGTACCGGAGCTCGTTGATGCTCTCGGTCACGTCATCGAGGGCCCGGTGGCCGACCTCTTTCTTCGGCGCGTTGGCCAGGACCTCGGGATACCAGCGCCGGCTGAGCTCCTTGATGGTCGACACGTCGATCGACCGGTAGTGGAGGTACTCCTCGATCTCGGGCATGTGGACCGCCAGGAATCGGCGGTCCATGCCGATCGAGTTCCCGCACAGCGGCACGGTCCCGGGGCTGGGGATGTGCTGTTTCAGGAAGTCGAGCGTGGCTGCGGTTGCCGCTTCGAGGGTGATGGTCGACGCCGCGATCTGGTCGAGCAGGCCGGACTTGGTGTGCAT
>JBCCFN010000348.1:0-4900 GCA_039029715.1 Actinomycetota bacterium | reverse complement strand
GGCATCGGCGGCACCGCCGCTATCGAACGGATGCAGGGCTGGGGTCGCCAACTCGGTCTCACCCCGCTGAGCGACGTCGGTTACGTCAAGGTGAAGTCGGCGACCGCGCTCACCATCGCTGCCGTTCCGATCCTGCTCGTCTACGCCATCGGCGCCGCAACCGGGGCGTCTGCACCGTTGTCCGTGTGGCTGATCTCCGCCGCCGTCCTCCTGGTCGGGGCCGTCACCTTTGCCCTCTACGGCCTCGGCTTCGGGCTTGCGTTCCGGTCCGAGGCGGCGGTCAGCGGCGCCGCCGGCTCGCTGGTGGTGCTGTCGTTCCTCGGCAACATCTTCATCCCGTTGGCCGGTTGGCAGCTGACCCTGGCCAAGTTCACCCCGCTCTACGGGTATGTGTCGCTGGCCCGCCGGGCCCTCACCGGTGGCGCCACCATCGACCCGGACAGCGGCGACCTGATCGACATACCGCTGTGGCAACCGCTGACGAACGTGTTGGTGTGGACGGCGGTGCTGGCGATCGCCACCGTGTTCCTCGTCGGCCGGGGACGGGCCAGACAATGACCGGTAGCGGCCGCCGAACGACGGTCTCCGATCTGATCGGCAGACAGCCATGGATCGTTGTCGTCTGGTGGCTGCTGTTCATGATCTTCCCGCTGATCTCGCTCTATGGCAGCACGAGTCTGACGATCGAGCGGAAGATCGCCGCCACTGCAGGGATGGCGATCTTCGCCGTGCTCTACGTGCTGTCGTTCCGGGCCCAGGTCGCCTGGGAGGAGCGGTGGCGGGAGCTTGCTGCGGTCGAGCACGGCTCGATACCGAATGCCGGCCGGTACTTCCTCGGCCTGGTCGTGGCGACCCTGGCCACAATGGCCATCGGCGGCCTGCCGGCGATCGGACTGGTGCCGTTCCTCGTCTCGTTCGCAGTCTTCAACTTCTCCTGGCCGCTGGTGTGGGTGACGATCGCCGGCTCGGTCGCCTTCACCATCGGGGTGCCGCTGGCCGCAGACGCCCTTGGCGACCTGTGGTTCATGACCCTGATCGTCGTCTCGGTCGGTGCCGGGACGGCTCTGATCCGGATGGCCGATGCCGGTCAGGTCGAGCAGTCCCGGTTGCAGACTCGGCTTGCGGTAAGCGACGAGCGGACCAGGGTGGCTCGGGACGTCCACGACGTACTCGGGCACAGCCTGACCGCCGTCATTCTCAAAGCCGAGTTGGCCGAGCGGATGCTGGCCGGGGTCGACCCGGAGGACGAGGCCGAGCGGAGCCGGGTCACCGGTTGCCGGGAGCAGCTGGTCGAGCTGCAGTCGATCAGCCGAAGCGCCCTGGCCGAGATCCGGGCCACGGTCGGCGGGTTGCGGGCGGTCAACCTGGCCGACGAGGTCACGGTGGCCCGCACCGTGCTCGCGGACGCCGGGGTGGACCTGATGGTCACCGGCGATGCGGCGGATGTGGCCGAGGGTGACCGGCCGATGCTGGCCTGGGTGGTCCGGGAGGCGGTGACCAATGTGGTCCGCCACGCCCGGGCCGAGCGCTGCCACATCGAGCTGGCTCCGGCCGTCGACGGGGTGCTGCTCCGTATCTCGGACGACGGGGTCGGCCTCGGGGCGTCGGAGGAGCATCGGAACGGAACCGGGACCGGGCACGGGTTGCGAGGGCTCCGGGAGCGGGTGGTGGCGGCCGGCGCCGGGTTGGATGTTCGGACCGACGGTGGCGTCGTGCTGGAGGTCAGGCGGTGAGCGACCCGATCCGGCTGGTGTTGGCCGACGACCAGGCCCTGGTCCGCGGTGCCCTGGCAGCGCTGCTCAACCTGGAGGCCGACCTGACGGTCGTGGCCGAGGTGGACCGGGGCGACGAGGTACTGGGCGCGGTCCGGGCCAATCCAACGGACGTGGCGCTGCTCGACATCGAGATGCCCGGCCGGAACGGGATCGAGGTCGTCGAGCAACTGCGGGTCGAGGCGCCGACGGTTCGCTCGCTGATCGTGACCACGTTCGGCCGGCCGGGCTACCTCCGCCGGGCTCTCGATGCTGGCGCCGCCGGCTTCGTAGTGAAGGACACACCGGCAGCCGAGCTGGCCGATGCGGTCCGGCGGGTTCATGCCGGGATGCGGGTCGTCGACCCCGAGTTGGCGACCGAATCGTTGATCGAGGGCCTGAACCCGCTGAGCGCCAGGGAGCAGGAGGTGCTGGCCGAGGTGTTGACCGGTGCGCCGGCGGCCGAGGTGGCAAAGACGCTCAGCCTGTCCGCCGGCACGGTCCGCAACTACCTGTCCTCGGCCACCGCCAAGACCGGGGCCCGGTCAAGTGCCGAGGCCGCCGTGGTGGCCAGAGACCGCGGCTGGCTCTGACCAGGGATGGGGATGGCGTCGACCGGGACCGCTAGGGTCTGGTCATGGCTCCACCGCAACTGTCCGAGGACGAGGTGACCCAGGCCCTTGCCGGGCTCACCGACTGGCACCGCGACGGCGACCACATCCGGGCCGAGTTCCGGTTCGCCGACTTCGGGACCGCCATGGGCTTCATGGTCCAGGCCGGCTATCAGGCCGAGCGGCGAAACCATCATCCGGAGTGGTCGAACGTCTACAACCGTGTCTCGGTCGGGCTGACCACCCATGACAGCGGCGGCCTGACCCAGCTGGACGTGGATCTGGCCACGGTGATGTCACAGGTGGCGGCGGCGCTGAACTCGTAGGGGGCGTCCGACCGCCAAGTCCTCATCATCGGCGACCACCGTCCGAAAGGACCGGGTAGTCCCATCGACCTAGGCCGTGCGAATCACGGACGGTCGACCCGCCACCACCGAGGACACCCGGCATGACAAAGAAACCGGCCAGGCCCGCCATCCGGTCGAACCGATCGGAACCCGAACTCCCGATCCTGGAGCGACTAGCCCCCATCGAGACGCCACGACCCCGGCCGGAACCGCCGGGGGAGCGGCCTCGTCTGGCCAGCGCACCGGACCGGCCGCCGATGCCGGACCCGTTCGCCGCCGGCTCCAGCGGTCGTGGCCCGATCTCGATCAACCACGAGCCGCTCCAGTACGGCGCCCAGCCGCTCGGGAGGTCCCGCCGTCGCCGGTTGCTGTCTGCCATCCTGCCCATCGGGGCCCTGGCCCTGGTCGTCGGTACCGTGGCCGCAGCCCCGGAGGCCGGTGCGGCCGCCAGCGACCAGAACGCCGCCCCGACCGCGGTCGACGTGAAGTCGGTCCGGTTCGATCTGCCGGATGACCAGGGGTCATCCACCCGCTATCGGTCGGCCGTCGTCACCGCCGCCGGGGTCGAGTACCGGCTGGCCCCGATGGCCGGCTCGGTCCGCGTGACCATGACCGAGCCCGACGCCGCGGCGATGACCGTCGATGCGGACGGCGCCGTGGTCGGGCCGACGGACGCCGGCTTCGCCGATGCGGTCGCGGACGCCATCGGCTCGCCGTCGGTGAGCCGGGTGCTCCAGCTCGGACGCACCGCCGCCGGCGAGGCCCCGAGCCTGACCGTGTTCTTCGATCGGCCGCTCGGACCGGGCGACCACCTGCTGGTCCAGGAGAGCGGCGGTGACGGCACGCTGTCGGTCACACCGGTCGACGGTGCCGGCGGATCGACCGGGCTTGCCGTCACCGTCGGACCGGGCGGCATCGGACACGACGTCGACACCGGCCAACGGACCGCAACCGGCGCCGCGGCATGGGGGACCGTGGTGCCGGTCGCCGGACTGGATCCCGCCGGCGGCTCGGCCGCCGGCATCCGGGTCACCGGTGCAGACGTCCAGGTCAAGGTCGTGCCCATGATCGCCGCGCCAGAGCCGGTGGCGCCGCAGCCGGACGGGGCCCAGCTCGGAGACGGGTCGGCGCCGGTGTATGCGTCGGTCGGGCTGGAGGCGATGATCCAGCCGACGATGGCCATCGACGGCGCCGGCTGTCTGTCCGCTCCCGCCGCCCCGGTGTCGGTCGGTCAGGCGGTGACGTTCTGCTACGTGGTGACAAACCAGGGCTCGACCCACCTCACGGACATCCGCATCACCGACCCGCAGCTCGGGCTGACCGATGCGGTGCTCCCGGTGGCCTCGGGACCGGCGCAGTTGGCCCCGGGCCAGGAAGCGGTGCTGTACCACCATGCGGTCGCCGGTTCCCGGTCGCCACAGCTCGACTCGATCGTCACCGCTCGCCCGGTCGATGCCGCCGGCCATCCGATCGTGAACCTGATCGCTCCCAGTGGGGTCGGTGCGCCGGGCTCGATCGGCGGCGAGGGTGCGCCGCCGGCGCTCGATGGGGCCGGTAGTGCCGTCGCCGCCCCCGGCGATGGTGCCGAGATGATCGAGGTGCCGGCGGTCCGGGCGGTCGACGAGACGCCGACCGCGCCGGTCGTCACCGCGCCCCCCTCGACGGCCGCTGCGCCGTCGTCGGCGGCGCCGACCGAGGCCGATGTGGAGCCACCGACCCAGCTGGCCATGACCGGTCTCCCGACCGAGCCGTGGACCCTGGCGGCCCTGGCGGTCGGGCTGATCTTCATCGGCCACACCACCTACCTCGCCTTCGCCCCCGCTGCGACACTCGGAGCCACCGGCGGTCACCGTTCGACGACTCGGAGCCGTCGACGGCACCGGGGCGATCCCGACGGCGGCCACGCCCTCCTCGATGCGCTCGGATTCGACGACTGACGGGCCGCTAGACCGACAGGAGGTCCTGGGCCTTGAGGAAGGCCTGCTCGTTCAGTGTCTCGATGACCCGGAGGCTGTCCTTGAACCGGAGCCGGTGAACCGAGGCATGGGCCGGTCGGTAGAACATGTCCATCGGCAGGTTGAGGATCTGGGCCAGGTAGGCGTTGATCACGCCCCCGTGGCAGGCGACGACGACCGTCTCACCGGGGTGGTCCGCCAACGCTCCCTCGACTGCGACCCCGACCCGGCGCCGG
>JBCCFN010000347.1:0-4900 GCA_039029715.1 Actinomycetota bacterium | reverse complement strand
GCTCAGCCCAGGGTCTCGTGGGGCCCGTCGACCCAGGCTGTCGCGGTTGCGGCGCCGGCATCGTCGACGAACCGCAGCCGAAACGAGCCGGACGAGGCGAGCTCGAATTCGAAGCCGCCGAGATCGTCCGGCTCCACCGGGTCGGTGGGCGTTGCTGCCGTCGGCTGATCGAGATGGACGGTTCCGGGCCGGGGCGGGTCGATGTGGCCGACGATCCGACCACCGTCGAGTTCGACATCGACGGTGAGACCATCGGCCTCGAACGACAGCAGCCGGGCCCCGGCCAGATCGCTCCTGACGGCCGCCACCTGATCGACCGCAGAGTCGTTGGTCAGCGCCGCCTCGACGGTGTCGGCCATCACGATGTCGTAGCCGGCCATCAGCATGTCGACCGGAGGCGGCTGCGGGGCACGGTTGGCCCCGGTCTGGTCTTCGGTGGTCAGCGCCACCCGCAGCTCCTCCAGGAGCCGATCGTCGCCGTCGAACCAGCGGGGCGTGTCGGTCATGTCACCACCCCCATGTGTCGGCGTAGCTCGCCGAGACAGCGTTGCCGGGTTGGTCCGAGCGAGCCGATCGGCCGGTCGAGGAGGTCGGCGATCTCCTGGTAGGACAGCGGTGGGTCGGCCAGCATCAGCGTCAGCAACTCCCGGCATCGCTCACTCAGCTTTGCGAAGCCGGCCCGGAGGGCGACCCGACGGTCGTCGTTCTCCAGGTCAGCCAACTCGTCAGCCTCGAAGACCAGCTCCCCACGGGCCGATGCCTCACCGGTGACCCGGTTGGCGACCTCGGCCTGCCTGGTCGACCGGCGGAACTGGTCCCGCAGCGCGTTGAGCGCAGTCCGGTACAGCCAGAAGCGGATGCTCTCGGGCTTGCGGAGGGCCCGGCCTGGATCCTCCGCCACCTCCTTCAGGTGACGGAAGAACCGGAGCCAGGTTTCGGCAACCGCATCCTCGACCACGGCCCGGGCGTCTGTCTTGGCCCGGAGGTAGAGGACGAGGTCCTGATGATGACGAGCGACCAGAGCCTCGACGGCGTCACGATCGCCGGAGACCGCGAGCTTGTACAGCTCTCCGTCTTCCTCGTTTCCACTGAGCGCAACCATCAGACCATCCCCTCGACCCAATCATAGGACCGTGGTTCCTACCGTTCGTCAGGCCAACGCCCGCGAGATGCTTGCGATGATTGTCTGCTCGGTCGATGTCATGAGATCTGCCCTGTCTCGATGGAATTGATTCGAGGCACCATGGCCTCGTAGTCAGGACGGATCCATCACCGAGCTGATACCAAATCAGCCGTCGATTTCCTGCCCGAAGTCACAGTGCGGAAGACGAGCGGGATTGGTGTAATACTGCGTCGCCTCCATCGGCCCAGGCAGTTCGACGTAGTCGACGTCCCGGTCCGACCACGCACCGCTGATGTAGAGGCCGGCAACCACCGGCGATGCGAACGACGAGCCGCTCCACAGCACGGTCTCGTTCGGGTCCTCGGTTGCGTGAGCCATCAGGTTGCAGCCCGGCGCCAGATAGGGCTCGGTGTTCGGCTGGTTCCGATCCGGGCCCCGCAGCGGGAGGTACTCGTCCCCCGGGCGCTCCCACAGCACCCAGCTCTCGTCCTCGCTCATGGCGCCAACGGCCGTCACTCCTGAATAGGCCGCAGGGTGGGCCAGCAGCTCGAACGGCGCGGACCGTACGACCTCCTCCGTATTGCCGGCCGAAGCGAAGATCTGGCCGAGACGGTCCAGGTCCGGCCCGTCGACGAAGATCGCATCGAGGGCCCACGGCGACTCCGGGCTGTCATGGTCGTGGTGGACCGTGCCGAGCGACATGTTGACCGCATCGAAGTCGATGCGGGACTGCTCGAGCCGAGCCAGGGAGAAGGCGACCGCCAGATCGGTGGTCTCCCAGCACCGGACCGCTTCCCCGCCCGGTTCCTGCCGCAACATGAACGCATTGACCCCGTGGATGACGGCCGACGGCTCGATCTGACGAACCACACTGGCGACGAACTCGCCGTGCGAAGCCCGACACGTCCGCTCGTCGAACCGATAGTCGTCGAGCCCATCCATCGACTTGCGATTGAGATAGGTGTCGAGCACGGTCCAGAAGACCTGACGGAACGAGAATCCCACCGAACCGCCGGTCGGGGAGATCGACTCCCCACCGGCCTCGTACCGCGGGAAGGTCCGTCGCCGCTCCGGGAGGCCCGTGCCCTTCTCGACCCCGGCGTGACCGTAGAAACCCGTGTCGATGACGGCGATGACCGGCCCGCCATTCGACCACGGTTGGTAGAGACCGGAACCGAGACCGGCGAGCTCCTCGTCGTGTTGGGCATCTGGTCCCGGCATGGCCCCGAAGTGATTCTGCGTACCGAGCACGGCGACCGGGGAGGCCTCGATACCGGCTTCGGTCAGTTCGACGACCGCATCCCGGACCTCGACACCTTCCGGCAACCGAAGCAGCTCCAGATCGCCGACCACGGCCTGCCAGATGTCGGTGGCAACGACCGCCTGGAGGTCGTCGCCGGTGAGCGCCCGCTCGTTGCCGGCACAGTGGAACTGGTTGAAGTAGGTTGCGACCTCATCCGGCCGCCCCAGGTCGATCTCGGCGGCCCCCGGTGCTCCTGCGGCGCGGAGTGCGTCGATCGCCGGGTCCGCCTGGCCCGGTCTGACGTAGACCACCCGGTCGGCGAAGGGGCGGGTCTCACCCCGGACCTCGACCTCGCCGTCGAATCGGGGCTCGCTCTCCTGGATGTAGCGGCATGCCGTGATGACATCTGCGGTACATCGCGCAAACAAGAACACCAGAATCAACAGGAGAAGAACAAGAAAAAGTAGCCGCCGCATTGCAATTGCCTCCCTCAGAGGATCGTCCATCACGTGGATGTGAGACGCCGTGTTTCGCCCTTCTAATACAAGAAGAGCGCACTGGCCACTCGTTGACGTGGGATCGGGAGCCGACATACCGTCCGGTGGTGGGGTCGACCGATCCGGCAGGAGACTTCGAATCGCTCAGTCGAGCCGAGCCGCAGCGCGCTGTCGATGAGGCCGAGGCGTATCTGGAAGCCCACCGCACCGGCGATGGTGACCTGGCCGTCGAGGCCGCCATGCTCCGGAACGCAGCGTTGGCGGCCAGAGCGGTGCGGGACCTCGACCTGTCCAATCGGTATGCCTCGGCGGCGACCGCCACCGCCGACCGGGCCGGCCACTCTGCTCATCGGACCCGAGCCCAGCTGACCCTGGCCTACAACTACTTCCTGGCCGGAGAGCGTGACCGCGCGGTCGACCTCGTCATGAGCCTCGATGGCGGCTCGGACGATCTGCTCCAGGCCCAGGTCGGGATGCAGCAGGCGACGATCCTCGGCCGGATGGCAAGGAGCGAGGAGGCGATCGCCGCGCTGACCAGCGCCCTTGAGTTCGTTCGCCGGACCGATGACCGCTACGTCGAGTCGCAGATCCTCAAGAACCGCGGGATGTTCAACGCCCGGATCGGGGCCTACGAGGCTGCGATCGAAGACACGATGGCCGCCCACGGACTCTGCCAGTCGCTCGAGCTCGACTTCGAGGCGGCGTTCTGCACCCACAACGTCGGGCTGGCAGCGTCCTACGTCGGTGACCTCCCGCGGGCCTTCGGTGCGTTCGAGGAGGCCGAACGGCAGATCCGGGCGCTCGCCGGCAGTGACTTCGAGTCGAAGGCCGGACACTGTCGTGCCCTCATCTCCGCCGGACTGTTCCACGAGGCGGCGGCCATGGCCGCCAGTGCGGCCGACCGGTGCGATCGGGCCGGTTTCCTGCTCGACGGGGCCGAGACCCGGATGCTCGAGGCGCGGGCCTGGCTGGAGGCCGACGAGGTCGAGCGTGCACAGGCCGCAGCGGCCGGCGCGGCATCGGCGTTCGCAGACCAGGGCCGGCCCGGGTGGCGAGCCGCCGCCGATCTGATCGCCCTCGAGTGTCGACATCGTGGCGGCATGTCTGCTGCCGCAGACGAGGTGCGCGACCTGGTGGCCGAGTTGGAGGCGCTGGGTCTCCAACGTGAGTCGTTGAGTGCGAGGTTGCTCCTGGCGGAGGTGCAGACGTCGGCCGGCGACACGGCCGGTGCAGCGGCGACGATCGACGCTGCGGCCGAGGCCATCGCCGGCCAGTCGGTCGATCTCCGACTGGCCGAGATCACGATCAGGGCGGAACTCGAACGTTCGACCGGCCGGTTCGAGGATGCACTCCTGACCGCCCGCCTCGGTCATCGACTGTTGTCGGAGGAGCAGACGGTGCTTGCGTCCTCCGACCTCCGGGTCGGTGCCCGCCAGCATGCCAGACGCCTGGGTGAGCTCGGCCTGTCGACCGCCGTGGCGTCAGGCGATGCGCAGTCGATCATGGAGTGGATGGAGCTGATCGGCGTCTCCAGGGCGACGCCGCGCCAGGTCAGACCGCCGGCCGACCAGACGCTGCGTGCCGCCCATGCCAAGCTCCGGAGCCTGGAACCGGACGAGGGTGCGCGGCGCCAGGAACTGGAGGAGCGGATCCGGCTGCTCCACCGATCGGCTCGAGCCGACAATGGACCGGCGGCCGGCCAGGAACCCCTCGACCTGTCGGCGCTGGCCGACGCCGATGCGGTGCTGTTGGAACGAACCGGCGATTCGCTGCTCGGCTGCAGCGTGGTCGACGGGCAGCCGACGGTCCGGGACCTGGGGGAGCCCGCCCCGATCGAACGGATGATCCGAGGTCTGCGAAGCGACCTCCGGCTACTCGCCGTCGCCCCGCAGCGGGCGAAGCCGGCCCGGATCCGGGCGGCATTGGAGCGGCTGGACCAGCTCCTGCTCGGCGACGTCCGGGACCGGGCCAGACCCCTGGTCGTCACCGGCGACCCGGACATGCTGGCAGTGCCGTGGAATGCGCTGCCGAGCCGGG
>JBCCFN010000346.1:0-4902 GCA_039029715.1 Actinomycetota bacterium | reverse complement strand
TCTGCTGGCGGGCCCATGCGGCAGGCGCCAGGGTGCTCGCCGTCCCGTCGGCCAAGGCCAGACACCAGGAGGCGATGGACGAGCGGATCTCGGTCCGGGAGCGGCGGCGGCTGCTGACCAGGCACCGGCTGCGGACCGTCCTGGCCACCGCGACCCGCCGGTCGGTGCTGGTGGTCCTGGCCGCCTTCGCCCTGATCCTGCTCGAGAGCCTGTACTCCCTGCTCGCCGGTCGTCGGGGCCAGGCCCGTGACGTGCTCGGTGCGATCACCTGGAACCTGGCCCGTCTCGACGATCTCCGCCGGAAACGCCGGCAGCTCCGCCGGGTCAGGACGATGTCCGACTCGGAGATCGCCAAGCTCCAGGCCGGCGGGTCGGCCAGGATCGCTGCGTTCTCCCGCGGCCAGTTCTCGGCCGGGCAGGACCGCTTCTCCGGGATGGTCGGCACGGTCCGATCCTCGTTCCGGGGTGAGGACGCGGGCAGCGTCCGAGACGCAACCGTGATCGGCGCCGTCCTGACCGTGCTCCTGGTCTTCGGCAGCCGGCATCTGTTGACCAGGGGCGTGGCCCCGGTCGGCCAGATCCCTGATGTCCCCGGGGCGATGACCCTCCTGCGGGAATGGCTCGGCGGCTGGCGGACCGTCGGGACCGGCGGCCCGGGCAACGCGCCGACCGCACTGCCGATACTGGCCCTTGGCCGGCTGCTGTTCTTCTGGTCGTCCGGACTGTTCAACACCCTGCTGGTCGTGCTGCCGGTGTTCCTCGGGCCGATCGGGGCCTATCGCCTGGCCCGCCCGCTCGGTAGCGCTCGGGCCGGGGCCATCGGCGCCACGGTCTATGCCGGGAGTCCGCTGATCGTCTCGGCCCTCTCGGCCGCCCGGTGGGAGGCGCTCGTCCTCATCGCCGGGGCCCCCTACCTGTTGGCCGCCCTGCTCCGGGTCGGTGGGTATGCGCCGTTCGGGTCGGCCGGCGGATTGGCCGGGCCGTCGGTGGCGGACCGCAACCTCCCGGTCCGGCTCATACGGTTCGCCTTCCTCGTCGCCTTCCTGGCCGCCTTTGCGCCGGCCGCCGTTCCGATCGCGGTGGTCGCCGCCCTCTGCTGCGCCCTGGCGGCCCTGGCCCTCGGTGCCGGCGGTGGCCCGCAGGACTATCTCGGGGCGGCCGCGGTGGCCGTGGTCGGGCCGGTGGCCCTTCATGGGCCGTGGAGTTTCGATCTGTTGCAGGGCCTGTCGTGGCGGTGGTTGATCGGCCCCGCATCGCCGGAGGCAGACGTCGACTCGATGCTCGAGCTGCTGCAGTTCGCTCCGGGCAACCCACCGGCCCGCCTGATCGCCCTCGGTCTCGTGATCGCCGCCGCGGTCGGGCTGGTGGTGGCCAAGGCCCACCACTTCCATCTGGCGGCGACCGGGTGGGTGGTCGCGGTCGCGTTCCTCGGTCTGGCGTGGGCCGGGCGCCGGGACTGGCTCCCGTTCGACCTGCCGGTCACCGAGGCGATGCTCGCGCCGGTGGCGGCCGGGCTGACCTTGGCGGTGATCGTCGGCGTCCGGGCCCTGGAGATCAACTTCGCAGACCGGGCGGTTCGCCGACTGCCGACCCGGGCCACCGCTGCGCTCGGTGCGGTCGCCGTCGTCGGTGTGCTGTTCACCGGGCTGCTGTCGAGCCTCAGCGGCCGGTGGGAGACCCCGGTGCAGAGCTTCAGCGCCTCGACCCAGTTCCTGGTCCGCCAGCAACAGAGTGAGGCGGACACCGAGATCTCGGCCGGACGGGTCCTGTGGATCGGCGATGCCAGCGTGCTGCCCCTCGATGTGGCGATCTCGGCAAGAGGCACGCAGTACGCAGTGTCGGACGGCGGCCGGGCCGAGGCCCGGGGTCGGTGGCTGGCCCGGCCGGTCGGGGCCACCGATGGGATCGGGGCCCAGCTCGACCTGGCAAGCGCCGGTGAAGTGGTCCGGCTGGGGCGACTGCTCGCCCCCTACGGGATCGACAACGTCGTGGTGGTCAGCCAGCTGGCTCCCGCTCCCTATACCGGGCCGGTGGTCGAGCCGGCACCGGGGATCGTCCAGGCGCTGTCCCAGCAGCTGGACCTGGAGCGGGTGCCGGGGGTGCCAAACCTGATCGTGTTCCGCAACACCTCCGGCAACGGGGTGACGCCACTGTTGCCGAACGCCGCCGCCGCCGATGCCGCGACCGCCATCGAGCAGTTGGACATCGATCTCACCAACCGGACCGCGATCGCCCCGATCGTCAACTACGAACCGGGCCGCTGGGTCATGAACGTCCCGGCCGACACCAATGTGCTGGTCTCCCTCGACAGCACCGGCCTTGAGGTCACCGGGGTGCGGTCGGAGATCGACGCCGGCTTCGACCAGCTCGCCGTGGTCCGGGCCGGGCCGCCGGGGGAGATCCTGATCGAGTACGGGCCTCGGCTCCGCAGGCAGCTGGCCGTTGGCGGCCAGGTCCTGCTCGTCCTGATCGGCGCCATCCTGGCCCAGACCCGTCGGGAGGTTGCGGCGTGATCCGGTGGCCGGTCGCCTTCGTCCTTGTCGGTCTGCTTGCCGCCGCCGTCGCCTATGACCGGGTGAGCGAGCTGCCGGCCCAGGAGGTGGCGACCGGGGTCGTCGAAACGACCGTGATCAGCCCATCGCTGGCCGACCCGCCACGGCTCGACGGGGCCTGGTACTGCCCGGTCGGCTCGAGCGCGCCGGGGAGCTTCGCCCGCCACGAGGTCCAGATCTCAAACCTGAGCGACACCTCGGCGGTCGCAAACCTATCCATTCTCACCGCGGACGGGCCCGGTCCCGGCCAGCGGATCGAGCTGCCGCCACTGTCGACCGAGCGGGTTGCCCTGGCCGACACCCAGGAGGTCGACGTCGCCGGGGCGGTGGTCGAGATCACCGGCGGGTCCGGCGTGGTCGGGCACTCGGTCGAGACGGTTCAGGGGGTGGCGGAGGGGCCCTGTGCCACCCACGCCTCCAGCGAGTGGTACTTCGCATCCGGCCGGACCAGCTTCGACTCCACCCAGTATCTGGCGCTCATGAACCCGTTCCCGGAGACGGCCGTGTTCGACATCGAGTTCCAGGCCGTCGGTCGCAGCAGGAAGCCGGGTCCGCTCCAGGGTGCATTCGTCAAGGCCAGGTCGGTTCGCATCATCGACGTCGGGGAGTTCGTGACCAGGGAGGAGGCGCTGGCGACGACGATCACCACCAAGCGGGGGCGTCTGGTGGTCGAGCGGCTGCAGTTGATGGACGGCCAGCTCGGCCCGGCCGGTGCGGCCCTGCAGCTCGGTGTCCCGACCCCGGCCCCGAGCTGGATCTTCACCGCCGGTCGGGTCCACGACGGTGGCGACGACCTGTTGACGATCTTCAACCCGAACGACGCAGCCCCACTGGACACCGACGACGTCGAAGACACAGACGGGACGAGCGCCCGAGCCTCGGAGCGGGAGGGCTTCGTGACCGTGGCGGTCGAGCTGTGGCCGAACAACCCGACCGATCTGTCCAACTACTCGGTGGTGACGATCGAGCGCGAGATCCGGCCCGGTACCTTCGCCGTGATCGACCTCCAGGCCCAGGCCGAGCGATTCGAGTTCCCGCTGCCCTACGAGCTCGGGGTAAACGTCACCTCGGCCGAGGGACTGCCGATCGTTGCCGAACGGTGGCAGTTCGGCACCGAGCTCCAGCTCGAGGGGCTCGAGACCGACCCGGTCATCGGGTCGACCGTCCTCGACGAGATCGCCCCGGACGAAGACCCAGACAACCCCGACACCCCCGACCCGGACGCCGACCCCGCCGACCCGGACGCCGAGGGTGGGGGCGAGGACGACGCAGCAGCGCCGGCCGATGACGGAGCACCCGGCGAGGACGGCGACGATACCGGGGGCGTCGAGGACGGGGTGTCACAGGAGCCCTTCGTGCTCCAACCCCCGGAGCCGGTCGACTCCGGCCTGCCGCAGCCGATCGCCACGCAGGGCCTGGCCACGTCCCGTGGCAACGAGTTGTTCTCCAGCCGCTGGGTCGTGCCGTGGGTCTCCATGACCGGCGATTCCACCCTGATCGCCGTGACCGCAGCGCTGCAGGAAGCCGTGGTCGAGGTCCGGGTCCTGAGCGATGGGCAACTGGTCGGTCCGGTCCGGGCCACGATCCCGGCCGGCGGTCGGACGATCATCCCGGTCTCGGTCGCCGGCCCCGGTGCTGCGGTTGAGATCACGTCCAACACCCCGGTCTCGGCCGAGGCCACCGTGGTGGTGCCGGACGTGACGTTCGATGTCGTTCCCGCCGTGCCAACCCTTCGGTAACACCGCAGGAGGAATCGACCGTGACCGTCAGACTGATCGTGCTCGTCGTCCTGGCCGCCGCTGCGGTTGCGGTGGCGATCGCCCTCCAACGGCGGCGGCCCGACCCGCCGTCCGCTCCGAGTTACCGGGCGCCGTCCCAGCTCGATCGGGACGACTTCGGGGCCGGGGCGCGGCCGTTCTTGGCGGTGGTGTTCGCCTCGACGACCTGTAACACCTGCCCGGAGGTCTGGGACCTGGTCGAGTCCCGAGCGTCGGATGCGCTCGGGGTCGACCGAGTCGACATCCAGGATCGGGGTGCCCTCCATCAGCGGTACCGGATCGACGGCGTGCCGACCACGGTCCTGGCAGACGTCGAGGGAGTGGTCCACCGAACCTTCTTCGGCCCGATGTCAGCAGACGCCTTCGACGAGGCGCTGATCGAACTCGGCGCTGCCGGAACCTGACGGTCCCGGCAGCCGATCAGCTCTCGGACAGGGGGCTGGCCGGGGTGTCGGCCACGGCGTCGCTCACCGCGTCCGCAACCGCATCGGTCACCGTGTCGACCGGACCGTTAGCCTCGGCCGGGGCGGGGAGCGTCCCGGCGGACGTGGTGGTGCTGGGCGCCGCAGGGT
>JBCCFN010000345.1:0-4918 GCA_039029715.1 Actinomycetota bacterium | reverse complement strand
GTCATCCTGGCCAAGACCATCAAGGGCTGGACCCTCGGCGAGGGGTTCGAAGGCCGGAACGCAACCCATCAGATCAAGAAGATGACCCAGAAGCAGATGCTCGAGCTGCGGGATCGTCTCCACCTCCATGAGGAGATCCCGGCCGAGTCGCTTGACGAAGGGGTTCCCCCGTACTTCCGCCCCGAACCGGGATCCGAGGCCTACGAGTACATGATGGGCCGACGCAAGGCGCTCGATGGGCCCCTCCCCCAACGGACGACCACCACCAGGCGCCCGCTTGCCATGCCGTCGGACGCGCCGTTCAAGTCGACGGACGACGGCTCGGCCGGTCGCGAGGTGTCGACGACGATGGTCTTCACAAACATGCTGCGGGATCTGATGCGGGAGGAGGAGTTCGGCGACCGGGTCGTCCCGATCGTCCCGGACGAGGCCAGGACGTTCGGCATGGACTCCATGTTCCGGGAGTTCGAGATCTACGCCCCGTTCGGTCAGCTCTACGAGCCGGTCGACCACGAGCTGCTGCTGTCCTACGCCGAGGACTCGGACGGCCAGATCCTGGAGGAGGGCATCACCGAAGCCGGGTCGACCGCCAGCTGGATCGCAGCGGCCACCAGCTACGCCCACCGGGGCGTCCCGATGGTGCCGTTCTACACCTTCTATTCGATGTTCGGCTTCCAGCGGGTCGGCGACCTGATCTGGTCCGCTGCCGACTCCCGGGCCCGGGGCTTCCTGATGGGCGCCACCGCGGGCCGGACGACGCTGTCCGGCGAGGGGCTCCAGCACCAGGACGGGCACAGTCTGGCCATGGCGGCCACGGTCCCGGCCTGTCAGGCCTACGACCCGGCCTTCGCCTACGAGCTGGCCGCCATCGTCAAGGACGGGCTCCAGCGGATGTACGTCGACAACGAGGACGTCTTCTATTACCTGGCCATCTACAACGAGAACTACGCCCAGCCGCCGAAGCCGGATGGGGTCGACCAGGGGATCCTGGACGGCCTGTATCGGTGGGCCCCGAGCCCGGAGGGCCCGCCGGCCCTGGCCACCGTGCTGTTCTCCGGCCCGGCCCACAGCGCCGCCCGGGAGGCCCAGGCCGAGCTGGCCGAGCGGTGGAACGTCGGCGTCGAGCTCTGGAGCGCCACCAGCTACAAGCGGCTCCGGGAAGAGGCCCTGGCCGCCGAGCGGTGGAACCGCTACCACCCGATGGAGGAGCCGAAGGTCCCGCAGGTGACCGCCCTGCTCGCAGAGAGTCCGGGCCCGGTCGTCGCGGTCAGCGACTACATCCGGGCGGTGCCGGAGCAGATCGCCAGGTTCGTCCTCGGCGGCTTCACCGCCCTCGGCACCGACGGCTACGGCCGCTCCGATGATCGTCCGGCATTGCGCTCGTTCTTCGAGACCGATGCCCCGAACGTCGTGCTGACCGTGCTCACCCAGCTGGCGGCCTCGGGCGCCATCGACCGGCAGGTCCTGGCGGACGCCATCGCCCACTACGACCTGCCGACCGAGCTGGATCCGCCCTGGACCCGGTGACCGAACTGCGGCTCGGCGGGCACCCCGTCGAGCCTTGACCCTCAACCCCCCGTCACCCGATACTGACCACCCCGGCGCAGTGATCGGGAGGCGAGGGGGAGACGGACATGACCACCGATGTCGTCGACCAGCTGCGGGTCGAGACGACGGATCCGCTGCCGGTGACCGGTGCCGAGCTTCCGGCCATCGACCTGTCGATGGCGGCGATCGCCCGCCCGGTGACGTTCGAGTCGTGCACGTTCGACGATGTCGACCTACGGAACGCCACGATCGGATCGACGCTGCAGTTCCACGGCTGCACCTTCAACGGCTCGTTCCAGGTCGGAGACGACGAGCTGTCCCATACGACCGCCGAGTCGGACGTGCTGTTCGTCGGCTGCACGTTCACCGAGCCGGTCCGATTCGTCGGGTTCGAGTGCAAGGGCTCGCTCGGTTTCCGCGACTGCACCTTCGACATCGAACCCGCGACCTTCGATCCCCGCCGGGCCGTCCCGTTCCCGGGCAACCTCGATTTCAGCGGGGCCCGGATCCACCGGGCGCTGTCGTTCGTGGGCTGTGTCTTCGAGTGCGAGCTCTCGCTCAACGGCATCCACGCCGGGCAGATGGTGAGCCTCAACGACTCCGACTTCCGGCTGGAGAGCCCGATCCATCGGGTCGATCTGACCGCAGCGACCTGCGGCCTGGCCTGTGAGCTGATCCGGGTCAGCACCAGCCTGGCCATCGACCTGGGCGGCGCAGACTGTGGCCTTGCCCTCAGCCTGCAGATGTCGACGTTCCGGGCCAACTCCACCCTGTGGCTCAAGGCGCTCCGATCGCGCTACATCTTCGCCGGCGGGATCGACATCGCAGGCCATGTGGCAGCAGACGGCTTGCGGGTCGAGCGGGACCTCGACTTCACCCCCTGGCCGCTCGTGGCGCAGTTCGACGGTCCGGTCATGGACGACGGTCAGCTCAGTGACGGAGCCAGGACGGCGATCCGGGCCGCCGACCCCGGCCCGCTCGATCTCGACGACCTGACCGTCGAACCGGACGGCAGCGACGTCTGGAACCTGACAGACGGCAGCGGGCGGACGGCCACCCTCCGGCGACTCAACGGTCGAGACCACTCGGTCGAGCTCCGCTCCCGGATCCGGGCCCCGGTCGACCTGTCCCACGCCACGATCGGCTGGAACCTCGTGGTGTTGGGCTGCGACATCGAGGTATCGCGGCAGGACTTCCCGTGGGCGCTCTCCATGAACGGGGGCCGGGTCACCGGCGGGGTCTTCCTCAACCAGTCGACGATCGTTGGTGACATCGACCTCCAGTTCTCCGAGATCGGGGTCAATCTCCAGATCGAGCAGACCACGATCGATGGCCGGCTCGACCTGGAGTCGGCCCGGATCGGCAACTCACTGGTCCCGAAGGACGGCACCAAGCTCAACGGAACCCTCGACGTCACCAACGCCCACCTCGGCCAGTTGGATTCGCCGCTGCGGCTTGGGACGGGAACGGCCCGGACCGACGGGTTGACCCTCGACCGGATCGACCGTGACCGCTGGCAGGACCTGATCACCCTGTCCCGGGGACGGACGCCGAAGCTGTACCGAAGCATCGAGCGCTACTTCCGCAGTCGGGGCGACCGCGACATCGCAGACGAGATCTACGTCCAGCGCCGCCGGGCCGAGCGGGCGGCAAAGGCTGCGGGTCGACAAACGCTGCGGAACCGGGCCTGGCTGGTGGGCGACCGGTTCTACGACTGGACCGCCGGCTATGGCCTCGGCAAGGCCCGGCTGGTGATCGGCACGCTGTCGGTCATGGTGCTCGGGGCCGTGGCATTCGGGCTGCCGGGATCGCTGGAGGCGGTCCCGGCAGATGGCGAGCCGCAGGCGGCGCCGGGGCTCTTCAGCCGGGCCTTGTACGGGCTCGACCGCTTCCTCCCGGTGGTCGACCTCGGCTTCACCGATGACCTCAGGCCGGTGGGCGTCGGCTGGGCCGCCGCCGGTGCCGTCCTGGCCGTGCTCGGGGTCCTGCTCATCCCCTCGGTCATCGCCGTGCTGGCCGGCGTCCTACGCCGGGACTCCTGAACCGACGGTTGCCAGATCGGGGCCGGACGCCGACCGGGCCGCTGCGGCGAGCTCGGCTGCGGTGGCCGGCCAGACCGGGGCTCGGCCGAGGTCAGCGCTCGCTCAGCTCGACCGATTGCCGGTTGAGCCAGCCGAGCAGGACCGCAACCGCCCGGGGGTCGTGGCGAAGGTCGTGGCCGGCCCCGTGGATGAAGCGGAGGTCTGCCCCACCATGGGCGTCTGCGACCATCCGGGCGTCGAAATGGGGCACCGCCTCGTCCTCGGATCCGTGCAGCACCAGCAGCGGCCGGGGCGTCAGCTGCTCGGCCGCCTCGACCGCCCGGACCTCCTTCAGCTCGGCGTTCCACCGCTCCTGGTTCTTCGGGAATCCCGGGCTGGTGATGACGCCGACCTCCCTGGCGTGGCCGAGCAGCCGCTCCGGCCTGGCGGCCCAATCGTCGAAGTCGGCCGGAGACGCAGCGACCGCCACCCCGCTGACCGCCGGATCCTCGGCTGCGGCAACCAACCCGACGGCACCGCCGGTCCCGAATCCGCAGACCCAGAGCCCGGTGGGGTTGGTCTCGGCCCGGAGGAAGCGAATGGCCGCAGACGCGTCGTCGACCCATCGGGTCAGGCTGAAGTCACCGGTCGACTCGCCACAGCCCCGGAAGTGGATGGTCAGGGCGTTCCACTGCTGATCGGCGGCGATCCGCTCGCACAGCTCGGTCAGGTCGTTGCCGATCTTGTCGGCCCAAAGGTCGGCAGACGGGAACCCGTGGAGAAACAGCACCGCAACCGACTTGCGACGATCGGCGGTCGATGACCGGATCAGCCGCCCATGGAGTTCGGCCCCGCCGCTGGACCGGATCGTGACCGGCTCCGGAGGGTTAGTTGCTTCCGCTGCCATTGAACGGGCGATACCCCCGGTTTCGGGCCTCGGCCAGTGTGTCTGGACCGAACGAGGCGTAGGTCCCGGCCTCCATCAACTCCTCGATGATCGACTCATCGGTCATCGCTTCGATGTCGTAGACGATTCGGGTTCGCTTGTCCCCGACCCACCGAAAATCTTCGAACTTTCCTGGCCGTTCCACGCCGGTCAACGATAGCCGACCGGGGCGGTTCCGGACGCGAGCCGGGCCGGCCACGCTCCATGGGAGCGGGGCCGGCCCGGTACTCGATGTGCTGGACCCGGAAGACCACGGTCACGTCGAGTGGGACGGGCTCGAATGGTCTTCCTGGGGTGCCTGGTTGCGATTCGCCAGCGTTCCAGCGGCCGCAACCTGATGGTTGCCGCTAGCGGCCAGCCACCTCCAAGGTCCCAAAGAATCTGTCGTGAATTTGGACCACCT
>JBCCFN010000344.1:0-4981 GCA_039029715.1 Actinomycetota bacterium | reverse complement strand
TGGTGCAACCGGGGTCCGTTCGGGGGGCCAACCCCGGGGACCGAGTCCGGTTGCTCATTTCGCCTGCGCCGTTGTCGAGTACGGTAAGCCAGCTGACCGCAGCAGGGCTAGGGTCCGCCACAACTACCGATATCGGCGCCCACAGCTATTTCTCAAAGTGATAGCAACAAGGTTCTACCATCATCTACACAGATCGGCGAGAGATGGGACGGGGCGCCAGATCGGGTGCCGAATCCGGCACGATCGCCCCCGATTCGGGGCCCGGAGCGACCCGGTCCGTGGGCTAGTGTGGAACGGTGCCCGCTGCAGACATCACCGAGGGCCTGAACCCGGCCCAGCTGGACGCCGTCACCCACGAGGGCGGCCCGCTGCTGGTCGTCGCCGGTGCCGGGTCGGGGAAGACCAGGGTGCTGACCCGTCGAATCGCCTGGCTGATCGACCAGGGCATCTCCCCGTTCGAGATCCTGGCCATCACCTTCACCAACAAGGCAGCGGACGAGATGAAGCACCGGGTGGCCGAGCTGGTCGGCCCGGTGGCCCAGAAGATGTGGGTCTCGACCTTCCACGCCGCCTGCGTCCGGATCCTGCGGCGGGACGCCTCGGCCATCGGGTTCCCGTCCAACTTCACCATCTATGACCAGTCGGACGCGGTCAGGCTCGTCGGGTACGTGATCCGGGACCTCGGCCTCGACCCGAAGCGATTCCAGCCCCGTTCGATCCACAACGTGATCAGCTCGGCCAAGAACGACGGGCTCAGCGCCGCCCAGTACAGCGAGCGGGCGAACGTCATCATCGAGCGCAAGGCGGCTGAGGTCTACCTGGAATACCAGCGACGGCTCCAGGCCGCGGCGGCCATGGACTTCGATGACCTGTTGTTGAACACGGTCAAGGTGTTCCGGGACTCGCCCGAGGCCCTGACCCACTACCAACAGCGGTTCAAGCACCTCCTGGTCGACGAGTATCAGGACACCAACGGGGTCCAGAACGAGCTGGTGCTCCGGCTGGCGGACGTCCATCGCAACGTCACCGTCGTCGGAGACTCCGACCAGTCGGTCTACCGGTTCCGGGGCGCAGACATCCGCAACATCATCCAGTTCGAGGACGCCTTCCCGGACACCACCGTGGTCCTGCTCGAGCAGAACTATCGCTCGACCCAGACCATCCTGGACGCCGCCAATGCGGTGATCGCCAACAACTTCGGCCGCAAGCCGAAGTCGCTGTGGACCGACGAGGGCCACGGAGACAAGATCATCCGGTTCCACGCAGACGACGAGGTGGATGAGAGCCAGTACGTGGCCGGCGAGTTGGCCCAGCTCCACGACGCCGGGACCTACCGGTGGGACGATATGGCGGTCTTCTACCGGACCAACGCCCAGTCCCGGGTGCTCGAGGAGTACTTCGGCCGGGTCGGGATCCCGTACAAGGTGGTCGGTGGGACCCGCTATTACGACCGCAAGGAGATCAAGGACGCCCTGGCCTACCTGAAGGCGGTGGCCAACCCGGCGGACGAGGTGTCGGTCAAGCGGATCGTCAACGTCCCGAAGCGGGGGGTCGGGGATACCTCGATCGCCAAGATCGACGCCTTCGCCCAGCTGCACAACATGACCTTCAGCGAGGGGCTCCGCCGGGCCGCCGACGCCGGGGTGTCCGGCAAGGCGGCCAAGGGCATCGCCTCCTACCTGGCGCTGATGGACGACTTCACCGAGCTGTTGGACAAGGGGCCGGCCGCGGTGCTGGAGGCGATGCTGCGGGACACCGGCTACGTGGCCGAGCTCGAGGATCAGCGGTCGGTCGAGGCCGAGGGTCGGCTCGAGAACCTGCAGGAGTTGGTCGGCGGTGCGGCCCAGTTCGACTCGGTCGACGAGTACCTGGAGCAGATCGGGCTGTTGACAGACACCGACGAGGTCGACGGTGACGACTCCCAGGTCGTCCTCATGACCCTGCACGGGGCAAAGGGGCTGGAGTTCCCGGTGGTCGTCATGCTCGGCATGGAGGACGGGGTCTTCCCCCACATGCGGTCGATGACCGACCCGGACGAGATGGAGGAGGAGCGGCGGCTTGCCTACGTCGGGATCACCCGGGCTCGGGAGCGGCTGTACCTGACCCATGCGTGGGCCCGGATGCTGTTCGGCCAGACCCAGTACAACCCGCCGAGCCGGTTCCTGGATGAGATCCCGGACGCTCTGATCACCGAGGCCGAGGGCTCCCGCAGCTCGAAGCGGGGCCTGCGAACCTCGGTCTTCGGTTCGAGCGGCACGGCGTCGAGCAGCTTCGGTGGCCGGGACCGGGTGGTCGACACCGCGCTCAAGCCCCGGGGCCCGGTGCCGTCCCCTGCGGCCGGCATGGACTTCAAGATCGGCGACGACATCCTCCACAAGAAGTTCGGGGAGGGCGTGATCCTGGACCTGCGGGGCTCGGGGGACAAGACCGAGGTGGTCGTCCGGTTCGGCGACCAGGGCGAGAAGACGCTGCTGCTGGCCTGGGCCCCGATCGAGAAGGCGTCCTAGGAGCGGTTCTGGTGCGCCGGTGGCTCGGCCCCATCGTGCTGGCGCTCGTGGTGATCGGCGCGGCCTGCGGCGAGGATGCGTCGGTCGAGACCGGCGCCTCCTCACCGGCCGACCCGCCGTCCGAGGTCGGCCAGGCCGGCGAGTTCGGTCAGTTCGTCGCCTGCGATAACGTGCCAGCGGTGGCCTCGACCCTCGAGGGGCCATTGGGGCCGACCGCCAATCCACCCGACGATGTGATGGGCACGCTCGCCGGCTACGGCGCACAGCGCTCCGACACCTTCGGTGGGTTGTGGATCGATCGCGGCGTCGGGACGGTGGTGGTGGCGTTCACCGACGACCCCACCGAGCACCGCGATGCCGTGGCGGCGCTGACCTCGCCCGCGGATGATCGGCCGTTCGGAACCCGGGAGGATGTCGCTATCGATGTGCTCCAGGTCGACAACAGCGAGCAGGCGCTCCGGGCGGCCCAGATGGCCGCCTTCGGCGACGGCCAGCCGTTCCCGGCGCTGGTCGGGGGTGGGCTCGACATCACCCGGAGCCGGGTCTCGTTCGACCTGATCGACCCCGCCCCCGAGGACTTCGCTTCGCTGGCCGAGCTGGTCGACCCGGCGCTGGCCTGCGTCACGGTCACCGTGACCCCGGAGCCGCCGACCGGGCCGATCGAGGTCCTCTCCCTCGACCCGGCCGAGCAGCGGTTGACCTGCGGCGGCAATGCGACCTTCCCCCGATCGGCGCTGGAGACCCCGGTCCCGCTCGACGCGGTCGACCATCCGGCGGTCGATGCGGTCCGGGCCCTGTTCGGCGACGCCGACGGCGACGGTGGGGCGGCGATGGAGCTCGGCTCCATGTTCGGCGAGGACCCGGAGGTCGTCGTCCTCGACATCGGCGAGAACGAGGCCCAGTTCGGGGTCCTTGGTCCGGGCGGCGCGCTGGATGGCGATATCGGGGTCGACCGTGACGGCGACCGGTGGCGGGCGACCAACTTCGGTGGCTGCAACCTCAGCCTCGGCTACCCGGAGGGCCTGAACCGGGTCGAGGTCTACCTCGACCCAGAGGACCCGCCAACGGCGGAGCAAACCGAGCTGTTGCTCCTGGTATCGGAACGGGCCTGCGCCAGCGGCCAGCCGATGGGGGACCGGCTGTTGACGCCTCAGGTCATCGAAGAGGCGGACCGGGTGATCGTGCTGTTCGCCGCGGCCACCCAGTACGGCGACCAGGAGTGCCCTGGCAACCCGCTCGAGCCGGTCACCGTGGCCCTTGGCGCCCCGCTCGGTGAGCGAGAGCTGCTCGACGGCGGGGCGTTCCCGCCGGCCCCGATCGGTCCGGCGGACGGCGACCCCTAGCTTGCTGCGAGTCGCCGGCTACCGCCCCGCTCCATCTGCCCGGCGCAACAGCTCGGCGACCAGGTCTGGGTCGTGGGATCCCAGCGTCGGCACCTCGGGCCGGGGTCCGGCCAGGTCGCTGATGTTGAACGGCGGGCGGTAGACCTCGGCCGTCCCGGTCGGGGTGGCGACCTCCATGAACCGGTCCCGTTTGCGGAGCTGCTCGTGAGACCAGAGGGCGTTCGGGTCCCGAACCGAGCTGTGGGTCACCTTGCCTTCCGCCAGCCGCCGCAGGATCTCCTCCGCCGGCTCGGCACCGAACACCGAAGCGATCACCGCCTCGAGATCATCGATGTTTGCGATCCGGTCTGCGTTGTCCCGGAACCGAGGGTCGTCGATCAGGGCCCGGTCACCGAGGACGTGCTCGGCGAAGGCGGCCCAGTCCCGGTTGGACTGCACCCCGAGCATGACGTCGTCCCCGTTGGCCAGCCGGTACATGCCGTAGGGGGCGATCATGGTGTGCCGGTGCCCCGACCGGGGCGGGGTCACCCCGGCGCCGACCGCCCCGTAGACCGGGGCCGCCGTCCACTCGGCCAGGCTCTCAAGCATCGATACCTCGATCGACGCCCCCTCGCCGGTGGCCTGGCGTCGATACAGCGCAGCCAGGATGGAGGAGAACGCATACATCGCCGAGGCGATGTCCGCCGCCGAGAACCCGACCTTGCAGGCCTGATCGGGCATCCCGGTCAGGGCCACCGCACCGGCCTCGGCCTGGATAGCCAGGTCGTAGGCCTTGTCATCGGTCCGGGGCCCACCGAGGCCGTAGCCAGACACATCACAGGCGATCAGATTCGGCTGTCCCGCCCGGAGCTGGTCGGCCAGGACGCCGAGCCGCTCGGCCGCAGACGGGCTGAGGTTCTGAATGAACACGTCTGCCCCAGCCACCAACCGGTCGAAGGTCGCCCGGTCTGCCTGGTCCTTCACGTCCAGCTCGATCGACTCCTTGCCCCGGTTGGCCCAGACGAAGAACGCCGAGCTGCCGCCGACGGTGCCGTCGTAGTCCCGGGCGAAGTCGCCCTCGCCCCGCCGCTCGACCTTGAGGACCCGAGCCCCGAGGTCGGCCAGCTGTCTGGTTGCGAACGGGGCCGCCAC
>JBCCFN010000343.1:0-4997 GCA_039029715.1 Actinomycetota bacterium | reverse complement strand
GGCCAGATGCTGCTCGATCGGAACCGGCCGGGTGGTGCCCTCGAGAATGGACGGCCCTGGCGTCGAGGCTGGCTGGGCGGTCGGCTGCTGGTGGAGCGAGACGGTCCGAGCTTCGTCGAACAGGTTCGGCGGACCGGCGTCGGCCGAAGTGGAGCGGTCGTCCTCGACTGGGGGGATCCCCGGACCGCCGAGCGGGAGGTCGGCCGTCCTTGTGAGGTCAGGCGGCGGATCGTCTGACATGATCGACGAGCCTCGCGCACATTCGATGCAAAGGCCAGTGTTCTAACCAAAGACTTTTGACATAAAGCAACAACCGATACGGTCAAGCTTTGACTCAAAGGATCTAGCAAATTCTCGATTCATTTGTTATCAGCTACACGCTGCGACCAGTGTGTCGGACCTCCGCGTGACCCTGTCGTGTCGTGGTGGGGTTGGGGCGAGGGGCTCCTGCTACGGTCGTCGGCGATGTCAGACCGCCTGCTGCTCCTCTCCCACGCCGGCGTCACGTTGGTCATGGTCGGCATCATGTGGTCGGTCCAGCTGACCATCTATCCGCAGTTCCGAAACGTGCCGGTCGACGACTTCGTCCCCTACGTCACGGCCCACGCAACCAGGATCGTCGTCCTGCTCGCCCCGTTCGCCCCGCTGGAGATCCTGCTCGCCCTCCTCGTCTGGATCAGGCGTCCGGAAGACGTCTCCGGACGTCTCGCCTTCATCGCCGGCCTGCTCCTGGCCATCGGTTGGCTGTCGACGGCACTGTGGTACGCCCCGCTCCACGGGGAGCTGCAGTCCGGCCACGATGCGGTCCTGATCGACCGCCTGATCTGGACCAACTGGTTCCGTACGGCGCTGTGGTCGATCCGGGGTGTGTTCGCCCTGAGCATGCTCTGACCCGGGCAAACCTGCCCGAACGGTCACCGAACCGGCCGTCGGATCGGTGCGACGACCCGATGCGGTAGGTCGAACGGCCCACACGAAGGCCCCTGAGCCGGGCATCATTCTCCTTTCGCCGGACCGTGGCGGTGCTGTTATCTGGATGTAGCCGCCCGGCGGGGGCGGAGCTCGACGGGGGACACCCCTGCGGGACGTGCGGAGCGCTGCTGTTGGCAGGGCAGGTGGGAGACGTATCGAGATGGGTCGCGCCCTTGGCGCCTGCTTCGTCATGGTTGCGACCGCGGTCATCGCCGCCGCGCTACCCACCGTTGGTGGCCTGACCAGCATCGACGCTGGTGCTGCAGCCGGTCCCGGACCGGCCGGCCCGAATGGGGGCGGGGGAGCGGTGGTCGATGCGACCGGGGGCGACCCGGCCGCCTCGGCGGCGGCAGACGTGCTGACCATCGAGGTCGGCGCCGGCATCGATGCCGACGGCTGTGAGCCGCCGGACCAGCCGGCGTCCTCGGCCGCCCCGAATGACGGCGACCCGCCGGCGCTGGTGGTCCAGCGGCTGGTCATCGCCGTCTACTGCGAGGTGCTCGGCCGGCTCCCGGACCACGGCGGCATGGCGTATTGGACCGGCGAGCTCGGGACTGGACTCGATCCGACCGGGCTGTATACCGCGCTCGTCGAGTCCGACGAGTTCCTGGCCCTCGGGGTCGAGGAGCCAGGGGATGTCCTCGACGGCTTCGGCATATCGATCGGCACCGAGGACGAAGAGGTCGACCAGGCTGCCTCGTCCACCACGACCACCAGACCGTCAGTACCCGACGCCGACGAGGCCGAGCCGACGACGACCTCGGCTGCGACGACCTCGGCTGCAACGGTCGCCGACCCCGCTCCGGCCGGCGACGGCCTGCTGGCCACGACCCGACTGGACAACGCCGGCTTCCTCGCCGTGGTCGACCAGGCAGGGCTGACCGAACCCGACCGGGTCACCAGCGCACTGATCCACGGCCGACAGATCGGCGACGGCCAGCGGGTCAACGTCGCGTTCGTCCACCTCTCCGCCACCCGAGGGGTCCGGGTCAGCCCGGGCGACCGCGGCCGGTCGACGGTCGGGACCTGGGCCGAGGAGATCGGGGCCCATGTGGCGATCAATGGCAACTGGTACGCACCCTGGGACGGGCCGGCGGTGGCCGGTGGCGTGGTCTATGCCGGGTCCGACCACGGCTACACCGCCCTGTTCGGCTTCACCGAGGGCGGGGAGGTGGTGCTCGAGCATCATCGGGAGATTAACGACGGGGTCGATCCCCGGATCGTCGAGGGGGTCTCCGGCCACCCGACCCTGATCCATCGGGGCCAACCGACCACCGACTTCGGGACCGATCCGACGTTCCTCAACCGCCACCCCCGGACCGCCATCGGTGTGGACGCCAGCGGCGACGTGCTGATCCTGGTGACCGTCGACGGCCGAAGCCGGTCCGCGATCGGGATGACCGGCGCCGAAACGGTCGATCTGCTCGTCGCCCTCGGTGCCCACGATGCGGTCATGCTCGACGGCGGCGGCTCGTCGACGATGTGGATCGCCGGCCGAGGCGTGGTCAACCAGCCGTCCGGTGGGCTCCGGGCCGTCGGTAACCAGATCGCCGTCTTCGGGGACTGACGGGCCGTCTCGGGATCCCTCGGCCGCAAACACCCTGGTCAGGGCTATCTCGGCCCGAATTCTGGGTGAAGTTACCGGCGCGTATCCGATCTCCTACATCGGTCTCGATAACCGGGTCGATCTACCCGAAGTGCCGCTCGCGGCTTGATCCAGGTTGGGAACAAACTTACGGTCGATCTCATCCCCCTCAGCTAGGGAGGGTCGAACCAAATCGACGGGAACCGTGACGCCTATTGCCGCTGGGCGCCGCGGGGAAGGACTAGCTGGGATGGAGGGCATCGGGGCTCTCGCAGAGCAGTGGCTACAGGGTGCGGCACGGCGGGGCGAGCTGACCGGCACAACGCCGCACGTCTACGGCGTCTACCTCCGCAACTTCGTGCGGTTCGTTGGTGAGGACACACCGATCGGTCAGATCTCGACGAGACAGGTCGAGCAGTGGGCCGGCCAGCGCAAGCGCGACGGGAGCGAGTACGCCCCGAACTCGAAGAACACCCGGATCAAACCGATCCGCGCGGTGTTTGAGTGGGCGATGCTCGTCGGCCTGGTCGAGGACGACCCGACCCGAACGGTCCGGCCGGCCAAGCTCGCCAAGCGTGTCCGGAAGGGGCTCGACCCCGAAGACGTCACCCGCATGCTGTATGTGGCCGGGATGAGGGATCGAACGATCATCCTGGTCGGGGTCCAGCTCGGTCTTCGGGTCGAGGAGATCGCAGCGATGGATGTGTCCGACTGGTCTCGCCGCGACCGGATGCTCTACGTGTGGGGCAAGGGCAGCAAGGAACGGACGATCCCGGTGGCAGGTGAGATGGAAGGTGCACTCCGCACGTGGGTCCATCTCGGCCTCGGTGGCCGCCGCGCCGGCCCGATGTGGCCGACACGGCACCGCAAACGAGACCGGCTTGGCAAGGAACGGATCGCCGCCATCGTGAAGTCGGTAGCCGAGGTGGCCGACGTCGACGCAACCACGCACACGCTACGGCACACCTGTGGGCTCGACATGGCCCGAATCGGCGTCCCGATGCCCATCATCCAAGCCTGGTTCGGTCACGAGCGGGTCGACACTACAGGGCTCTACGCCGTGCCGGGGATGGGCGACCTTCGGCGCTACGCCGACGCCCGGTCCTACCTGCCAGCCGGCTTGGAGGTGCCGGACATCGTGGCGTAGCCGTCCACCTAGATCACCCCGGCGCCCCTGCGTCGAACCCGACCGCTCGGAAACTCCATGGAGTCGCCCTCCGCCGGTATCGCCTCCGCAAACTGAACCGCCTGCCGCGCCAGTCGCCCCAGGGCCGCCTGGCTGAGGTCCGCCAGATTTCGGTACAGCGCTTCATCGATCTCATTCGGGAGCCGGGGGCTATCGAGCCGAACTTCATCAACCGTCTCGCCCATCGGCGTCACGAAGACAAGCAGGCCACGTTTGCGGACCATCGAAAACCGGACCTCTCTGGGTGGACTCGAATGCAGATTCGACAGCCGAGCCAGCTCCTCTCGGAAGTCGTAGACCTCCTTGCGAAGCCGGGCAACCTGCCGCGCTTGCGGATCCTCGATCGCCTGAACTTGCTTCCGCAGGTTTGCCGCAGTGACCGGTGAGCTCGGCTCGAAGTCCTCCGCAAGAACCGCGTTGAGAGCTCTGTCGAACAGGCCGCAGGCGGCCTCGGCCTCGGCCGCTCCTAGCTTGCCGTCGTCGCCGATGATGATGTGGTTCTGGTCAACCGTGTCGAAGGGGATCGTCTCGGCGTCGTCGACCAGGAGGATGACGGGCTTCACCCGCGCATGGGCGATGCCCAGCTCGTAGAACACGTTGGCCGTGAGTCCCGAAACGTCGGCGATCACCACGCGGGCGTCGTCGATCCCAACGACGATGCGGTCGCTGATTCTTCCAGGGGTTGGATCAAGATCGGCCCGGACGAGCCGGATGCCCCTCTTGGCCAGCGGTGGCCCGATGACGTACTTCTGCATGTCGTCGGTGCGTTGTCGAACGGGTGATCCTGGGTGCCCGATCCGAGTGATGAAGAACGCAGTCTCCTGCTGCGTCGCTTCCTCGTCTTCGGTGGTCATCGTCCGCCGAGGGCTGCGTTGACGTGGTTGACGAAGCCTTCGGCGTCTCGAGCGATCTTCCAGGTGAGCGAGTCGCCGTGTGCCATGTTGATGAGCACGCGGTCGCGGCCGACGGTCTTGCGGTCGTGGGAGACCATGGTGATGGCGGTGAACGGGATGAACTGGCGGTCGTCTCGGCCGATCGTCTTCTTGAGTATCCGGTCGATGCCTCGGTCGGTCAGGATCGCTCGTCCGTTGCGGCCGTCTTCGGAGATGACGAACTCGAGCTGGCCAGCTGCCGCTGCGGGAGCCGGAGCCGGAGCGGCCGGTGGCGCGGCGGCCTGGGGTGGTGGGGCCCACTGCTGGGCCGGCGGCGGTGGCGGCGGTGGCGGGGGTGGCGCTGCGGCGGGTGCGGGTGGAG
>JBCCFN010000342.1:0-5006 GCA_039029715.1 Actinomycetota bacterium | reverse complement strand
TCAACCCGCCGGCGATGACCACGATGCGGTCGGCCAGCTGTTCGGCCTCGTCCATGTAGTGGGTGGTCAGCAGGACCGTACTGCCCAGCTGGCGAAGGGCTTCGATCATCCCCCAGGACTCCCGCCGGGCCGACGGGTCGAACCCGGTGGTCGGCTCGTCGAGGAACACCAGCTCCGGGTTCCCGACCAGCGCCAGTGCCAGGTCGAGCCGGCGCTTCTGGCCCCCGGACAGCTTCCTGGTCCGCTGGTCGGCCGAATCAGCGAGCCCGACGATCTCCAGGACCTCGGGCGCCGGCCGGGGGTTGCGGTAGTAGGCGCCGTGCATCTCCAGGGTCTCCAGCGCCGTCAGCTCCGGGACCGGCTCGGACTCCTGCAGCACGATCCCGATCCGCTCCCGCCAACTGAGCGGGGCGGTCGCCGGGTCCTCCCCCAGCACCGCAACCTCGCCCCGATCACGGTCCCGATAGCCCTCGAGGATCTCGATCGTCGTGGTCTTGCCGGCCCCGTTCGGCCCGAGGAAGGCAAGGATCTCTCCCTCCGCAACCCCGAGGTCGACACCGCGGACGGCCTGGAAGCCTCCATAGGACTTGTGGAGGTCCCGGACCTCGATCGCTGCAGCCATGGCCGCCACGGTAGTTGCACCGGAGGCCCAAGGGTCGAGCTGATCAGTTGATCGAGCCCTTGGCGGTCACGAACCGATCGACCGAGGCCCGGCGGTCGAGCGCGACGAGGGCCCTGGCAACCGGCGAGGCCGTCCCGGCACGACGGCGAACCCTCGGCCGTGCCGCGGACGGGGCCCGGAAGCTACGGACGGCGGTCAGCCGGCCAGACGGCGCAGGCTGTCTGCCATGGCGACCAGGACCGGCCGGATGGCGTCGTTTGCGGGCCCCGGGCCGTCTCCCGCTGCGACCGCCGCATCGGCGGCGTTGGCCCCGGGACGGTCCGCACGGTACGCAGCGATCGCCTCGTCTGCGGCTCGGAGACCGGTGCCGACGGTCAACCCGTCGAGCAGGCCGATCCCGTCGAGTGCGGTCAAACCCTCCGCCACCGCCTCTTGCTCACCGGCCCGGGCCACCAGGTCGATGTACTCGCCGGCGGCCAGCGCCGCGGTGTGATAGCTCTCCCCTTCGATGACGCTGTCCAGGTGGTCGGCGAGGAGGAGGAACGCCTCCCGCCACCGGCCCCGGCCGGCGGCGGCCCTGGCCGCCAACGGTTCGTTCCAGGTCGTGGTCCTGAGCGGCAGCTCGACCTCGATGGCGTCCTGGAACCATCGCTCTGCCTCCTCCGGCCGGCCCTGGGCCGCCACCGCGATCCCGAGATAGGTCAGGGTCCAGTTCTCGCAGGTCGGCGGTCCGTCCCGGCGATGGCGCTCGACCAGCGGCTCCAGATGCTGCTCGGCCTCGACGAACCGGCCGGCGAGTAGGAGCGAGAGCCCCACGCCGACCACGTCGAACAGGGCGGCGCCGTAGTGGTCACCGTCTTCCAGGAGCCGGTCGACCACCAGCGGGGCCGACACCAGCCGATCCTCGACGTCGCCGGTGACGAACGCCCGGCCATAGCGGACCTGGGGATGGTCCGGCTCGCCGTAGCGCTCGACCAGGCGGGCGTAACCGTTCGGATCCCGATTTCGCATGTGGCGGCGGAGGGCCCAGATCACCCCGAAGGTCACCAGGTCGTCGCGCTCCGGCGGTGCGATCTCGAGCAGCCCTTCGGCCCACCGACCGATCTCGTTGCGATTCCGGACATAGAGCTCGGTGGCGATCGGGGCGGTCAGCCGGTGGACCAGGGCCGCATCCCCAACCGCCAGGGCCCAGGTGACGGCGCTGCGGAGGTTCGACCACAACTCGTCGAGCCGGGCCACCCCGTCCACCTCGTCGTGGCCGGCGAGCTGGGTCCGGACCGCAGCCACCTCGGTTGCGCACCACTCGGCGTGGCGAGCGGCGACCGCATCGGTCTCGCCGGCTTCGCCCAGGTGCTCGAATCCGAAGTCCCGCATCGTCTCGAGCAACCGGAATCGGCGTCCGAACGGCCCAGACTCCACGATGACCATCGACCGATCGACCAGACCGCCGAGCAAAGCGTCGACCCCGTCGCCGTCACCGACCAGGATGGCGGCGTGGAGGTCGAACGGGCCGGCGAACACGGCCAACCGACGGAACAGCCGCTGCTCGTCCCGGTCAAGGAGATCGTAGGACCACTGGATCGTGGCCCGGAGCGTCCGATGCCGCTCCATCGTCGTCCGGCGGCCGCCGGTCAGCAGCCGCAGCCGATCATCCAGCCGGGAGACGAGGTCGGCCGGGGTGAGGGTGGTGGTCCGGGCCGCCGCCAGTTCGATGGCGAGCGGGACCCCGTCCAGACGGCGGCAGATCTCCTCGACCGCCCCCGCAGACGCCCCGGTGTCCGGGCCGGTTCCGAGTCGACCGGCTCGACGGTGGAACAGCTCGACCGCAGCCCCGGCCGGGTCGAGGGGGCCGATCGGGATCAGCTGCTCGCCGATCGCCCCCAGTCCCTCTCGGGAGGTGGCCAGGATCCGGGTGTCCGGGCAGGCGGCGGTGATGTCCTCGGCCACCGCCGCCGCCCCACCGACCACGTGCTCACAATTGTCGAGCACGAGCAGGACCCGCCTGGTCGCCAGCGCACCGACCACCAGCTCCAGGGGCTCCCGACCGACCCGATCGGTCAGGTTCAAGGCGTCGACCACCGCCCGGGCCACCGCCCCGATGCCCTCGTCGGTGCCGGCGTCCGCCGAGACACCGGCCAGCTCGATCAACCAGGTGCCACCGGGGAATCGCGATTCCAGCTGTCTGGCCGCAGCGACGGCCAGACTGGTCTTGCCGATCCCGCCCGGCCCGACCAGGGTCACCAGCGCCTCCTCTTCGACCGCGGCCACGATGGCTGCGAGTTCGTCGTCACGGCCGATCAGGCGGTCGGCTCGGCGGGGCAGGTTGCCTCGCCCCGGACCGTCGACCCGCAACGGTGGGAAGGGCTGCGGGCCGAGCTGCAGGATCCGCTGGTCTGCGACCACCCCGTCGAGCCGGAAGGTCCCGAGCTCGGTCAGGGCCTGGTCGGCAAGCAACTCCGCACTGACCCCGGACACCAGGACCTGGCCGGCGTTGGCCACAGATGCCAGCCGTCCGGCGAGGATGACGGCCGGTCCGAAGTAGCCGCCGTCGTGCTCGTCGGTCTCGCCGGTGTGGATGCCGGATCGGACCGAAAGGTTCGGTCGGTCGGCCCCATCCGCGTGGCCGTCCTCGCTCGGGTCCGGCCCCCGATCGGCCGTCACCGCCACCGCCCACGCCACCGCGTCACTTGGGCGGTGGAAGGCGACCCCGAAGCCGTCCCCGGCGACCGAGAACACCACCCCGTCGTACGCCGCTGCGGCGGTCCGTACCCGGTCGTCGAGGCGAGCCAGGTCCTCGGACAGCGACATCTGACGTTCGGCCCACAGCCGGTCTGCATCGACGACCTCGCACATCCCGAACGTCACCGTGCCCGTCGGTCGTGGTCCCGTCGCTGGCCCGACCCCGACCCCGACCGACCCGGGGGCCGAGACGGCCGACCGAGCGGTCGGTGGCCCGTCGCCCGGGGGCCCGCCGCCGGGCCCTGCGGGGATGGCAGCGACCACGGCATCGTCGTCCTGGGCCAGTACGGCGGCCTCCAGCGCCCGGAGGGCCGGACCGGGCTCGACCCCGAGCCCGTCGACCAGCCCGGCCCGGCAGCGGCCATAGGCGGCAAGAGCATCGGCCTGCCGGCCACTCCGGTACAGGGCGATCATCAGCAACGCCCACAGTCCCTCACGGAACGGATTCGCCGACGTCAGGGCCGCCAACTCACCGACTGCGCCGGCGTCACCGACCCCCACCCGCCGGGCCAGGTCCTGTTCGACTGCGCCGAGCCAGGATTCGACCAGGCCATCGATCACCGCGTCGAGCCCGCCGACCTCGAGCCCGGCCAGCGGCGGTCCGCCCCACTGGGCCAGTGCTCCGGCCACGTCGCCGGCGGCCAGCCGGGACTCGAACCGGCCGACGTCGACCGCATCGCCCGGGACGTGCAGCCGGTAGGCGGCACCGGACCGCACGATCGTGTCATGGCCGAGGGCCTTGCGGAGCCGGGTCACATAGGACTGGAGGGTCTTGTCTGCGGTCCGGGGAGCGTCCTCGCCCCACACGAGATCGACAAGCCGGGTCACCGGCACCGCTGAACCCGGAGACAGCGCCAGGGCGGCCAGGACGACGCGACACTTCGGCGGACCGAGATCGAGCGCCGTACCGGCATCGTCCCAGGCCCTGACCTCCCCGAGGATCGTGATGTTCACAACCGGCCGTTCACAGTGCAACCTCCGCCCCCCGGGCCCGGACGGTCAGTCTTCCACACCGATCGGTGGCTCAACCGGCTCAACCGATTCAACCGCCTCAACCGGCTGACAACCGATCGCCGACCGAGAGACAACCGGTGGGGACGAAGGTGGTCACGAGCGGCGATGGGCGCCGCCGAGGAGGAACGAGGAGCAATGTCGCACGCGCTGTATCGAATGGGCCGGTTCGCGGCCCGCAGACCGTTGCTGGTCCTGCTGACCTGGTTGGTTGCCGCCGCAACCGTGATCGGAGCGTCTGCAACCGCCGGAGCAGAGATGGAGGATTCGTTCGAGGTTCCCGGTCTCGACTCCCAGGCCGCCGTCGACCTGCTGTCCTCCGCCCAGTCGGAGCGGGCGGGCCTGACCGCCCAGCTGGTGCTGACCCCGCTGGCCGAGGACGTCACCTTCTTCGACTCCGCCGAGGCGATGGCCGCGGTGGCCGATGTCCAGGCCGGCGCCGCCGCGTTGCCGAACGTGCTCGGTGTCACAGACGCCGCCGGTGCGCTTGCCGCCGGGCCGGAGGCGGCGATGCAGTCCGGCGCGGTGTCTCCGGACGGCCGGATCGCCTTGATCCGGGTCCAGTACCCGGTCATCGAGGACCTCAGCGTCGAGGACCTCGACCGGCTCAAGGAGTTCGGCGACGAGGCCCGCG
>JBCCFN010000341.1:0-5019 GCA_039029715.1 Actinomycetota bacterium | reverse complement strand
CTACTACGCCGCCGGGTTGAAGGGCCGATTCAACGAGGACCGCTACGACGACGACCACGTCCTGCTCGAGGACGAGGACTCCTACCTGGCGGTCGACGACCAGGGGCAGATCGTCACCGAGACGATGACGGCCCGGGCGTTGGTCAACCACGAGCTCCGGAGCGAGTACACCGAGGACTGCGCCAAGGGGCTGCGGCGGTGGAACCGGATCCTGGCCGACCACGGTGTCGATGTCACCCTGTCGCTACCGCACGTCGGTTTCCACCGGGAGGTCGGGGCGTTCCGGGATCACCATGTGAGTCCCGATGGCCGGGTCCTGACCGCCGAGGAGTGGGCCGCCCAGTCGGTGGACTGGCTCCCATCGGATGAGGAGCGGGTCCACATCGGTTCGCTGATGCAACCGCAGTACGAGCCGGGGAAGATGGCGGGCTGGATCGCGCCACCCTCCCGGGGGATCAACACCCAGCCCGTCGACCACGAGTACGTCCGGCTGTAGGCCGGGCTCCCGGTCGACGGGCCGGTGTCGGTCGATCAGATCAGTTCGAGCAGGCTGTTCGGCCGAAAGCCCTCGATGACCTCGCCGCCGACGAAGACCGTCGGCACGGTGAAGATCTGCTTCGAGGCGAGCTCATCGAGATACTTCGGGTTCTCGGTGGTGTTCTTCTCCTCGAAGGACTGGCCCTTCTGGTCGAGCAGCTTGCGGTACCGCTCGCACAGTGGGCAGCCGGTGGTGGTGTAGAGCGTGATGGACATGTGACGTTCGATCCTTGGGTCTGTGGTTGACGGGTACTGATCAGGCCTTGGCGCAGACCATGTCCGGGGTCCAGTTGGCCGGGGTCCGGCCCTTCGACTGCAGGGCGGCGAGCACCCGCAGGACCTCGGTGACGTTCCGGCCGACCGGCTCGTCGTGGATGACCTCGTAGCGGATGAGGCCCTCCGGGTCGATGATGAACACGCCCCGGTGGGCGACGCCGTTGGCCTCGTCGAGCACGCCGTAGGCGGCAGAGACCTCGTGGGTCGTGTCCGCGGCGAGCGGGAAGTCCATGTTGCCGATGTGGAACTCCTGCCACGCCAGGTGGGCGTGGACCGTGTCGGTGCTGATGGCGATGAACTCGGCGTTGAGTTCCTTGAATTGGGGGACCGCCTGGTTGAAGGCGATCATCTCGGTCGGGCAGACGAAGGTGAAGTCCGCCGGATAGAAGAACAGCACGACCCACTGGCCCCGATGGTCCGAGAGACGGACGGGCTCGCTGAGGTTCTGCATGTTCTTCGTGCTCTCGAGTGTGAAGTCGGTTGCCTGTTGGCTGAGCAGGGTCACGATGTGGTCCTTCCTGTGTTCAACGTCAGTTGTCGGGTCGTTGTCAGATAGCTGGTGGATGTCTGGATGTGGTCGGTCATGGCGTCGCCGATCACCGGTTGGTGGAGGCGGCGGCCAGGTTGTTGTCGATCGCTCGATGGCCGAGCCAGCGAGCGGCGTCGATGGCGGCCACGCAGCCCGATGCCGCGGCGGTCACCGCCTGGCGGTACGACGGGTCGATCACGTCGCCGGCGGCGAACACGCCGGGGCAGCTGGTCATGCCGGTCCGGCCCCGGACCTGGATGTGTCCGGCCTCGGTCCGGTCGACCAGATCGGCAACCAGGTCGCTCGCTGGCTTGTGGCCGATGGCGACGAAGACGGCGTCGAGGGTCTCCTCGTGCTGTTCGCCGGTCTCGGTGTGCTCGACCCGGATACCACCGACGATGCCCTCCGGCGTGGCGAGGATCTCGTCAACCCGGTACGGCGTCAACGTCGATACGTCCGGATGGTTGTGCAGGAAGCTCTGACCGCTCTGGGCCGCCCGGAACTCGTCCCGCCGATGGATCACGACGACCTTGCAGCCCAGGTTGGTCAGCGTGATGGCCTGCTCGACCGAGGCATCGCCCCCGCCGACAACGGCAACCCGCTTCCCGGTGAAGAACGGACCGTCGCACAGGGCGCAGTACGCGACGCCCCGGTTCTGGAGCCGCTTCTCCGACTCCAGGCCCAACTCGACCGGACGGGATCCGGTGGCGACGATCAGGGCGTTTGCCGCCCAGCTGCCCATCGAGCCGTGGACGGCGAACCGGTCGCCGTGGATCGCTTCGATCGTGTGAGCCTCGTCGAACTCGAAGGTGGCGCCGAGTCCCTCGGCCTGCCGGCGCATGCTGTCCGGGATGTCAACGCCGGCCGGGCTGTCCGGCAGACCGGGGTAGTTGAGGACCTTCGACGCTCGGCTGATCTGACCGCCGCTCTCGAATCCCTCAAGGCAGACGGCGTCCAGCTGCTCGCCTGCGAGGTAGATCATGGCGGTGTAGGCCGCTGGTCCGCCGCCGATGACGATCACGTCGTGGGACGGATACGGTTCTCGCTCGTCTGGGTCGGGAGTCTCAGGCACCGAGGTCACCGACCGGCGACGACGGGGACGAGGCTGGCCGCCACCGTCGCCTGTGCGTCCGGCTGCTCGGTCGAGGTCGCCAGCGTGACGAACGCCTCGACCCGGTCCTTGATTGCGCCGATCGTTGCGTCGTCGACGTCGTCGACCACGATCCGCCAGCCGCCATCGGCGGTCCGGACCAGCCGGTCCTCGGTCCGGATGGCTGCGGTGATGGCACCGGTGACCACGTCCTCGTCGATCGGCTGGGCCGAGTCGAGGCGAATGTCGAAGACCTGCTGGGTCTCGACGTGCCGGGCCGGCTTGCCGTAGAGCAGGGCGACACCGACACCGACCAGCGAGGCGAAGCCGAGCTCAAGGCAGACCTGCACGGCGATGGTCGAGGTCGACAGGCCGCCACCGACCAGGCCGGCGGCGATGGCGACCGCCGGGTTTGCCATGCCGAACGGTGCGGTGAACGAACCGGCGATGACGGCGGCCGGGACGATCATTGGCAGCCGACTCTCGTTGCCGCCGTGGACGGCGGCGTGGATGGCACCGACCAGACCACAGGTGGCGATCACCTCGGCCCAGTAGTCATTGCTTGCCAGCGAACCGACCCCGGGGCCGGCAACGAGGGCCGTGTCCCAGATGGCGTTTGCCGCCATGGCGCCGATGAGGCCGCCGCTGATCTGGGCGACGACGTAGGCCGCGGCTTCCTGGGCCGAGATCCGGCCGACCGCCAACATCGAGACGGTGACCGCCGGGTTGACATGTCCGCCGGACACCGGCCCGATGGCGTGGAGCACGGTGAAGAGGGTGGCGGCAGCTGCCAGCGTGCCGAGGAGGAGTGCCATGTGGGGAGGGGCCCCTGCGGCTGCGGCGGCCTGACCGCCGCCGAGTGCTGCACCGAGCAACAGTGCGGTACCCACGAATTCTGCGCTCGTTTTCCGCGCCAGAGTGCTGTCCATTCGTTTGCCCTTCGATCGCGCGCCGTGCGGGGAACTCGCCGCCCCTCCCGACGCTTGTTTGCACGTGGCCGGCCGGAGCCGACGGGGGTGGTATCGGTCATCGATCGGACGAGTTGAGGGCCGATTGGGAATGAGCCGGTCGGCTCTCTCAGGTCCGAACCGGCCTCGCCGATAGCAGACAGAGCCGAAGAGTCAGCGACCCTCTCGAGGAGGTGGGGCAGTGCAGAGGCTGAAGCGATTGTCGATCCCGATGCGGGTGCGGAGCTACGGGCTGGCGCTGGTGATCGTCTGCGGGCTCGGGCGGGAGGCGATCCGGGCCTCGGATCGGGACACCGCACTGTTCCTCTCCGCACTGCTCGCACTGGCGCTCTTGCTGTGGTTCTCGGTCCACCGACCGTTGGCTGCCCTGATGGGAGGCCGGGGCGCCAACGGCGACCCGCTGGCCAACCTCCGCCAGGCCGCCAGCGGCCTCAGCGGTCAGGCCGACTGGCTGCAGACGGTTGCCGGCATGATGGTCGAGAGCACCGAGACGACCGCTGGTCGGTTGACCACCGCGACGTCTGTCGGGAAGTCGGCGTCCGAGCACGTCTCCGCCGTGGCCTCGGCCCTCGACTACATCAACTCGTCGAGCGGCGACGTCGCCCGCCAGGCCGTCGATGCTTCCCAGCTGACGAACGAGGCGGCGGCCATCGCCGTCCAGACCTCGCACTCGATGGACGAGCTCGGCAAGTCCGGGGCCGAGATCGACGACGCGATCTCGTTGATCCGTTCGATCGCGGCCCAGACCAACCTGCTGGCGCTCAACGCCACGATCGAGGCGGCCCGGGCCGGGGAGAGCGGCAAGGGCTTCGCAGTGGTGGCCAACGAGGTGAAACAGCTGGCGAAGCAGACCGCCCAGGCCACCGAACAGGTCGTCGACTATGTCACCTCGATCCAGACCTCGACCGCAAACGCGATGGAGGCCAACGAGCAGGTCCACGACATGATCAACCGACTCCGCGATGCGGCTCAGGAGATCTCCAGTCTGGTCAGTGCCCAGGCCGACACGATCGCCAACCTGGCGACCGACGTCGAGGCCGCGTCCGGAGACGTCGACGAGTTGGGCGCCGCGGTCGACGACGTCGCCGAGGCGAACGGGCGGACGACCGAGTCGACCGAAGAGGTCAAGCTCACCGCCGGTGAGCTCACGGACATGGCCGGCGAGCTCACCCGGTTCCTGAGCACCGTGGCCAAGGTCTGACACCGGGGCGACGTCCCCGCCCCACCGGCGCGATATCGCTGCCGGGGCGATGACTGTGTCACCATCGGTCCCGAAGGGAGGACCGCATCGTGCGCCACCGGATCGAGGTCGACGACCGGCTCGATGATGGCCACCCGGATGGCGCGGATCACGCGGATCACCCGGACCGCTCGGCCCCGGCGTTCGAGGTCCGACTCGATGGCCCGGCCGGCCCGGTCACCACCGCTGCGGGGTCCGCCCCGGCTCGCCAGACGCAGACCTCGGGACGAGGCGTGGCCGTCCTCGCCGCCCTGGCCGTCGTTGCGCTGCTCGCCACCATCTCCCTCCTGCCGGAGCGTCCCCTCGACGGGTCTGATCGGGCGGCGCCTGGGCCCGTGCCCGGGCCCGGGCCCGAGGGCGGGGGTGGGCCCGAGGGCGG
>JBCCFN010000340.1:0-5034 GCA_039029715.1 Actinomycetota bacterium | reverse complement strand
GTAGTCCTGTCCGTATAGCACACCGGACTTCCAAAGAGCTTGACCAACATCCAGGCAGTTCATCTGCGGATGAATACGAGCCATGGTGACCGTGCCGCCGAGCGATGGGCGCCGCCTCGATCGCCCGACACCGGCGTCGACACCGCCGGCGACCCCGCCGGAGGGCCAGCTCGACCGTCGGGCGCCGGCGCCCGGTGTCCCCTCCCCGGCCGAGGAGGCAGACGCCGGGACCGACACCAGCACCGAGTCGGATGAGCCCGCCACCATCGCCCCGGACACCGAGGCCGACACCGATCAATCGACGGCGCAAGACGACCCGCCGGACCCCGAACCGGCAGTTGCCGCCGATGCAGCACCGGCCGACGAGCCGATCGGTCCGGACCAGCCGGAAGACCAGCCGACCGACCAGCAACAGCCGGAAGACCAGCCGACCGACCAGCAAGAGCCGGAAGGCCAGCAACAGCCGACCGACCTCGAACAATCGCAGCCGGCGGCATCGTCGCCGACCGCCCCGGCGCTGGTGGTCAGCGACGACATGGAGCCGGTCATCGCGTACCTCCAGCAACTCGGGACCAGGGGTTCGGTCGTCACCCTGACCGTTGGCGAACAGACCGGGGAGTCTGCGACCGCCGTCGGGTTCGCAGTGGCCGATGCCCTCCACACCCTCGGCGCCAGGGTCCTCCTCATCGATGCCGCCGTCGCCGGCCCGACGGTCGACACCGTCCTCGGGGTCGACCGCTCCCCTGGCCTGATCGACGTCCTCAGTGGCTCCCGGACCCTCGAGGAGGCGGTCCGGCCGTTGGCGTTGCTCGACGGGCTGCACGCCCTGACCGTCGGCACCGTCACCAGGCAGTCGGTGGCCGTCGTCCGGCCGGCCAATTTCGAGCGGCTCCTCAACCTGGCCCGGATGCACTACCACTCGGTGATCCTGGTCGGCGGCGCCGTCGACAACGACCTGGTGATCCCCGCCGTCGCCCCGCTGACCGATGGACTGATCGTCGGCACCCACCGGGCCAAGGGCGAGATCGCCGATCCCGGCCTGTTCGATCGCCTGTCTGCGATCGACGCCCCGACCCTGGAGCTCCTCTCCTCGGCCGTCGTCGGGCACACCCCCAGCGAGAGCGTCACCGCCGCCCAGACGCCGTGACCGCGGTGGCCGGACCGCGGCCGGGCTCGACCCGACTCGACCGGGTGGTCGACCGGCTCGGACCCGGGCAGGCCGGACCGGGTGCCACCGCCGGGTCGGCGACCCACGACGGTGCCCTCTTCGCCATGCTGATGGCCGGGTACCCGATCTCGTGGGCGGTCGGCCTGGCCCCGCTCCACTATCCGCTGCTCGCGATCCCCATGACGCTGTGGCTGCTCCGCCATCGTCCACTGCGCGTCCCGCCGGGTAGTGCCGTCTTCGGGCTGTTCCTGCTGGTGGTCGGGGCGTCGTTCATCCAGCTGAACTCGTTCGGCCGGATCGCCATCTTCGGGCTCCGGTCGTCGTGGTACCTGGCGGCGTTCGTGGCCTACCTCTACCTCGGCCGGGCCGATCGGGAGGCGGCGACCAGACGGATCGTTCGATCGATCGTCGCCCTGTGGGTCACCATGGTCGCCATCGGTTGGCTGTCGATCCTGACCCCGGAACTCAGCTGGTCGACCCCGGTGCTGCAGGTGCTCCCCGGCGTACTGGCCGAGAACGAGTTCATCCGGGACCTGGTCCGCCCCCAGGTGTCCGAGATCCAGGTGTTCCGGTTCCAGGACGTGACGCTGTACCGGCCGGCCGGTCCCTTCGCCTACACCAACGCCTGGGGCTCCACCTTGGCCCTCATGACCCCGTTCGTACTGGCCGCCATCCATGACCACCGTCGGATCGGGATTTCCCGCACCGCGCTGGTTCCGCTGCTGGCCATCGGCGTCGTGCCGTTCGCCGTCGCCCTCAACCGGGGGTCGTGGCTGACCCTCGGCCTCGGCCTCTGCTACGGCACGGTCCGCCTGGCCGCCATCCGCAAGAACCCCCTCCCGGTGGTCGTGCTCGCGGCTGCGTTGGCCCTGGGAGCCGTCGTGGCGGTTGGCAGCGGCGCGGTGGAGACTGCGACCAGTCAGCTGGCAACCCGATCGGCCGACAGCAACGAGACCCGATCGACCCTCTACGTCGAGACGATCAAGGAGGCGGCGAAGTCGCCCCTGCTCGGCTACGGGTCGACCAGAACCAACCCGGTCGACCCGAACGGACCGCCGCTCGGCACCCACGGTCAGCTGTGGTCGGTGCTGTTCGCCCACGGATTCATCGCCCTCGGCCTCTATGTCGGGTTCTTCGCCATCGCCTTCCTGCGGCACCGACCGGTCGACCCCGTTGCCCACTGGGCCAAGGTGTCGCTGTTCATCGGCCTGTGCCAGCTGCCGATCTACGGGCACCTGCCCCACCAGCTGTTCGTCATGGTCGCAGCGGTGGCCCTCAGCGGCTGGGGACCTCGGCGCCGGCCAAGGCTCGGCGGCCAGGCCGAGCGGTGACCACCGTCGACCGGCCTCGGGCCGACGGGTCCGGGGCCGAACCGGCGGCGGGCTCGGTCGATCGGGCGGCCAGGGGCACCGCACTGAACCTTGCCGGGTCGGTCGTGGTCGCCGTCGTCAGCTTCGTGACCGTCGGCGTGGTCACCAACGTCCATGGTCAGCGGGGGGCCGGGGTGTTCTTCGCCGCCACCGCGGCCTTCACCCTGGCGGCGAACGGGGCCAGACTCGGGGCCGAGTCCGGGCTGATGTTCTTCGTGTCCCGCCTCCGGGCAGACGGCCGTCAGCGGGAGCTGCGGTCGGTGATCCGCACGGCCCTGGTCGCCACCGGGGCGGTGACCGTCGTGCTGGCCATCGCCGGGGTCGGCCTGGCGCCGACGATCAGCGGTTTGATCGCCGAACAGCCCCGCTACCGGGACACCGCGACCACCATGGTCCGGGTCCTGGCAGTGGCGGTCCCGACCTTCGCCCTCAGCCAGGTCATGATCGGGGCCAGCCGCGGCTTCGGCACGATGCGGCCCTCGGTGGTTGCCGGGCAGCTGGTCCGGCCGGTGACCCAACTGACCTTCGTTGTCGTCGCCACCGTGATGAGCGACGAGGTCTGGCCGCTGGCGGTGGCCTGGGCCCTGTCCAGTGTCCTGACGATGGGGACGATCGGCACCTGGCTGCGCCGGCGGCTACGACGGGTCGACGTCCACGGTGACCCTGCCCCCCTCGATCGGGGTCGGTACTGGCGCTACACCGGGCCCCGTGCCGTCGCCGACCTGCTGTCTGCGATGTTGGAGCGACTCGACATCCTGCTGGTGGCGTTCCTGATCGACGAGGCGGCGGCCGGGGTCTACGGCACGTCCAACCGACTCATCCTGGCCGGGCAGATGATGATGGTGGCCACCGCCCAGTCGATGGCGCCGCTGTTGGCCGCCAACTTCCTCCACGGGCGCCACGACGACGCCCAGCGGGTACTGCGGACGATCTCCGGCTGGAACGTGACGCTACTGTGGCCGGTCTTCCTCGGTTTGGCGTTCGGGGCCGAGACCGCCCTGTCGGTGTTCGGGCCGGAGTTCAGCGCGGCCGCACCGCTGGTGGTGGTGCTGTCGCTGGCGTTCCTGGTGATCACCGGGCTCGGCGTCGGGGACACGCTGCTGCTGATGACCGGCGACAGCATCGCCTCGTTGATCAACCACGCCATCGCCCTGGCGGTGATGGTCGGCGCTGCGCTCATCCTGTTGCCGACCACCGGCATCGTCGGCGCAGCCTGGGCCTGGGCCCTGTCGCGGGTCACGCTTCGGGTGTTGGCGGTGGTCCGGGTGTGGCACACCAGGCGGGTCCACGCCATCGGCCGGCCGGTCCTGACCGCAGCCGCGGTGGCGTTGGCCGCCTACGTACCGTCCGGGCTGCTCGCCCACCTGGTGACCGACGACTGGCCGGCGGTTGCGGCCCACGCCGCGCTCGGCGGCGCAACCCAGCTGGTGCTCGTCCGGATCTGGCGGGACGCCCTCCAGATCGACCAGCTGCTGGCGGTGCTGACCAGACGGGCCACGCCGGCCGTTCCGGTTCAGTCCACCGAGGGAGCCGACTCGGCGACGCCGAGCCAGTCATAGCTGGTTCCCAACAGCTCGAACAGCTGGGCGTTCGGCTCCCGGTACAGCTCGATCAGCCGGGCCCGCATCTCCTGGTCCATCTCGCGATAGTCGTGACCGTTGCGGTCGTCCGAGGCGTCCAGGGTCACCGACGGCAGTCCGAGCCACCCGGTGACGTCTGCCAGGATCCGGTTGGCGTCCCGGTAGAACGCCTCGGACTGGATGACCATGACCTGGTCCCGGGGGTAGTGCCGGAACAGCCGCTCGAGCTGCTCGACGTAACGCCCCTTTGCGAAGTACGAGTGGTGCTCGTGGGCATGGCTCCAGTAGGTCCAGTCCCGCTCCATCTTCTCGATCTCACCGGACATTCGCTCCCCCTCCCGCTCCAGGGCGATTGCGAAGTCAAGGTCCTCGTGGCCGTGGCTGACCGAGTGGTGATAGTGCGACTCGGCCCGCCGGACCGGGTCCCGGAGCATGATCATGACCTTGACGTCCGGGAGGGCCTGGGCCATCCGCTCGATGGCGAAGGGATGGAACAGGTAATAGGGGCAGGCGTCGAAGCAGAACAGCCGGCGACCGGTCCGTCGCTCAACCCGATCGGCCCAGGCCGACGTCGGGAACTGGCCCTGAAACCACTCCCACCCCCGGTGGTAGTTGTAGGAGAAGAAGTGTGAGCCCTTGCCCCGGCGAGGGCGTTCGACGTTCGGTAGCCGGTAGAGGGCCTCGAACAGGGCGGTGGTGCCGCTGCGCTGCACCCCGGCAAGCATCACGTCCGGCAGGACCCGCCGGTCCCAGGTCGCTTCGGCGGCCCGTTCCCGGCACCACTTGCCGCCCTCCTTGAGGTGGAGGAAGCCCGGCCGGTCCATCACCGGGTGCTGGGAGAAGCGGGTGATCACTCTGGTACTCATCTGGTTGCGCTCCGTGGTCTGTCCGGTCGGCGGTCGCGAGGGGTCACAGC
>JBCCFN010000339.1:0-5040 GCA_039029715.1 Actinomycetota bacterium | reverse complement strand
GAAGGTGGTTGTGGTGGTTGAGCCGAGGTAGGTGTCGTTGCCGCCGGTGAGTTGGCGGATGTAGTAGCGGCTTGCGCCCTGGTTGGTCCAGGTGAGGGTGTTGCCGCTGACGGTGCAGGAGAAGTCCCCGCCACCCCCGCCCGGCCCGTCGACGTTCCATGGGAACTGCACCGAGTCCCGCAGACCGCCCGGATCGGTAACGGTCACGGTCACGGTGAAGTTGCCGGACCCGTTCAGGGTGCCGCTGATGAACCCGCTGTTGCTGATCGACAGTCCGCCGGGCAGACCGGTGGCCGAGAACGTCAGCGAGTCACCGTTGCCGTCAGACGCCGGGACCTGCACCCCGACCGAGTCGCCGACCGAGCCACTCCAGGTACCGGAGGCGATCGCCACGTCGTCGACGGCGGCCTCGACCAGTGAGCCGCCGGCGTTGTCAGACGCCTCGAACTCGAGCCGGATCGTGGTGCCGGCCCACGGGGACACGTCGATCGATGCCTCGCGCCAGGCTGCGGCGACGACCGCCCCGTTCCCGGACTTGGCGAAGACCTGGCTTCGGGAGCCATTGCCGGCAACGATCCAGGCCCGGAAGACATCGTCGGCGGTGGCGTTGTCCAGGTGGGCGAAGTAGTGCTGGAAGGTCAGCGTCGTGGCATCGGCGGGGACGGCGATGGCGGGGGAGCGGACCGTGGTCACGCCGCCGTCGATGTCGTAGGTGCCCGTGCTCGATCCGGCCCGCCGGTCGGTGGCAAGCGCCCCGGAACCGGAGGGGGTCGAACCGAGCTGGAGCCGGGTGCCGTTCGAGGTCGGGCTGGCCTCCAGGGTGCCGATGCCCCACTGTCCGGTGGTGGCGGTGTCCGACCCGGCCGGGTTGGTCTGCCAGCCGCTGTTGGACTCGAAATCGTCGACGAGCTGGACCGCGGCCGGGGCCGACACGGTCGGCGCCACGTTCTCGGCGGTCACGGTCCACACGAAGCTCCGCTGGGTCCACCGGCCACTGTCATCGACCCGGACCCGGACGTCGTGGGGTCCGACGCTGCCCGGTCGACCGCTGATCACACCGGTGGCGGGGTCGATGTCGACCCCGGCCGGCAGGCCGTAGGCCGAGAAGTGGAGCGGATTGTTGTCCCCGTCGGACGCCGAGACGGTGAACGAGGTGAACTGGTAGCGAAGGCTGCCACGGTTGGCGATGGCGCCGATGCTCGGCGTCGCGTTGTTGGCCGTCGAGCCGACCGAGACCTGATTGCCGAACTCGGAGGTGTCACCGTTCGATCGGATGGCGAGGGCGACCACGGCGGTGTTGCGGATCCGGTTGCTCGAGATCGACCAAGACCCGTTGCCGGCGGCGGTCGTTGCGGCCAGGAACACCCGGCCCTCGGCCCCGTCGGCGCCGTAGAGTTCGACTCGGCAGCCGCCGCAGGCTGACCCGGACGCCGACCCGGTCGACGCCGACCCGATCGATGGCGAGGCGATCCCGTTCTGGGTCCCGTCGACGATGCGGATCGCCCGATCTGCGTTGTCGAAGAAGCCGTTGCGGCTCAACTCGTTCCGCTCGGTGTACTCCGGCGGGCTGAAGCCGTTGCCGCCGTTGAAGTTGTTGATGTAGACCCCGTCGTCACCGTTGTAGGCGATCAGGTTCCCCTCGTAGAAGTCGTCGTGGCCGCTCAGGTAGATGCCGTAGCTGGCGTTCCCGACGTTCGACCCGTCGACCCCGACCCCGATCCGGTTGCCCCGGAAGGTGTTGATACCGGTGAAGTTGTGGCGGTGCCAGATTCCTTCTCGGTTGTTGCCACCGATCACGTTCTGCTCGATCAGGTTGCCGACGGTGTTGTCCTTGATGGCCAGGCCGATCAGGTTGCCGGCGTGGTTCGGGGCGTTGGTGCCGGTGGCATCGGTCCCGAGCAGGTTGCCGGCGATGCGGTTGTTCTTCGAGCTGTGGGACAGGTCGATGCCGTAGTTGGCGACGCCGGTGACCACGTTGCCGGCGTACCGCTGGTAGCCGCCGACCCAGTTCTCCTCCGCCCCCCACTGGATGTCGACGCCTGCGACCCTGGTGTACAGCGAGCTGTTGCCGTTCGGGTGGAGCCCGACCAGGTTGTTCTGGACGTAGTTCCCCTTGGTCCCGGCGTGGTTGATCCGGATCCCGCTGTAGTAGTTGCCGCTGATCACGTTCCGGTCGGCGAGGGCCGGGGTGCCGATCGCATTGTTCGACGCCTGGTTGCCGATCTCGATGCCGGCCTGGTCTGTGGCGCCGGAGGTCGGGTCCTCGGTGGCGGCCGCATTGGTCCCGATGTGGTTGCCGACGATGCGGTTCCCGGTGGCCCCGTTGCCGGTCAGCTGGATGTTCCAGAATGCCCGGTACATGGCCAGGCCCCGGACCTCGTTGCCGGCGCTTGCGATGCGGAGGGTCACGTTGCCGGCGCCGTTGCCGGTACCCCGGATCTGGATGCGGATGTTGGCGTTCGACACGGTTGGCGAGGTGTTGACCGACGCCCCCGGCTGGGTGAACCCGTCGATCCGGGTCCCGCCGGTGGTGTCGTTCAGCGTCGGGAGGCTCGACCCCAGGTTGATGGTGTGGGGCCCGTTGCCGGGGATGGCGAAATGGATGATGTCCGGTCCCGGGTTGGCGTTGGCCTGGAGGATGGCGGCCCGGAGCGAGCACCCGCCGGACGGGGTGTTGCAGACGCCGTTGTTGAGGTTGGCGTCCCACTCGTCCGAGGTCGAGTTGACCACCATCGGCGTCGGGCCGTTGACCGCCCGGTCGCTGTTGGGGTCGAGCGGTGGACGAGGCGGCGCAAGCCTGGCGGCCCGGGCCACCGCAACGACGTCTGCCATGTCGATGCAGCCGTTCCCGTCGACGTCCGCTCGCTGTAGCCGCTCGGTCTGGAGTTCGCAGGGCTGGGTCCGCTGTCGGACCTCGGACCAGGCCAGGAGGGCCTCGGTCACGTCCATACCGGAGACGACGCCCTCGCCGCTGACATCGGCGGCGGCGCCGGGCACGCTGGCCGCCGGTCGATCGGCAAGCGGCGCGGGATCGGCGCCGCCGGTCGCCGGGTCCGCTCCGTCGACCGTGACCGTCAGCACACCGTCGGCCAGGGTGGTGGCGGTACCGTCTGCGTCGATCGCCACCGCACGGGACAGTCGGATCCGGTGGGCGCCCGGGGTGGAGACGGCGAACCGGGCCGTGATCGGTCCGAGCGCAGCGGTCAGCCCGCGGTCGCAGGCGGTGTCAGCGCAGCGGACCGCGGCAACCGCGATCTGATCGGTGGCGTTGCCGGTGAACCGGACCGTCGTCTGCTCCTCGGCGGGATAGAGGCCACCGAAGTCGAGCGCGTCGTCGGCCACGTCGATGACCGCCTCGAACGCAACTGCATCGGCCGGCGGGGTGATGATGATGTCGACCGTCTCGCCGAGCGACGAGTCGCTCGGGCCGCGGAGCAGGTCGATCGACGCCGCGTCCTGGAGCCCATCGGCCGCCTGGTCGGCGACCGGGGCCGCTGCCACCGTCGAGGTGATGCCGAGAACCAGCACCATGGCCAGCACTGTGCCGACCACGGTTTGCGAGAACCGCCGCATGTTGTAACCCTCCAACGCCGGCCAGGTGCGGGGGCCGACGGTCAGAGCCTACGGTCGGGCCCACCGGAAGGTCATCGCCCGAGGGAGAGATTACCTACGCGATAGAGGAAATCTGACGCGATCTATAACGAGGCCAGCAGCTTGGCTGCGACCTCGGCGGCGGTTCCGTCGTCCGGGGTGTACCGGCGCTCAGGGTCGACCGGTGGCTCGTAGGGGTCATCGATGCCGGTCATGCCCGTGATCTCACCGGCCCGAGCCTTGGCGTAGAGGCCCTTCGGGTCCCGCTGCTCGCAGATCTCGAGCGGGGTGTCGACGAACACCTCGACGAACGGCAGCCCGGCCGCATCATGGAGGGCTCGGGCGAAATCCCTGGCCTTCCGATAGGGGCTGATCAAGGGGACGATGGCGACCACGCCGGCGTCCGCGAACAGCCGAGCCACATGGCCGACCCGCCGGACGTTCTCATCACGATCCTGGGCCGAGAAGCCGAGGTCGCCGTTTAGGCCATGGCGGAGGTTGTCTCCGTCCAGGAGATAGGCCGGGCGGCCGGCCTCGATCAGCTGTCGCTCCAACTCGACCGCCACCGACGATTTGCCGGAACCGGACAGCCCGGTCAGCCAGACGGTGACCCCGCGGCCGCCGACGGCCGACCAACGGTCGGCCCGATCGACGTCGCTGGCGTGCCAGACCGTGTTCTCGGTCTTCGGTGCGTCGGTCAACGCTCGGACCGCACTAGTCGGTCTCCGGGGAGACGGCGGGTCGGCGTCCCGGACCGCACTATTCGGTCTCCCTGATCATCCCGGCGCCGACGGTGACGTTTGTCGTCTCGTCGACCAGGATGAAACTGCCGGTCGAGCGGTTCCGCCGGTAGGTGTCTGCGAACAGCGGCTGGGTGATCCGGAGCCGGACCCGGCCGATCTCGTTCAAGCTGAGCGACTGGGCGTCGAGGTCCCGGTTCAGGGTGTTGATGTCCAGCCGGTACCGGAAGTCCTTGACCATGGCCCGGGCCCACTTGGTGGTGTGCTTGATGCCGAGCTTGGCGCCCGGGGTCAGCTGCGAGGCCTCGGACATCCAGCAGACCATGGCTTCCAGGTCCTGGGTGGCCGCCGGCTGGTTGTTGACCCGGCAGATCATGTCGCCCCGGCTGATGTCCAGCTCGTCCTCGAGCAGGATGGTCACCGCGTCCGGGGCCGAGGCCTCCTCGACCTCGCCCTGCGGGCCGACGATGGCCTTGATCCGGGAGCTGAACCCGGAGGGGAGCACGGCGACCTCGTCACCGGGCTTCATCACACCGCCGGCGACCGAGCCGGCGTAGCCCCGATAATCGTGGTGCTCGGTGCTCTGGGGCCGGACCACGTACTGGACCGGGAACCGGACGTCGACCATGTTGCGGTCGGACGCGATGTAGAGGTTCTCCAGGTGGTGCAGGAGCGTGCCGCCCTTGTACCAGTCCATGTTGGCCGAGCG
>JBCCFN010000338.1:0-5043 GCA_039029715.1 Actinomycetota bacterium | reverse complement strand
TCGAGATCGGTCATTGCCTGGCCATCTTCGTTTGGCGGTCGACTTCGTCCTGAATCTCTTTGGCCATGATCTCCGCGGTGATCGGGCGATCGGCCGGGTCCGCTGCGACGGCCGCTTCGATCGCCCGCCGCTCGCCGTTGCGCAGTGCGTCACTCAAGGTGGGGCGCTCGTTGAGGATGTATCGGAGCGCGGTCACGAGTGAATCGGTAGGGAGATGGGGGTACAGCGGCTGGCCGGTCAGCGCCTTGTGGAGGGTGGCTCCGATGGCCCAGATGTCGCTGGCCCTGGAGGCCTCCTGGCCCTGGATCAGTTCCGGTGGCAGGTACTCGATGGCGCTGACCTTGGCTGCGCCGGTGATGGTCTGACCGGGGCTGAGGATCTGGGACAGGCCAAGGTCGCCGAGCTTTGCCGCACCGACCTGCTGGCCGGCGGCGGGGTTGGCCATCAACACGTTGCCGGGCCGGATCGACCGGTGGGCGATCCCCACCTCGTGGAGGGCGTGAGCCCCGAGGGTGGCCTCGGCGATGTGGCGGAGCACGTCGATACGGGACAGCGGCCGGGCCGGCTGGGCCAGCGACCCGCCCTCCAGGTACTCGCCGGCCATGTACAGCAGGTCGCCCTGCTGGCCGACGTCGAACAGCCTGACCAGGTGGGGGGAATCGATGGAGGCGTAGAGCCGCAGGTAGTCGCCGAGCCGGGCGAAGTCCTCGTCCCGGGCGGCGTGGGTCACCGTCTTCAGGGCGACCATCTGGTGGTCGATCTCCAGCCGGGCCGGAGTCCGGGCCAGCCAGTACTGGCCCTGTGCCCCCTCACCGAGCGGCTGGATGATGTCGTAGTCGGCAATCTGCTGCATGTAACGGTCCCGGGGACGCTTCGGCCGGCAGGCCGCCCGGAAACAGCACCCTACTGGCTCGGGGGACCACTGGGGCGGGCGGTTCCACCCCGTCCGCCATCGCGCCGCCGTTCCACGGGTGGTGGCGGAATTCTGCTGCTAGCTTGCTCACCTACTGGCGGTCACGGTGACCGCCGGAGCGAGGGCGGCGACGCCCGGGTGAGACAGGGCGGGCGACGCCCGCAGGAAGGGTGGCCAACGTGGGCCTGTTCGATTTCGTCAAGGAGGCCGGCGCCAAGATCGGCATCGGCGAGAGCAAGGAAGAGAAGGAGGCCAAGGCGGCCCAGGCGTCCGCCGAGCGGGCCGCCGAGGTGGCAAAGCGGGTCAAGGAGCGCAAGGCTCGGGCCGCAAGGGCCGAGCGTATGGAGCGCCTGGAGGAAGGCAAGAAGGCCAACGGCCTCGAGAACTACGTCAAGCAGCTCGGCTTCGAGGTCGAGGACCTCGACATCCGGTTCGACGACGGTCTGGCCACGGTCAGCGGCAAGGTCAAGGACCAGGCCACCAGGGAGAAGGTCATCCTGGCCATCGGCAACACCCAGGACGTCGGCCAGGTGTCGGACGACATCGAGGTCTCGGATGACTCCGAGGAGTCTGAGCTGCACGTCGTGCAGTCCGGTGACACCCTGAGCGCCATCGCCAAGGAGCACTACGGCGACGCCATGAAGTACCCGGTGATCTTCGAGGCCAACAAGCCGATGCTGTCGGATCCGGATCTGATCTTCCCCGGTCAGGTGCTGCGGATCCCGGCGCTCGACTAGCCGGTCGGTCCTCGCGGACGGTCTGCGACGGCGCCGGGTTTTGCCCGGCGCCGTCGTCGCGTCCGGGGTCTGGTCGAACTACCGTTGAGCGGGTCGATGGACTGGGACGAACAACGCGAGCTGCTGGGCCGCCACGCCCCGATCATCCGGTTCGACAGCCGGGAGCTGTTCTTCCCGATGGCGGTCGACCGGTACGTGGCTGAGAGTTCGTTGACCGTCGACGGCGAAGAGGTGATGTCTGCCACCGAGATCGACGAGAAGCGGCTCGATCACTCGATCCCTCCCGGCAGCTATCTGCAGTTCGTGTCAGACCTGGAGCGCCGGTCTGTGGTCCGGGCCGAGGCCCGGCGTCTGGCCCGCAAGCTGCTCGGCCCCCGGCTCGGTCGGGTCGGCCTGTTCGGCCGAATCCTGGATGCCCTGTTCCTGCTCAGCGTGTTCGTCCGGCCGACGACGCCCCGGCTGACCACGGCGGCCATCGCCCTGAAGCTGGAGCGGCTCGACCTCCAGCGGGAACCGGTGATGTATGGCCGGGCGGTCGAGGTCGCCGGCTGGTTGGTTCTCCACTACGCCTACTTCTACGCCATGAACGACTGGCGAAGCGGCTATCGGGGCCTCAACGACCACGAGGGGGACTGGGAGCAGGCGTGGATCATGTGCGATCCGGTCGACCGCACCCCGATCTGGGTCGTCGCCTCGAGCCACGACCACGCCGGACCGAACCTCCGTCGCCACTGGGCGGACGAGGAGTGTCGCAGGGTCGGTGAGCACCCGGTCCTCTACGCCGGGGCCGGGTCCCACGCCCTCTACTTCCGGGCCGGGGACTACGTGACCAGGATCGAGGTTCCCGGTCTGCGGTGGTTGCTGCGGCTGCAGCGGTGGATGCGAGCGGCCCTTCGTATCCGGGACCAGGCCGCGGAGCGAGGCCTTGGCCCGGCGCTCGGCATGCCCTTCGTCGACGCCGCCACCGGCGATGGGCGGGAGATCAACGTGTGGGACCTCCAGCCGCTCGACGACCACCGGCCGTGCTTCGGCAGCTTCCGTGGGCTGTGGGGCCTCGACACCGGGGACCCGACCAACGGGGAGCGGGGTCCGTCCGGGCCGAAGTTCGACCGGTCCGGCAAGATCCGTCTGTCGTGGGCCGATCCGGTCGGCTTCGCCGGGCTCCACGGCGCCAGCCCGCCGTCCCGGGCGCCGCGGGAGGCGGTCGTCGACAACATCGACCAGACGATCGCCCACCTCGACGCCGAGATCGTCCGGCGATCGCGGCTGCTCCCACTCGTCCAACAGGCGGAGGCCTCGCCGGAGTTCGTCGAGGAATCCCAGCGCCTCAGTGAACTGCTCAGACAGCGGACCGACCTACGGGACCAGCGTCGCCGGCTCGAGCAGGGGGAACGGCCGGAACGGGACATTCGGGCCCACCTCGACAACCCGGCCACCCCGCTGGCTCCACCCCAGGAGGCGGGCTGGATCCTGGCGGTGTGGGCTGCGGTCAGTGTCCCGCTGCTGCTGCTCGCGGTGGCGGCCCTATTCCTGTTCGACGGCCTCGGGGTTCCGACGCTGCTCCTGGCCACCGCAGCCGGATTCTCGATCCTGGAGCAGCTGGTCCGTCGACACTTCCAGGCGGTGCTCCGCCTACTCGGGATCTACGTGGCCATCGGGTTGCTGTTCGTCTTCGTCGGGGCGATCTTCTCCGGCGTGTTGTCTGTCAGCCTGCTGGCCATCGGCGGGATCATCACCGCCGGTGCTGCGCTGCTGTTCGTTGCGAACCTCGGCGAGTTGACCGCGGTGCAACGCCGGGCCGAGGCGGCGGCCGAGGACTGATCAGCCGCCGGGGTTGAGGGCGGCGATCAGCCGCTCGCCGGCGTCGGCGAGCATCTCCTCCCGCTTGGCGAAGCAGAATCGGACCAGTGGCCGCCCGTCCGACTGATCCTGGTAGAACACGGCGCTCGGTACGGCGACCACGCCGGCCAGCTTCGGCAACTCCAGGCAGAACTGGATGCCGTCGTCCCGGCCGAGCGACCGGATGTCTGCGGTCGCGAAGTAGGTCCCCTCCGGGGGGAACACGTCGAAGCCGGCCCGGTCGAGCAGCCCGCACAGCAGATCCCGCTTAGCCAGCATGGACGAAGTGAACCCGTCGAAGTAGTCGTCGCCCAGTCGCAGCCCGGTGGCGATGGCCGGTTGGAACGGCGCCCCGTTGACGAAGGTCAGGAACTGCTTGGCGGTCCGGACCGCAGCGATCAGGTCGGCCGGTCCGCAGGCCCAGCCGACCTTCCACCCGGTGAACGAGAAGGTCTTGCCACCGGACGAGACGGTCAGCGTCCGCTCCGCCATCCCCGGGTAGGAGGCGAGGGGGCGGTGGGTCCCGTCGAACACCAGGTGCTCATAGACCTCGTCGGTGACGGCGAGCACGTCGTTCGCCACGCACAGGTCGGCGATGAACGACAGTTCGTCGTCGGTGAAGACCTTGCCGGTCGGGTTGTGGGGGGTGTTGAGCAGCAGCAGCCTGGTCCGGGGCCCGACCGCCCTGGCCAGCTCGTCGCGGTCGAACCGGAACGCCGATGAGTCTGCGCCCGGTTCCGGTGCCCGCAACAGGACGCCGCGAAGGCTGGCGCCGGCCATCCGGATGCCGGCCGCATAGGAGTCGTAGGTCGGGTCGAAGGCGACGACCTCGTCGCCGACCTCGCACAGACCGAGCAGGGTGGCAGCCAGGGCCTCGGTCGCCCCGGCCGTGATCAGGACCTCCTCATCCGGGTCGAACCGCAGGCCCCAGAACCGCTCCTGGTGTTCGGCGACGGCGTTGCGGAGATCGGGCGTCCCGGGCCCGGGTGGGTACTGGTTGTGCCCGTCCCGAATGGCCTGGATCGCGGCCTCCGACACCGCGGCCGGGCCGTCGGTGTCCGGGAAGCCCTGGCCGAGGTTGAGCGCGCCGGTCTCGGCGGCCAGCGCAGACATCTCGGCGAAGATCGTGGTGCCGAACCCTTGGAGGCGGGCGTTGAGGTGACGGGCTCGGGTCATGGCGCCAACCTACTGCGACCGATACCGGAGGCCACGTCTCGACCGGGCGTCGATCTGGCAAGAACGGGTTGCCTGCACCCTGCCCAATCCTCGGCCCGAGCGATCGACCTGGGGTATGGGTTCGCTCGATGTCATCGACCGTTGCGAACGGCGGCGCCCGGGATACACCCCACCGGTTGGGGACAGCTACCGTGAACGACGTACGGACAAACTGTACAAAAGGGGCAGGACCGGCAGTGCCACAGCGGCCGATCCGACAAGCAGTCAACCAACTAACCAACCAACCAATCGCCCCGATGACCGAGGGGGTCATGTGACAGACACGGTTGATCACGTCGACGAGAGCATGTTGGATCACGTGGTGATCCGCTTCGCCGG
>JBCCFN010000337.1:0-5047 GCA_039029715.1 Actinomycetota bacterium | reverse complement strand
GGCGGTGGAGCCGATCGAGGGGACCGCCGAGATGTGGGCCGATCGCCAAAAGGCCAGGACCGAGACCGACCTCGGCTCCGGGCCGGGCAAGTTGTGCGCCGCCCTCGGGATCACCGGCGATCACGACGGGACCGACCTGCTCGACCCGAACGGACCGGTCAGACTCCAGGCCGGTGCGGCCCCGGCCCGGATCGTGGCCGGGCCCCGGATCGGGATCACGAAGGCGGTCGACCGGCCGTGGCGCTTCGCCGAAGCCGACAATCCCCACGTCAGCCGACCCCGGACCGATCTCCAACCGTTTCGCCGCCGAGGACGGGTCGGCGGCAGTGGCCGGTCGTAGACTTCGGCCGTGCCATCCGATCACGACCGGTTCGCCATTCTTGCGCCGGACGACCCCCGAACCATCTCGCGTCAGGATGACCTCGCACTGGCCGCAGCACTGGTTGGGGAGACCCCGTTGGACGACGTCGAGGTGGCGGGTGCCCGGGACGACATCCTCCGGTTCTGCGCCGAGCACCCCGGAGACGACACCACCCCGAGCGCCCTCTACCGGGAGTGCCTGGCCGGCCACCTGACCGGGTCGGCCTTCGTGGTCGATGCCACGGGGACCCGGACGTTGTTGCTGCACCACGGCAAGCTGGGGCTGTGGCTCCAGCCTGGCGGGCATGCAGACGGCGACGGCAACCTGGCGGCCGTTGCGCTCCGGGAGGCCGAGGAGGAGACCGGTATCGAGGGCCTGCGGGTCGTCGTCCCGGCGATCGACATCGACATCCATGCCATCCCGGCCCGGCCCGGCGAGCCGGCACACCTCCATCACGATCTGCGGTTCCTGGTCCTGGCTCCGCCGGATGCGGTCGTCACCATCAGCGACGAGTCACGGGATGCCAGATGGGCGACGGTGGACGACCCAGACATCGCCGGTTCCGAGGAGCTGACCCGGGCCGTGACCCGGGCGTTGGCGGTCGCCGCGACGTTGATCGACTGATCGACCGGCGGTCCCGTCAGGCCGCGGGGTTGAGACGATCCTGGTGCCCGTCCGCCAGGTACACCACGTCGCCCCCGACGACGGTGGCCGCCACCACCCCGTCGGTGGTGAACAGGGTGAGATCTGCCCGCCGACCAGGGCGGAGGTGACCTCGGCTCTCGTCGTCGAGGACCGCGGCCGGGGTGGCGCTGGCTGCGGTCACCGCATCCGCCAGCCCGGCTCCGGTCATCGTCTGGAGCTCCCGGATGGCCCGGTCCATGGTCAGCGTGCTGCCGGCCAGCGTGCCGGTTGCGGTCCGGACCGCCACCCCGTCGGTCGTGATCGTGGTCCGGCCGAGCCGATGCCGCCCCGGGTCGAGTCCCATGGCGGCCACCGCATCGGTGACCAGGACCGTCCGTTCTGGTCCAAGCACCCGCCACACCATCGCGACCACCAGCGGGTCGATGTGGACCCCATCGACGATGAGGCCGGCCCGGAGCCGTCCCGAGCCGAGGACGTAGCCGACCAGGTTCGGCGCCCGATGGCCGAGTGGGGCCATGGCATTGAACAGGTGGGTCACGAGGCCCATCCCGGCATCGGTGGCGGCCGCCGCCTGTGCCGCATCGGCATCGGTGTGCCCACCGGCGACCACCACGCCGTGCCGGTCGAGGGTGGCGATGGCGTCGAGCGCGCCCGGCAGTTCGGGGGCGAGGGTCACCAGCGCGACCCCGGTCGCAGCCGACCATCGGCCGACCAGCTCTGGATCGATCGAACGGAGGTGGTCCGGGTGGTGGGCACCCCGGCGGGTCGTGGCGAGCAGCGGCCCCTCGAGGTGCAGGCCCAGAGGCTCCGCACCCCGATGATCGGGCGGTCGGTCGGCCAGGGCCGTGCGAGCGGCCTCGATCCGGTCGATCGGGGACGACACGATCGTCGGCAGGAACGCCGTGACGCCGGTTGCGGCAAGCAACCGACCGAGCTCCCACAGCCGCTCCGGTTCGGTCGCGAGGTCGATGCCGTAGCCGCCATTGATCTGGAGATCGATCAACCCCGGCCCGACGACCAGGTCGGTCGCATCGAGCCGCAGCCCCGGCCTGCCCGATGCCGGGAGCGCCCCCGTTCCGCCCGTTGGGGCGGTGACGGTCGAGATCATCGGTCCGACACCGTGCAGATCACCCCGAACCGGTGTGTGCGAGCCGCCGACGAGGAGCCTCCCGCCGGTGACGGCCAAACGCCGGCGGCCAGACGTCGAGTCAGCCGACGTCGGTCGGGGCGGCACAGGAGGTCATCAGGTTGGTGTTGGCCATCCGGGTGACGCGCCGATCCAGCCGCTCGGTGACCCCGATGTCCGAGACGAAGAACTGGGCGTTCGGGTCGACGGCGATGGCGTCGGCGTAGCGGAGCCGATCGTCGAGCAGCACACCCCAGTCGCTGAGCCAGCCGCGGTAGATCTCATCATCACGGATACTGGTCGGCTCCAGAGCCGCCAGGTCGTCGACCATCGTTCGATAGCGGGCGGTCGTGGCCCGGAGCTGGTCTGCCCGGTCCGGTCCGTCGACCGCATCGAGCGCGCCGGGCATCGCCTCGACGTCTACGACCGCGGCGGCACAGATCTCCTCGGCCACGGCGACAAGCTCCCGATCGGCGAGCAGATCTGGCGCTTCCCGGTCCGCAAATCCGGAGAACCGGTAGCCCCAGACCCCGAAACTGGCGGCGATGATCAGGCCGGCCAGGATGCGGAAGGCGATCCTGGCGGGACCGAGCTTCTCGCCCGGCTCCTCCTCCCCGGTACTGACTTCGAAGGCACGCACGTCGAAAGCGTACTTGCCCGCTGCCATGACCTGCGCCATTGGGCGGCCCGGTCGGCTGCGAAATCGGCCGGTCGGATCCGGCCGCCCCGTTAGGCTGTGGCCCATGTCGACCGATCCACGCCTCCTGGACGATCTGGCGGCTCGTGGCCTCATCCACGACACCACCGATCGTGCCGCACTCGCCGAACGCCTGGCCGAGGGGCCGGTCACGGTGTATTACGGCGTTGATCCCACGGCTCCGAGCCTGCACGTCGGCAACCTGATCGGGCTGCTGGTCCTCAAGCGGTTCCAGCTTGCCGGCCATCGCCCGATGCCGCTGGCCGGCGGAGCGACCGGCATGATCGGTGACCCGTCCGGCAAGTCGGCGGAGCGGAACCTGCTCGATGACGACCAGCTCGGCGAGAATCTGGCCGGCATCGTGCCGTTGCTTCGCCGGTTCATCGACTTCGAGGACGTGCCGAACCCCGGCAAGCTGCTTGACAACCGGGCGTGGACGGTGTCGACAAGCCTGCTGGACTTTCTCCGGGACGTTGGCAAGTACATCACCGTCAACCAGATGGTGGCCAAGGAGTCGGTTCGAAACCGAATGGAGGGGGAAGACGGCATCTCCTTCACCGAGTTCTCCTACATGCTCCTCCAGGCCAACGACTTCCTGTGGCTGTACGAGAACGAGGGCTGCGAGATGCAGATCGGTGGCTCGGACCAGTGGGGGAACATCTCCCTCGGTGTCGACCTGATCCGTCGGCGGACGGCGGGCAAGGCGCATGCACTGACGTGGCCGTTGCTGCTCCAGAAGGACGGAAGCAAGTACGGCAAGACCGCCGGCGGTGAGACGATCTGGCTGGGACCGGAACTGATGTCGCCGTACCGGTTCTACCAGGCCTGGATCCAGGTCGAGGACGACGAGCTCCGCAAGCTTCTGCTGTGGCTGACCTTCCTCTCGGTCGACGAGGTCGATGGGCTGGTTGCCAACCACGAAGAGGCGCCGCACCGGCGGCTCGGCCAGAAACTGCTCGCCGAACAGCTGACCGGTCTCGTTCATGGGGACGAGGCCGCATCCGCCGCCATCGAGGCATCGGAAGCGGTGTTCGGCGGGTCGGTTCTGGACTTGCAGCCGGCGACCTTCGCCATGCTGGCCCACGAGATCCCGACCACCGCACTCGACCGGGCCCGGTTGGAGGATGCGGAGAACCTGGTGCCGGTCCTGGTCGATGCCGGCGTGGCGGCGTCCCGCAGCGAAGCCGGTCGGCTGCTCGGCCAGAACGGCATCTCGGTCAATGATGCGAAGGTCGCCGCCGATGCGGTGCTCGGCCACGGCGATCTGCTGCACGACCGCTACTGCGTGATCCGCAAGGGTAAGAAGTCGGTCCACCTGCTCGACTTCGGGTCTTGACCGGTGTTCGTGGGCGCTCCTGGTGGCTCTGGCAGCGAAAATCGGGCGGCTGGCGGCGCCGGGGCTGATACCTTGGTGACCGGTCGTGGGCAGTGACCCCGAGTACCACCAAAAAGTACTCGAGAACGTTGCGTCCCGGCCGAAGTACCGTTAGCGTAGATCTTCGCCTCAACGGCACGAGATTGTGCGAGCGCAAGCTTGTCCACTCGGAACCGCGCTGAGGCAACGCCCCGTAGTCGTTCGGCCAACCGAGTGACACAACCACCCAACCGGCTCACTTTGGCCTGTTGTTGTGGAGAGTCGCTTGAGGGTCTGAGTACCTACGACGGTGGAGCCGGATTCGGCTCCCGAACTCACGATGCTTGAGCGTCGGTCAGAGTTCCAGCTCCTTGAAAACGGAAGAGAGGATGTACGCAGCGTGTGCGGAGTATCTGTACAGCCACGGCTCGAGTTCTGCTCGGGCCGGGATTGATACCCCGTCACAAAAAACAAAGCCTGGTTCCGACCTCGACTCATTCCTGTCGAACGGAACCGCCGGATGTGGGTTGGCACTCACGATTCGGCAACGGATCATGGCGACTGCGGAGGAGCCGCTCATCAACGCTTCGGCGTTGCTGGGCACAACCTTTGAAGTCGTCGTAATTCTCTGACGGAGAGTTTGATCCTGGCTCAGGATGAACGCTGGCGGCGTGCTTAACACATGCAAGTCGAACGAACCCGGCCTTCGGGCCACATGGGTGAGTGGCGAACGGGTGAGTAACACGTGAGAAACCTGCCCCGAAGTTCGGAATAACTCAGGGAAACTTGAGCTAATACCGGATGCCCTCATCGGATCGAATGGTCTGATGCGGAAAGATTTATCGCTTCGGGAGGGTCTCGCGG
>JBCCFN010000336.1:0-5087 GCA_039029715.1 Actinomycetota bacterium | reverse complement strand
GACCGGTCAACAGCTTCCGCTTGTGCTCGATGAAGTCGACCAGCACATAGTCGCCGAGCGTCTGGGGCGTTGTGAAGAAGGCTCGGCCCTGATTCAACGCCGTGATCCGTTCGATAAAGCCCCGCAACCCCGAGTCGGGATCGAGCATAAAGGTGTTGATCGTGATGCCGGCCTTCGTGCAGCGCATGACCTCGGCCATCGTCTGTTCAACCGTCTCCCGGGCCGGCGGATAGCTGAAGAACGGCGTGCCGTCCGGCAGGAGATGAGCGGTGGGCTCGCCGTCGGTGATCATGATGATCTGCTTGGTGCCGGACTCCTTGGCCAGCATGTTCCGGCTCAACCGGAAGCCGTGCTGCATGTTGGTCCCGTACACGAAGTCCCAGGAGACCTCTGGCAGATCGGCCGCCTTCAGCTCCTTCGCGACCTCGCTGAAGCTCACGATGCCCAGGTAGTCCCGGGGGAACTGGGTTGAGATGAGCGAGTGCAGGGCCATCGCCACCTTCTTTGCCGGCAGGAAGTTGTCCCGCATCGGCATCGACAGCGAGAGGTCGAGCATCAGGACCGTGCTCGAGCGGACCTGCCGTTCGGTCCGCTCGATCTCGAAGTCGTCAGGGGTCAACCGGACCGGGGTCCCGCCGCCGGTCCGACGGATGGCGTTGCCGATCGTCCGCTCGATGTTGAGGTTGAACGGGTCGCCGAACTCATAGGGCTTGGTCGCATAGTTCCGCTCGTGCCCCACGCCGGCCTGCTCGATGTCGTGCTTGCCGAGCTTGTCCGGAGACAGTTTGGAGAACAGATCGCCGAGCGCCTGCTGACCGAGCCGCCGCAGCCCTCGTGGCGTCAACTCCAGGCGGCCCTCCTTGTTCTGGATGAGGCCCTGCTCCTCCATCATCTTTGCCAGCTCCGAGACCCGCTCCAGGCTGGCCGCAGACTCCTCGCCCAACAGGTTCCTGACCTGCTCCAGGTCGACCTCGGCCAACGACTGGGGTGCGGTGGCCTGGGAGAGGAAGTTCTCCATCTGATCCAGCTGGCCGAGCTCTCGCATCATCTCCGATGCGTCTGCGAATCCAAGCGGATCGAAGCCGGAGAAGTCGTAGCTCTGCTGCCACCCGGCGTCCGGAAACATCTGCTGCAGGTTCTGGCCGAGCCGATTGACCTCGAAGTTGAGGTCCATGTCCTCCAGCAGCTGGTTCGACAGGTCCATCAGCTGCTGGCGCTGCTCCGGTGTCATCGAGTTGAGCATCGCCTGCATGGCCGCCATCTGACGGGCCATGTCCTCGAGCAGCTCGTCGAGGGTCTGGGGGTTGTTCGGGAAGAAGTCCCCGTACTCCTCCATGAACGCCTCGAAGTCCGGCTCCTCACCGTTTGCCCGCTGCTCGAGCATGCGGTTCAGTTCGGCCATCATGTCCTTCATGCGGGCCATGTCCTCGGGCGACATGTTCTCCATCGCCCCGGCCATCTGGTCGAACTGCTGCTGCATCAGCTGCTGGCGGAGCTGGTCGAGCAGGTCATCGAACCGCTGCTGGGCCTCGTTCGACTCGAACTCGTAGTTCTGCAGACCTCGAACCTTGCCGGCCAGGTCATCCGGCAGCATGTCGAGCTGCATCTGCTTGTCCGTCGTCGTCTCCTTGGCCAGCTCGGCGTTCCGCTTTGCCTCCTCGGACCCGTCCGGGTCGCCGAGCTCCATGTCCGCCAGGGCGTTCCTGTCATCGAGCGACTGCCGCTCCTGATCCATGAGAGCGGACAGCTCGTCGTTGATCTCGTCGTAGACCCCGCCGAGATCGTGGTTCTCCAACCGCTCCTGGCGTTCCTGCCGGAGCCGCTCCATGATCTCCCGCAGCCCCTGGATCCGCTCGCCGTTGCGGTCCTCGAACCCCTCCTGCATCAGCCGTCGCAGGGCCGCCATCGGGTCGCCGTGGTACATGAGGTCGTCGGTCAGCTCGCTCAGGACGTCGAAGGCGTCGAGCTCGAAACCCTTCTGACTACCGTCCCACCGCGAGTACCGGAATCGTTGACCTACCATCACCCAAGGGTAGGTTCTCCCGGCCCGGAACACGAGATCGATCTCGTCCATCCGAAGGCCGATAGGTTGCGGGCATGAGCAAGGACGGACCGGAGTTCGGTGCAGTGTTGACCGCGACCGAGCTGGAGGGCTGCGCTCCCGCCGCCGACCTCAGTCGGTGGATCGCCAGGGGTCGGTCCCCCGATTCTGGTCGAGGGACCCGGACGGGATTCGCCAGTTCCTGGGCCGAGGACCTGGAGCAGCTGGCCAGCCTCGGTGTCCGGGCGGTGGCCCTGACCCTGGAGTGGGCGGACCTGGAGCCGACACCGGGCGGGCTGTCCGGCCCGGCCATCGAGTTCCGCCGGGACCTGCTGCGCCGGGCCGCCGAGCTCGGCATGACCCCGTGGGCGGTCCTGGTCGACGGGACACTGCCCGGCTGGTTCGCGGACGACGAGGGCGGGTTCGAGGACGAACGGGCCCGCGGGCTGTTGTGGCCCCGCCACATCGACTGGGTCGGCGAGACCTTCGGTGACCTGGTCGGTGGCTGGATCCCCCAGCGGGAGCCGCTGCTGCGGGCGGTCCGGTCCCACCTGCTCGGCACCCGGCCCCCGGGTCGGCGGGACGCGGTCAAGGCGGCAGAAGCGGTCAGGGCCGCCATGCTTGCCGACGGCGAGGCGTGGCGACTGCTTGCCGGCACCGCCCCCGTCGCCACCTACCAGACCGCCCGAGCCATCGTCCCCGATCCCGAGGACGCCAAGGCCAGACCCCTGGCGGCCGGTCTGGAACGCCTGCTGTGGCATCCGTGGGTCAGCGCAATCGGCGAGGGTCGCCTGGTCGTCGGTGACCTCCCGGTCCGGACCGTCGATCACCTCCGGGGCGCATTCGACCGGGTGGTGGTCGAGTTGCGGCCGGCGATCCGGATCGACGGCGCGGGCCGGTGGCACCGCCATCCGGCGGACGCCACCCCTGGTCCGAGCGGGCTGGCGGCGTGGCCGGACGCCATGGCCGAGGCCGCGGCCCGGGTGGTGGACGAGGTGGCCGATCGGCCGATCATCATCACCGGCGACCTGGGAGACGTGGCTGACGACGGCCGGTCACGGCCGGACCACCAGCAGGCGGCGATGGCCATCGTCGACGACCTGTCGCTCGCCGGCTGGTGGCAGTCGAGCCCGTTCGACGGCTACGACCCGGACCGGGGGTTCGCCCGCCGCCCCGGGCTCATGACCGAGGACCGGGTCGAACAGCCGGCCGCGGCCAAGTACCGCGAGGCGGCAACCGGGTCGCCCTGAGACCCGGCGGGTCGGACGCTCGGCCCTACTCCAGGCAGCCGGTGGCGGCGATCTCGGCCACCCGATCCACATCGAAGCCGAGTACCTCGGTCAGGACCTCGAAGGTGTGCTGGCCGAGCGTCGGGGCCGCCCACCGAGGCCCATGGTCATAGCCGTCGATCCGGTACTGGTGGCCGGCGTAGGGCACCGGCCCGACCTCGGCGTGGTCAAGGGAGCGGTAGAAACCCCGGTGCTCGTACTGGGGATCGGCGAGCAGGTCGCTCGACCGGTTCGGGACTCCGGCCGGAACCCCGGCATCGAGGAGTATCCGTTCCGCCTCGGCCTCGGTCCGGGTCGCCGTCCAGGCCGCCAGCTCGCGGTCGATGGCGTCATGGCCGGCCTGGCGGCCCTCGACGGTGGCCAGCGCAGCGTCCGCCGCCCAGGGCGGATCACCGAGCGCGGCACGAAGCCGGTCCCAGGCGGCGTCGTCTGGCACCGAGATGGCGATCCAGGCGTCGTCGCCCGCGCACCGGTACACGCCCTGGGGCGCCAGGTCCCGGGCCCGGTTGCCGAGTCGACGAGCCACCGTGCCGGTCAGTTGCTGGTCGAGCAGCTCGGGGGCAAGGAGCTGGAGGGCCAACTCCAGCTGGGCCGCCTCGATGTGGCAACCCTGCCCGGTCCGGTTCCGTCGATCGATGGCGGCCAGCAGGGCGGTGGTGATGAACCGGGGCCCGATCGTGTCGGTGTAGGCAAGCCACGGTCCATCCGGGGGCCGGTCCGGCCAACCGACCAGCTCGAAGAACCCGGCGATGGCCGCGGCGTGATAGCCGTAGCCGGCCATCGTCGAGAACGGGCCACCCCCACCGAGCAGCGACGTGGTGACCGTGATGACGGCGGGGTTCGTCCTGCGGATCTCGTCCGGTCCGAGCCCGAGCCTTGCCATCGCACCGGGGGTGAAGCTGTCGATCACCACATCGGCCCGGTCGACCAGTTCCCGGACCAGCAAAAGCCCACCGTCGTTCTTCAGGTCGACCGACAGCCCGAGTTTCGAGGTGTTGAACGAGGCGAAGAACTGCGATCGGTCGGTGCCGGCCACCCCGTCCTTGAACGGGACCTGGAGCCGCAGGGCATCGATCCGATTCGCCGACTCCACCCGGACCACGGTGGCCCCGTGGTCGGCCAGGGCCTTCGCCGTGATCGGACCGACCCCGATCCAGCTGAAGTCGGCGACCAGCAGCCCCTCGAACGGCCGGCCGGTGTCGTCGGCGTGTGGCGGTGGTCCATCGGGCCGGACCGCCACCGTCGGTCGGTCGGCGAAGGTCGGCGGGCCGTCCACCGGTCTCGGCGCCGCCTGATCGTCGGCGGGCCGATCGCCGTCGACGGTGACGCAGGCGCCGGGGAACCGGATCGGCCCGTCCCCGAGCCCGGCCTCCGGACCGGTGCCGTCCAGGTCGATGCTCCGCCAGAACGCCCGCCGCTCCAGATGGTCGAACGCCAGCAGGTCGGCCGTGTCGTTGATGGGGGCGATCGTGACCCCGAACTCCCGGCCCCGCTCGAGCAGGGTCCGCTTCGTGTGCCCGGCACACAACCGGTCGAGGGCGTCGATCACCTCGGTGTGGGGAATGCCGACCGGCTCGCCGCCGACGATCCGGTGGTCGTAGGTGCTCCAGTCCTCCTCGGCCCAGGACGGATCGACCACGCCATTGAAGCGGGCTCGGACGTGACCTTCCAAATTGAAGTCACGAACCAAGGTAGTGTGGACGCCACCAACTTTGAGGTCACGGACTACCTGCCGGCTGGTTTCGCCTTGAACGACG
>JBCCFN010000335.1:0-5165 GCA_039029715.1 Actinomycetota bacterium | reverse complement strand
GTGGAGCTGATCGAGGACCTGGCCATCCCCACCGCAGTGGTCGTGACCGACGCACTGGTCGGTGTGCCGAAGATCCTGACCCAGGGCGCCATCGGCCCGGCCCTCCAGGCCAGCGCCGCCATCCCCGGCGTGTTCCCGCCGGTCAAGATCGAGGCCTGCCTCTACGTCGATGGCGGAGTGACGGCCAACGTGCCGGTTCGCCAAGCCATCGCCTTCGGGGCCCGCAGCCTCATCGTCTGCAACGCCAACCCGTCGTCGATGCCCGGCACGCTCCCGGACTCGGTGATCGGTGCGTTCGTGCACGCCTCACAGATCATGCTCCGGAACCAGCGGGCAGACGCCACCGAGGACCTGGTCGGGCGCTACCCGATCCTGAACCTCCCCCAGGCCACGCCGGCAAGCCAGAGCTCGTTCGACTTCGCCAACTCGGCCCAGCTGATGGAGATCGGCTACGACACCAGCCGGGACTTCCTCAGCCGCCTCCCGGAGCTGACGGACGCGTCACCCCCGCCGACGGACGCCGAGGAACCGGTGGAGTCACCGCCGCCGCCGGCGCCCCGCCCGGCGGTGGACGACGCACCACCGTCACGGATCGCCGGCTGATCGGACCGAGCCGGACGGCCCGGGATCCCCACGGGCCCAGCCGGCCCTGGTGGTCAGGCTGATCCGGGGCGGCCCGGCCGCGGTCTTTGGCACCGAGTGCTCCCAGTGGTGCTGGGTGGCCCCGCCCATCACCAGCAGGTCCCCCGAGTGCATCAGGAACCGGTGGGGCTCGGACGCCCGACTCTGATCCCGGATGGCGAATGTTCGGGGCCCGCCGAGGCTGATGATCGCAACCAGCGGATCCACCGTGGTCCGGCCGATCCGGTCCGCATGCCAGGCCACGCTGTCCTGCCCGCTCCGGTAGAAGTTGCAGAACAGCCCGTCGAACGTCCGCCGGTAGTGCGCCGAGAGCGCCCGGACCGCGGTCCGGACAACCCAGGGCACCTCCGGGTCCGACAGCTCCATCCGGGCGGTCAGGCGGGGTTCTTCCAACCAGTTGCCGTACATCAACCGCTCGCCGTGGAACCAGTCCAGCCCGGCCTCGACCCGTGCGAACAGCGCATCTGCGCCCTGGATGAACCCGTCCACGTAGTCGACCCAGCAACAGGGATCCAGCTCGGTCCGACGAAATCGGGGCGCCACGGTCACCTCGGTCGGCCCGGCGCCGAACAGGCTGAGCGGCAGTGGTGCATCCACCATGCCATCAGCATACTCGAACGATCGTTCCCCTGCGATCAGGTGTCCGGTAGCGTGACGAACAGGCTCCTGGCCTCGACCATCGGACGGCCTTCTCGATCGAGGATGGCGCCAACGACACGCACCATTCGTCCCCGCGGCTCCTCGGCGGTGGCCTCGACCCGGTAGGGCCCGTCGGCAAGCATCACCGGCTGGGGATAGCGAACGTCGAGCCGGCCCGTCACCACCCGCTGCCCGATGGCGGCCGCCGCCGCCCGGGCACAGACGTGATCGAGGACGGTGGCGGCCAGCCCCCCATGGAGCCAGCCGGGATTACCTCGATGCTCGGGCTGGGGTTCGAAGGTGGCGACCGCAACCCGGCCGTCGATCTCGACCGGCGGGTTGAGGGCCCGCAGGACCCGGGCCACATCGTCCGACCCGCCGGTGCCGGTGCCGGTGCCGGCGGCCTCAGCGGTCATCGGCGCCCTCGCCGAGGGCCGGAGCGGTCGACCGGAACCGTATGTAGGACCGCAGCAACCCGACCGTGAACACGGCCAGGCTGGCCCACACCACCCATTCGATCACCCCGTAGACGGCGAACACCTGACCGGCCCGGGCCAGCCAGTAGTAGCGGATCCCTCGCCCGAGGAAGGTGGCCAGGGCATAGCGAGGCGGGTCGTAGTCCCGCAGCACCGCCACCAACCGGAACGGTTCGAACGGCAGGAAGCTGAAGCCGCCGACCAGGAGCCCGATGAACAGCCGTCGCTCCGCGAGGTCGATCCACCGGTTGGTGCCGACGAACTCGGCGAACCGGCTGAAGAACGGATGCCTGGCCAATCGCAGAATCCACTGCCGCTCGACCAGGACCACCGCGGCGTTGACCGCCCCACCGACCACACCGATCGTCAGCGGGGTCAGGTCGTCCGCGGTGGCCAGGACGTAGGCGTCCGCTGGCAGTGGGACGAAGGTCGATGCGCCGACCATGAAGCCCACGAAGGTGAGCAGGGCCGAGTCGATGAGCACCCCGAGCAACCACAGGCCGGTGGCCACCGCGGCCAGGGCCCCGGCGATCCACCACAGCTCAGCGGCGCGAAAGGTTCGGGACACGAGAGGCGACGGTGTGGCGCAGTCCGATGATGCAACCGTACATGACCCAAGACACGAGGCCCCCGAAGGCGACGTCGATCGGGTGGAGCCGGCCACCGACCGGCTCGGTGTCGCCGAGCAGCTCGGCTTTGAACCGGGCGATGAAGTCGGGGTCGGTGATCAGCAGACAGATCTCCTCGTTGCACCAGAAGCTGTGGCGCCCGAAGTTCGACGAGCCGATCAGCAACCGCTCGTCGTCTATGAGGAGGAACTTGGAGTGGGAGAAGTTGGTGTAGGAGTCGACCTGGACCCCGGCCCGGCGGAGCCGCCACCGAAGGTATGGACTCATCCGCCGGTACACCAGGAAGTTGTTGCGGCTGGTGGTGATCACCCGCACGTCCGGCGCGGTGACCTTGGCCAGCAGTCTGGTCAGGCCGACGTCGATGGCATACGGCGAGGCCAACACGATCGAATGCCGGGCCTCGGCCAGCAGGCGATTGAAGGTCCCCTCCAGTTCTTGATTGGTGATGATCGGGCCGTCGACCGACCGCCGGCCACCGGCCCGGGTGAACTCGAAGTCCTCGACGACGGCGTGGCGGATCTCCTCGTCGTCGATCCGGATCATGAAGTCGTGCCAGCTGAAGTTGTGGTCGCTGACATTGATCCCGCCGAGGTAGACGTCGTCGTCGATCACGAACAGCTTCTTGTGGTTCCGGGCCAGGGCGAACAGCAGGCCGGGACCGTTGGGATGGGTGAAGGTCAGGTCGACCCCACCGTCCCGCAGTCGCTCGTACATTGCGAGCGACGCCGCCGCCTCATCCCGGACCGCAGGCCGGGACACCGGTTGATCGCTGACGAACCGGAGGGCGAAGCAGTCGACCAGGACCTCGACCTTCACCCCACGGTCTGCCGCGGCCAGGAGCCGCTCGGCCACCCCTTGACCGGCGTCGTCCCCGTCGAAGGTCATCAGCTGGATCAGGATCCGGTGCCGGGCCCCGTCGAGCCGCCGGTGGAGCTCGGTGATGAACTCCGGGGTCTGGAGCAGCGTGAAACGCTCAGACGCCGTCGTTCGATCATCACCATCCACTCCCGCCACGACCTCATGGTAGGACCCGATCGGACCATCTGCGGTCATGTCGGTGGCATGCACCCAGCCCGGGAGACGCGACCGGGACGATCCCCGGGGCCGGTGGGCGACCTCACCCGCCGGGCGGGTGCCGAGCGACTCGTGCCGTTACTGGATCTTGATGTCGACGCCGCCCCCGCCACCAGGCCGGAGGATGTCGACGCCGAGGCCACCGATCAGGATGTCGTTGCCCCGGCCGCCGAGCAGGGTGTCGCCACCGGCGCCACCATCGAGGTAGTCGTCGCCCCAGTTGCCGTCGAGCAGGTCGGACCCGTTACCACCGAACAACTCGTCGTCGCCGAACCGGCCGAGCAGCTCGTCGTTGCCGTTCCCACCCTCGACGTAGTCGTCACCGGCGCCGGCGTCGACCATGTCATTGCCGTCACCGGCGATGATGGTGTCGTTGCCGCCACCACCGATGATGGTGTCGTTGCCGCCGAAGCCGCAGAGGATGTCGTCCCCGGGCGTCCCCCGGAGCCGGTCGGCCTGCTCGGTCCCGAGAATGGCACCCGGCGCAGCACAGGGATCGAGGAGGCAGTCGACGACGATGATGATCTCGGCCGGGAGGGGCTCATCGGTCGGATCGGAGAGGTAGACCGCAAGCTCGGTCCCGGCAGCCAGCGGCTCGGTCCAGAACTCGGTGTAGGTGCTGACCCAGAGCGCCAGGGACGTCGGATCGAAGATGTTCGAATCGTCCCAGAACGGATCGTCATTGGCGATCGGATCGGTCTGGTAGAACCCGGCCAGGACCGCCGGCGGGTCGGCCGGGAAATTGTTGGCCGGGCTCTGGGGCTGCTGGGAGGGGTCGGCCGTGATGAACAGCGGCTCCTGGAGCGGGGCGGACGGCGTGTAGCCAGGCTCCCGCTCCTCGCCGTCGTCCCAGGTCCCGATGTTGAACTCCATGCCGTCGGTGCAGACGGTGACGTCGCGGAACAGGGCGGCGAAGTTGGAACGTCCGGTGACCCGGAACGCATCGGCCGGGACCGCCAGGATCCCGATCACCATCACCATGCCCCCCAGGGCGCCAAGTACACGCTTCATCGTTCGCTCCTCCTCCAGGCCGACCACGGCCCCCAGGACCATGGTCGTCATGAACCCGCCGGACGGCCGATCGGGCCGGTCCGCCTTGACCGCGCCGCTCGGTCGGTCGATTCGGACAATAGGGTAACGTGAGTCGATCGTCCACCGATCGACCCCCTGGCGAACCCCGACGGCCCGATGACAGACATCCGGACGCAGCTCCCCCAGACCGCGCTGGCGCTGGTAGAGGCCGAGGACTGGACCGGCCCCCCGCTGACCGGCCCGGCGGTGACCGGAATCGCCTGCTTCGTCGATCTGGCCCGGTTCACCACGATCAGCGAGGCCCTCGGCCGGAGCGGCTCAACCGGTACCGAGGAGCTGGTCGTCCTCCTCAACCGGTTCTTCACGCCGGTCATCGACCGGGCACTGGCCATCGACGGCGACGTCGTCGGCTTCGCCGGTGACGCGCTGACCGTGGTGTTCCCACCAGGCCGGCTGACCGACGTGCACGGCTGGGCCAGCGGCACGCTCCGGACCGTTGCCGGCATGCCGGCGGTCGAGGCAGACGGCCGGACGTTCCCGTTGGCGGCCAAGATCGGCATCGCTGCCGGCGACCACCGGACCCACATCGTCGGCACGGCCCGGGAGTCCCGGTCGGTCACCGGAGGAACCGCCATCGACGCCGCCGTGGCGGCCGAGGGCGCCGTCCTCCCCG
>JBCCFN010000334.1:0-5168 GCA_039029715.1 Actinomycetota bacterium | reverse complement strand
TCAGATCCATACCGGAGCAGAACCCTCGGCCGGCCCCGGTCAATACTCCGGCGGTCAGTCCCGGATCTCCGTCCAGCTCCTCGGTGGCGGCGACCAGTCCGGCGGACAGTGCACCGTTGATGGCGTTCATGGCGTCCGGCCGGTTGAGGGTGATCAGCAGGACCCGGTCCCGCTTCTCGGTCAGGACTGCCGGTTCGTCGCTCATGGTGCTGTCGTTCTCCTGGGGGTTCTGCCACGGGGGCGCTGGTTCGAGATGGCCCGGATCCAGGCCCGAGCTTGAGCGATCCTAGGCCGCCGAACCGGGAGGTCTCCAGCTGCGTCAACCGACCGGATCAGCCAGGAAGAATGTCACAGGCCATCCGCAAGATGGAGATATGGCAGACGCCCCCCTCCAGCTGTTCCGGGATACGGAACCCGCGTCCGGGTCCGAGGACACTTCCAACTGCGCCGACACCGACCGTCCGAGCAGCGACGGCCCCGACACCGACGATCCTCGCATCGACGGCCCGCAAATCGACGGCGCTGGCATCGACAGCCTGCGCATCGACGGCGCTGGCAGCGACGGCGCTGGCATCGACGGCGTCGACATCACGTCCGCCCACCCCTCTGGCGGGCGGGCCGGCATGGTCCCGTCGACAGCAGCGCCGGCAGCAGACGGCCGGGTGGTCCTGGCCCTGGCGCCGCCCCTACCGGATCAGCCGGCTCCGGACTCTGACCCAACCCCGGTGACCACGGTGCATGGGCCGGTGCCGGCATCGGATCACCTCGGACGGGCGGTGCCGACCGTGGCCGACGGCGTCGTCGCCCTGAACGAAGCGGCGGCCGTGTTCGACGCCCTGGCCAGGGGCATCCAGGGGACCGCCGTCGGCTGGCCGGCTGCGGCAATCGAGAAGCTGGAGGCGGCACTCCTCCACCGCTACGGGCCCCTGATCGGTGGGCCGACTGCGGTCGATCGGCTGGTCGCCCTGGCCAAACACCCCGGTGCGGCCTGACCGGCCGGCCGATGATGTGTGGCGCGGCCTCTGCCCTGACCAGAACGTTCGCTCGGGCAACCACCGCAACGGTTGGTGGTCAGGGCACTAGGCTCCGCTGATGGCTCGCGTGACCGGATTCGGCGGCGTCTTCTTCCGCTGTGAGGACCCCGACGCCACCTCGGCGTGGTACCGGCAACATCTCGGCCTCGAACCCGAAGTCGGGCACCCGTCTGTGACCTTCCGGGCGACCGGTGGGGAGACGTCGGTGTGGGGCCCGTTCCCCGCTGACACCGACTACTTCGGCGCCGCCGATCAGGCGTTCATGATCAACCTCCGGGTCGATGATCTCGACGGCATGCTCGGCGCGCTCCGGGCCGCCGGGGTCACCGTCGACGATCAACTCGAAGACGGGGAGTACGGCCGTTTCGGCTGGTTCATCGACTGCGACGGACGCCGCATCGAGCTGTGGCAGCCCCCGGACGGCCAGTGACGGTCCGGCCGCGCGCCATGACGGCGGCGGCTCAGCGATAGAGCTTCGGAATCGGGTGGTCGCCGAGGGCGATCGCCACGTTCTTCGTCTCCATGTAGAAGTCGAAGCTCCAGTCGCCGCCATCCCGGCCGATCCCGCTCCGCTTGGTCCCGCCAAACGGGGTCGGCAGGTGGCGGACGTTCTGGGAGTTGACCCAGACCATCCCGACGTCGAGCCGATCCGCCACCCGATGGGCCCGGGTCACGTCCGCGGTCCAGAGATATCCAGCCAGGCCGTACTCCACGTCATTCGCCACCGCGATCGCCTCGTCCTCGTCGTCGAACGGGATGGCGGTCAGGACCGGGCCGAAGATCTCCTCCCTGGCGATCGCCATCGAAGCATCGGCGCCCGAGAACAGCATCGGCCGGACGTAGTTCGAACTGCCGTCGTCCTGGGCGGCGGTCCCGTAGTGGACGGTCGCCCCGGCGTCGGTGGCCTTGGCGATGTAGCTCCGGACCTTCTCGCAGTGCCGGGGGTGGATCAGGGGGCCGATGACCGTGTCCGGATCCAACGGATGCCCGACCGGAATGCGAGTCAACCGATCGGCGAGCCGCTCGACGAACTCCTCATGGATCGACCGCTGGACCAGGAGCCGGCTCGACGACGTGCAACGCTCGCCGTTGAGGCTGTAGATCATGAACATCGAGGCGTCGAGGGCCCGATCGAGGTCTGCGTCGTCGAACACGATGACCGGGTTCTTGCCACCGAGCTCGAAGTGGACCCGCTTCAGTGTCTGGGCCCCCTGGGCCTGGATCAGTGAGCCGGTTGCGGATTCGCCGACGAAGGCGATCGCCTTGATCGCCGGGTGCTCGGTCACGGCCCGACCGGCATCCTCCCCCATCCCGTGCACCACGTTGAGCACGCCGGCCGGCAGCCCGGCCTCCGCCGCGATCTCGGCAAGGAGCATGGCGGTGAACGGGCTCCACTCCGCCGGTTTGTGGACCACGGTGCAGCCGGCGGCCAGCGCCGGGGCGATCTTCCAGGTGCTGAGCATGAACGGCGTGTTCCACGGGGTGATCACCCCGACCGGGCCGATGGCCCGGCGCGACGTGTAGTTCAAGTGGGTGGGGGTCGGTAGGGCCTGGCCATCGGCGGCGCCTGGGGCCCGGTCGGCGAAGAACCGGAAGTTCGCTGCACCACGGACCGCCGCGCTGCTCATGAACCGGATGGCCTGACCGGTATCGACCGACTCGACAAGAGCGATCTGGCGGGCCCGGTCCTCGATCAGGTCTGCGACCCGGTTGAGCACCGCCCGCCGCTCGGTGCCCGGGGTGTCGGCCCACGCCCCGGCCGCAGCAGCTGCGGCCTCCGCCGCCCGGTCGACATCGGCGGCGCCGCCGGCCGCCACGGCCCCGAGCAGCATGCCGTCGACCGGCGAGTGGTTGTCGAACGTGGCCCCGTCGGCACTGGCCACCGGCTGCCCGCCGATCAGATGGAGGGTCGGCTGCTCCCGAAACCGCCGGAGATGGGCGGCGGCATCCGTCAGGTTGGTGTCGAGGTCGGTTGTTGCGGCCATCTCGGTTACTCCTTGGCAGACGCCGGTGTGGTGGCTACGATGCAATCATTCTATTTAACACGTGTAGCAATTTCCTGCCGACCATGTCGAGACATCGTTCGGATCGGCCATGACCGGGACGGTCCGGCCCCTCGACCACGCCGGGGGCCGTCCCGGGGGTGCGTTCCGGCTTCGCCCGTTCGAGGCGTCGCTTCCGATGGCCCTGCTGCGGGCCAGGGAGACCGCGATGCGCCATTTCCGGCCGATGTTGGCCGACCACGATCTCACCGAACAGCAGTGGCGGGTCCTCCGAGCGCTCGTCACCACCGACGAGCCGATGGAAATCGGACAGGTCATCGACGCCACGTTCCTGCTCGGTCCTAGCCTGACCCGGATCCTGGCAAACCTCGGGGGCCGAGGGTTGATCGACCGGGAGGTCGCAGCCCACGACCAACGACGGGCACTGATCAGCCTGACCCCGGCCGGGCGGGACCTGGTGGCCACCGTCGCCCCGTCGAGCGAGGCCTACTACGACGAGATCGAGCGGCGCTTCGGGACCGACCGCCTGGCGGCGCTGATGGAGCTCTTGGCCCACCTGGAGGCGATCGGCGGTCCCGAGGACGACAGCCCCGAGCAGGGTGAAGACCGGATGGCACCATGAGCGAGACCACCGAAGGCTCGCCACCCATCGGCGACGACCGCCAAACCGACGCCGGGGCCGACCAGGGCTTCGACTCGGATGCGGCGGCCACAGAGGCCGCTCGGCTCGACGAGGCCGAACGGACGGCGACCCAGATGTCGCAGACCACCGGCCGCCACCCGGACCTCACGCTCGACGACGCCTACCGGATCCAGGCCGCATGGCGTTCGCTTCGTCTGGCTCGCGGGGAGCGGGTGATCGGCCACAAGATCGGCCTGACCTCCCGGGCGATGCAGGCGGCAATGCAGATCGAGACCCCGGACTCCGGATTCCTGACGGACGCCATGGTGTTCGAGCCCGGAACCGAGCTGGCAGCCTCGACATTCTGCGACCCGAAGCTGGAGGTCGAGCTGGCGTTCGTCCTCGGCCAGGATCTGGATCGGCCGGACCTGACCGTCGACGATGTCCTGGCCGCAACCGACCACGTCGTCCCGGCCCTGGAGCTGATCGCCGCCCGCTCCCACCGCCGGGACCCGGCGACCGGCCGGGCCCGGACCGTCGTCGACACCGTTGCCGACAACGCCGCCAATGCCGGGATCATCACCGGCGGTCGAGCGGTCGCCCCGACGGCCATCGACCTGCGGTGGGCTCCGGCGTTGCTGTACCGGAACGGCGTCGTCGAGGAGACCGGAGTCGCAGCCGGTGTGCTCGACCATCCGGCAAACGGCATCGTCTGGCTCGCCAGACGATACGCGCAGCAGGGCCTCCGGCTGGAGGCCGGCCAGACGATCCTGGCCGGCTCGTTCACCCGCCCGGTCGACGTCCGCCCCGGCGACGTCTTCCGGGCCGATTACCACGATCTCGGCACCTTCGAGATCGCCTTCCGATGACGATCGACCGCTGGGCCGGCGCCTGGCTGGTGGCTAGCCTGAGTTGGCGCCGCTGGGGTTCGATCACCGACGACCGCAGGAGCCTCCGATGAGCCTGTACTACGTCCAGAAGTTCCTCTACGAGCTGAACCGGAGCGACGAACTCCAGGCCCGATACGGCGAGGACCGAGCCGCTGTACTGACCCCCTACCAGCTGACGGATGAGGAGCGGAAGGCACTCACCGAACCGGACATCGGCCTGCTGTTCCACCTCGGGGTCAACGGCCAGATCCTCATGCACTTCGCCGCCCTGCACCAGATCCCGTGGGCCGACTATCTGCAGCAGATGCGGGATGGCATCGACGCCCACGGTCCGGTCCGGGAGGGCGTGTACGCCATGACCGGCTACGAAGGGGTCGAGGCCCACGCAGCATCGCTCGGACAGTCGGCCGGAGACCGACCGGACCAAGCCCCGACCGACGGAACCAACGGAGCGTAACCATGCCACTCGTCTTCGCCGGCGTCGCCAGCCACGCCCCCGGCATCACCGGTCGGGCCGATCAGGCCGACCCCGAGATCCGCGACCGCTTCTATGCGGCGTTCCATCGGATGGGTGAGCAACTGGCCGCGACCGAGCCGGACGCCGTCGTCATCGTTGCCG
>JBCCFN010000333.1:0-5225 GCA_039029715.1 Actinomycetota bacterium | reverse complement strand
TAGGCGTTCACCGACAGCCAGACCCGGTCACTCGGCAGGCCGAGGGCGGCCTCTGCGATGTCCCCGGTCCCGAGACCGGATGTCGGGTTGCCCAGGTGGACGTCCTGGATGAACTCGGCCAGCCCCCGGCGATGGATGTCGATCGAGTCGACCACGATCTGGCCGAGGTAGGCCGTCGCCTCGGTCTTGATCTCGACCTCCAGCCGTTCGGTCCCGTAGACGGTTACCCGGACCTGGGGGAGCGGGCCGGTGTCGAAATCGGAGTTGTCGCCTGGCGTTGCATCGACGAAGCCGTTGCGGGCCGCGGTCTCCCTCGCCGCCGCTTCCGCCTCGTCGGCATCCGGCAGGAAGGCCACGCCGGCCAGGGCGGCGGCATCGACGGCCCGCTGGACCTTCTGCCCCTCGACGTACCACGAACCGATGTCTGTGGCGAAGGCGGCCAGGACGATCAACGGGACGATCAGCAGCGCGGTCTGGACCATGGCGATGCCGCGCTCATCGGTCCGCTCGCCACGGGGCGGCGGATCGACGGTGGGTTCCGTGGTCGCTCGGTCGGTTCGCTCAGTCCGCATTTGGCTCGATTCGCATCACGGCGGTGTCCCGCATGTTGAACACCGAGCCGCCGAACAGGCCGGTGACGTACGGCCGATCGACCTCGATCGTCACCCCGACGTAGTCGGCGTCCTCGAAGCCGTTCAGCCGGTCGGTTGGGGTCCACGACCCGTCGACCCAGGCCCCGTAGGTGCCGAAATCGGTGCTGTCGTAGACGCTGCAGCTGCCGACGATCCCCGGTGGGGTCGCCGTCTCGCAGCCGGCCGGCATCGACCCGTCCGCGGCGTTCGCCTCGTAGATGACGATCCTGGTCACGCCGGCCCGGAGGTCGCCGAGGGCGGCTTCGATCGACTCGACGGTGAAGGAGTCCGCAGCCGGGTTGCGGCCGAGCTGGGTGGCCGAGCGGGCGCCGGTCCGTGCCGCCTGGGTCACCAGCTGGCTGTCGCTCCAGGCCATCCCCATCTCGAAGGTGCCGAAGGCCAGGGTCAGGAGGAGGGTGGCGACCAGGGCGAACTCGACCATCGCCGCACCCCGCTCCCGACGTGGGTTGCGTCGCCACCGTCTCACCCCGGTCGGGACCGAGGGCTCGGGACGGTCGGTCGTCCGGTTGCGCTCAGTCCTCATCGGGCTCCAGACGTATGATCGTGGTCTCGCCGAGGTCGGTGCCGCCGGAGAAGAACCCGGTGATGAAGTCGTGACGGGTCTGGACGTGGATCCCGACGAAGTCCGTCCCGGCGCTCAAGCTGGTCTCCCTCGTCGACGGGCACCAGGCCGAATCCAGGGTCCCGCACCGGAAGTTGCCGGTGTCGTTGCCTGCGGCGTCGTCCAGCTCGGCGAAGAAGTCTGCGGCGGTGTAGCGGTTGCACAGACCGGCCTGGGACGACACCTCGCAACCCGCAGGCAGGGTGTCGTCCGGCGAGGTCGCCCGGAACACGACCACGTACTGCAGCCGCTCCAGACCCATCGCCTCCATGCCGTGCTCGACGGTCCGCAGCACGAAGTAGTCCGCGTCCAACTGGGCGCCCCGGGTACTGGCGGCCCTGGCGCCCTCCCGACTGGCGTTGTCGGTGGTCAGGCTGTCGCGGAACAGCAACCCCATCTCCAGGATCGAGAACACGACGAGCAGGAACACGGGCGTGACCAGCGCCGCCTCGACCAGCGCGGCGCCGCGTTCCGAGCGACGGTTGTCCAACCTGCGTCTCACCGTGGAGATGTCGACCTCCGAGGCCGTTCACTTGAGCAGGATGACCCGTCCGGCCCAGAGGGCTACGAGCCGCCGTCCACCGGCGCCGGGATCAGGGGAGCCAGGCCGGCGGGTCCGGGAGGTCCGGGTCGATGTCTGTGATCCGCTCCCGGGGCTCGCCGATGTCTTCCCCGGTACTGCTCAGATAGCTACCGGAGGTCTCGGTGAAGCTCTCGACCGCGGCCAGCGTGGCCCCGACCAGGAGTACCACCAGCAGCGCGTACTCGGCGAAGGTTGCGCCGCGTTCGCTGCGATCCGGAGACCGATCGTCGGTGGTTGCCGAGTACATCGTCTGCGGTATCGGCTCGAGTGCCCGATTCCTTGAGGCGGCGGTCCGCTCGGTTCGACGGCCCCGCTACCCTCGCAGCCGTGAGTCGTACTTTCATCATCTGCAAGCCAGACGCCGTCGAGCGGGGCTATGTCGGTCAGATCCTCGATCGGTTCGAGCGCAAGGGTCTGAAGCTGGTCGCCGGGGAGCTCCGGCAGCTGGACGAGGAGATCCTGTCCCGCCACTACGAGGAGCACGTCGGCAAGCCGTTCTACGCCGACCTCGTGGCCTTCATGAGCCGCAGCCCGGCCTTCCTCGCGGTCCTGGAGGGGCCGGACGACACCTACGCCATCGTCCGGACCATGATGGGCCCGACCAACCCGGCCGAAGCGCCGCCGGGGTCGATCCGGGGTGACTTCGGGACGATCATGACCGAGAACCTGGTGCACGGCTCGGACTCGAACGAGTCTGCGGCCAGAGAGATCGGCATCTTCTTCCCCGGTCTGGCCTGACCGGTCGTCGCTGCGGAGCCACCGTTGTGGCTGCGTGTGAGACTTGTCGAGGGTCCTTGTAGCGCCCATCCCGGTTGCATACGATCCGTCCAGGCGGACGTTTCGTTGGCGAGACCTGTAACGGGGTGGAGCAATGGCCAGTCTGTCGACCATGTTCGGGGCCGTCGGGGGCCGTGACATGGCCGTCGACCTCGGGACCGCGAACACCCTGATCTATGTCCGGGGCTACGGCATCGTCCTCGACGAGCCGTCCGTCGTCGCCATCAACCTCAACACCAGGCGCCCGCTGGCGGTCGGGGTCGAGGCCAAGCGGATGATCGGCCGCACACCGAACCACATCCAGGCCATCCGCCCGCTGAAGGACGGCGTCATCGCCGACTTCGACGTGTGCGAGGAGATGCTCCGGTACTTCATCCACAAGGTGTCGTCCGGCCGGTGGGGGCCGAAGCCCCGGATGGTGATCTGCGTCCCGTCCGGCATCACCGGGGTCGAGCAGCGCGCCGTCCGGGACGCCGCCGAGTTCGCCGGGGCCAGGGAGGCGGTGGTGATCGAGGAGCCGATGGCGGCTGCCCTGGGGGCCGGCCTGCCGATCAATGACGCGGTCGGCTCGATGATCGTCGACATCGGCGGTGGCACGACCGAGGTGGCCATCATCTCGCTCGGGGGGATCGTGGTCGCCCGATCGTTGCGGATCGGGGGCGACGAGCTCGACAACGCCATCATCGACTACGCCAAGAAGGAGTACAGCCTCGCCCTTGGCGAGCGGACAGCGGAGACGATCAAGATCAAGATGGGTTCGGCCCACGACCTGGTCGAGGAGTTCGAAGCCGAGATCCGGGGCCGCGACCTGGTCACCGGACTGCCGAAGACGATCATCACCAGCACCGAGGAGGTGCGGGAGGCCCTGAGCGAACCGGTCTCGGCCATCATCGACGCCATCAAGTACACCCTCGACGGTGCACCGGCCGAGTTGGCGGCAGACATCATGGAGCACGGGATCATGCTCGCCGGTGGTGGGGCGCTGCTCAACGGGCTGCGGCAGCGCCTGGAGCTGGAGACCGGTATGCCGATCCGGGTGGCGGACGACCCGCTCCAGACCGTTGTCGTCGGGTCCGGGATGTACCTCGAGGCCCACCGCCATCAGCTGGCCGGCGGGGCCCGGGTCGGCTGAGCCGCCTGCGCCCCCGAATGCTCCCCGCCGGCAGGCCAAGACGGCTGCTCCCGTTGGTCGTTGCCACCGCCATCGCCCTCCTGGCCCTCGACGCGGCCGGGTTCGGCCCGATTCGGAGCCTGCGGCGAACCGTGGTCACGGTTGGGGAGCCGGTCGGTCTGGCCCTGGCGGTGGTTGCGTCGCCGGTGGTCGGAGCGTGGCACGGGGCCGTGCACTACGACGATGTGCTCGAGGAGAACCGGCAGCTTCGCCACCGCAACGCCGAGCTCGCCGGTCGCCTGGCGGCCCAGCCGGACACCGCGGCCGAGTTGGCCTCGGTCCTTGCCGCCACCGAGATCGACTTTCTCGGCGACGTGGAGCGGGTGACCGCCCGGGTGGTCGCCGACCGCCGGACCCCCATCGAGCGGACGATCGAGATCGACAAGGGCGCAGACCACGGCATCGGCGAGGGGATGCCGGTCGTCACCGGCCTCGGGCTGGTCGGTGCGGTCGAGCTCGTCACCGACCGGCGGTCGGTCATCCGGCTGATCACCGATGTCGAGGCGGCGATAGGTATTCGCAGTACCGGCGGCCTCGGCGTTGCCCGTGGTGCCGGCATCGGGGTGCTCGAGGTCACGGCGACTCCGGAGCTGTCGGCCGCGATCGGCGCAGGTGACGTGACCGACGGGGCCCGGTTGCTCACCAGTGGCGTGGATCGGTCGCTCTACCCGGCCGGGATCCCGGTCGGCACCCTCCAGGCCGATCCTGGCTCGAGGACCCGGGTCGACGGCGGGATCGCCGCGACCGACGAGGACGGGGCGCCGATTCCGGCCGGACCGACCCGGACACCGGTGCTGCAGCTCCGGCCCCTCGCCGACCTCGACCGGCTCGGCTACGTGACGGTCCTACTGACATCGGCGGTCGGTCCATGAGCCCGGCGGCCTTGGCCCGGCTCGTCGTCGTCGGTTTCACCGTTGCCGCGGTCCAGGCCCACCTGATCGACTCCGCCGGAGGTTCCCCGCTTCGTCATCTCGACCTCCCCCTGATGCTGGTCGTCGTGCTGGCGCTGGTCCGGCCTGGCGGTGCGCTGATGACCGGATTCGTCATCGGCCTGGCGGTCGACGCCTTCCACGGTCGGCTGTTCGGGCTGCACGGCCTGGCCTACGCCGTGCTGGCACCGGTGGCCACGCTGATCCCGGTCGGCGCCCTGCGGTCCCGGGTCGAGGCGGTTGCGGTCCAGGTCGTCGCCGTGGTGGTCGTCGCGGAGACGATCGTCATCGGCGGTGCGGCGGTGGCGGCTGGCCGAATGCCTCCCGACCTCGTGAGCGGCGTCGTCCCGGCCGCGGCGATGGCCGTGCTGGTCACCGTCCCGCTCGTGCTCGCCCTCCAGGGCCGAGGTGGCGTCGCCGGGCCCGATCGGGTCGGACCGGCCCCGTCATCGGTGTTGACCCGGGACCCGATCGTCCCGGTGGCCCGGCGCAGGACGAGGTCGACCCGGTG
>JBCCFN010000332.1:0-5249 GCA_039029715.1 Actinomycetota bacterium | reverse complement strand
GTGGTGGTCGAGGGCGATGTGGTGGTCGCCGCATTCGACGCGATCGGCTGGGAATGGGGCGGCCGGTGGCGGTCACTCGTCGACTATCAACACTTCTCCCGCACCGGGCGCTGAGCCCCGGGTCCACCCCCGGATGGCCGGTTGGACGGCGCGCCGGCCGGCGGGGAAGATGGCAGCCGACCGACCCCGACCCGAGGAGTGACCCGTGACCGATGCGTTCGACATGACCGACAAGGTCGTGGTGGTGACCGGCGGGAGCCGAGGGCTCGGTCGGGCCATGGTCGAGGCGTTCGCCGCCAGGGGCGCCGACGTGGTCATCACCAGCCGCAAACTCCCGGCCTGCGAGATGTTGGCCCAGGCGATCGAGGAGTCGACCGGCAGGCGGGCCGTCGGCGTCGCCTGCCACGTCGGCTACTGGGACCAGTGCGACGACCTGTTCGATCGGGTCTACCAGGAGTTCGGGCGCTGCGACGTGCTGGTCAACAACGCCGGGATGTCCCCGCTGTACGACTCACTCGGGGCGGTCACCGAGGCGCTGTACGACAAGGTGATGGACGTCAACCTGAAGGGCCCGTTCCGGCTGTCGGCCCGATTCGGCGAGCGGATGATGGCAGACGGGGGCGGTTCGATCATCAACGTCTCGTCGATCGCTGCGGTCCGGCCGACTCCGGACGAGGCGGTCTACGGCGCGGCCAAGGCCGGCATCAACAACCTGACGATCTCGTTCGCCAGGGCACTCGCACCATCGGTCCGGGTGAACACGATCATGCCCGGCCCATTCCTGACAGACATCGCCAAGGCATGGGACCTGGAGGCGTTCGAGGAACGGGCAGCCAACGACATCCCGCTCGGTCGGGGTGGCGAGCCGGACGAGGTGATCGGCGCCGCCCTCTACTTCGCCTCCGCCGCCTCGACCTACACCACCGGTGCGGTGCTCAAGATCGACGGCGGCACGGCGTTCTCGCCGGCCTGAGCGGCTGCGGCGAACGACGGAACGACCTCGCCCGGCGGGGATAGTCTGATCCGGTGACGGACCCAGGGACCACGACCGACACCGAATCCGAGGGTGGTTCCGGCCGGCTCGGCGGCAACTACCTCAAGCTGGTCACCGCCTCCGGGATCTCGAATCTCGGAGACGGGATCGGGACGATCGCCTACCCGTGGCTGGCTTCGGCGGTCACCAGGAGCCCGCTGCTGATCTCGGTGGTCCTCGTGGCCCAGCGGCTCCCGTGGCTCTTGTTCAGCCTCCCGGCCGGTGTGGTGAGCGACCGGTTCGACCGTGGCCGGGTCATGGTGGTCTCCAACCTGGCCCGGGCCGCCTTCACCCTGGTGGTTGCGGCCATCGTCCTCGGCCGCCAGAGCGACCTGCCGAGCCCGGACGAGGTCGACTCCCTGACCGCAGCCGGCGACACCGGGACCGACGTCACCCTCTACCTGGTGGTCCTGGTGGCCACGGTCGCCCTCGGCATCGGTGAGGTCCTCTACGACAACGCCAACCAGAGCTTCCTGCCCCACATCGTCGACAGCCCGAACCTGGAGAAGGCCAACGGCCGGCTGTGGAGCGTCGAGATGATCGCCAACTCGTTCGTCGGCCCGCCACTCGGCGCGTTCCTCCTGGTCGGGGTGTTCTCGCTTCCCTTCTTCGTCGATGCCGCCACCTTCGCCGTCTCGGCCGGCCTGATCGCCGCCATCACCGTCCGGCGGCCGACCAGGGCGTCGGCACCAGCGGCACCGGCGGCAGGACGGGCCGATCGGTCGAGCATGGTGGCGGACATCAAGGAGGGGTTCGGGTGGCTGTGGCGTCACCCGTTCCTCCGGGGGCTCGCCATCATCCTGGGGCTGATGAACATGCTCGGGACGCTGGCTACCACCACCCTGGTGCTGTTCGCCCAGGAGGAGCTGCAGACCAGCCCGGCCCAGTTCGCCCTCCTGTCGATCGGCTCAGCCATCGGCGGAATCGTCGGCGGCTGGACCGGCTCCCTGATCTCGAAGCGGCTCGGCCCCGGCCCGTCGCTGTGGTTGGCTCTGGGTGGTGGCGGCCTCACAAACCTGATCACCGGCTTCACGTCGTCATGGATCGTGGTTGCGGTGATGTTCGGGCTGTTCATGCTGCTTGCGGTCGTATGGAACGTGATCACGGTCAGCCTGCGCCAGACGATCATCCCCGACCATCTCCTCGGTCGGGTCAACAGCGTCTACCGGTTCTTCGCCTGGGGCATGATGCCGATCGGGGCGCTACTGGCCGGGCTCATGATCTCGGTGGTCGAGGCCATCGCCGATCGCTCACTCGCCCTTCGCTCACCGTGGATCGCCGCCGGGGTCGGCCAGCTGCTGCTCCTGGTCGTCGCCGGGCCGAAGCTGACCACCGCCAGGATCGAGGCGGCCCGCGCCGGCGCTGCGGCCGATCCACCCGCCGGCTGAGCGGCCCGCTCAGCTCAGCCGGACCAGGACCTGGCCCTCGACCACCTGGTCACCGGGTGAGACCAGGACCTCGGCCACCGTGCCGGCGACCGGCGCCTCGACCGGTATCTCCATCTTCATCGACTCCAAGACGATCAGCTCGTCGCCTTCGGCCACCGTCTGCCCGGCCGTCACTGCGACCTGCCACACCGATGCCGTCATCTCGGCTCGGACCTCGGTCACGATCGCTCGGCCGTGCGGAAGATCTCGTCGATCACGGCCATGTTGGCCACTGCGTCCTCGACCGACACCGGGGCTGGTTCACCGGCCAGGACGGCGGTGGTGAACCGATCGGCCATCACCGCGTACTGGTCCGCCGGCCCGAACGTCAGGGTCTCGAGCGGCTCGCCGTAACTCTCGCCGAACCCGGCCCCGACCCGGACAACCATCGGCCGGTCGGCCTGGGCGTTGAACGGCCGGGTGACCTCGATCCGCCCCCGGTCACCAACGATGTGGACCCGCTGATCCGGGTCGGATTGGGTGGCGACCGTGAACGTGCACTGGCCGTCCGGGAAGTCGAGGAGCCCGGAAGCGGTGACATCGACCCGGAACGTGGGGTGGATCTCGACGGTGCCCCGGACCCGGGTCGGCTCTGCCCCGAAGATCCGCCGGGCGGAGTGAATGGCGTAGCAGCCGATGTCCATCAGGGCCCCACCGCCCCACTCCGGGTTGTGGCGGATGTTCGCCGGATCGTCTCCGTAGTAGCTGAACCAGGTCTGGACTGCGGTCACCCGCCCGATCCTGCCGTCCCGGACCATGGCCAGGACCGCCTCCCACTGGGGGTGGAACTGGTACATGAACGCCTCCATCACCACCGCACCGGTGTCCAGGGCCGCCAGGTCGTCCCGGAGCTGCTCGGCCTCGGCCAGGTCCATCGTGAACGGCTTCTCGGACAGCACGTGCTTGCCGGCTCTGGCCGCTTCGAGGGTCAGCGGGGCATGGAGGTGGTTGGGCAGGGGGTTGTAGATAGCGTCGACCTCGGGGTCGGCCAACAGGTCCTCGTAGGACCCGTGGATCCGTTCGATCCCGAGGTCGGCTCCGAACGCCTCCGCCCGGGCCCGGTCCCGAGACCCGACCGCAACGACCTCACAGTTGGCGAGCGACTGGAGGGCGGGAACCACGTGCTCCCGCCCGATCTTGGCCGTGGACAGGATCCCCCAGCGGAGGGTGGTGGTCATGGCGCTATCCCTTTCCTTTGAGCAGGCCCCGTAGCCGATCGCCGAATGGCCCGCCGTCGTCGACCAGGACCTTCTCCGGGCTGACCAGCCGGGCCGGAACGTAACCGTCTGGGAGGAAGTTGCCGGCGTCGAGGACGTAGTGGATCGGCCTGGACGGGTCCGGTTGATGGTCGTCCTGGACCGGTGCATCACCGATCCGGTCGCTGACCACGGCCGTCAGCCGGAATCGGGCGCACAGCTCGTGCAACCGTTCGATCATGGCTGCGGTGTGGTTCCACTGCCGAGGACTGAGCGGGGCGTCTGCCACCCAACCCTTCTCGGCGAACGGGGTGATGCACAGCAGCGTCCCGCCCTCACCCCGGATCAGATCGGCCGCCCACTCCGCGGCGTCCACCGAGCGTTCGGCCAGCAGCGGATCGTGAAGCACGAGGGGCACATAGGCGCCATGGAATGGGCGGCCGTCCTGGAGCAGGGCGGCCGAGAGGTCGGCCGGCTCGTCCGGGACCCAGGCTGCGGATCCGATGTCGGCCGGGGTGAATCCCAGTGTCCTGGTCGGTTCCCCAGCCGTCGACGGATCGTTGCCGGGGCCGCCACCCCAGACGATCGGGGCCTCTCCGGTTTTGGCCGGGTCGTAGGACATGGGGTGAGGCTCGTCGGTTTCGCAGGCGTTTGCAACCCGGGGCCGACATCTTCGGGGTCCGGTCGGTCGCTACCCTCGTCAGCGTGTCCGGGACGGTCGAACCTCGCCATCGACGGCGCGCCGGCCTTCGGCTTGCCGGGGTGATCGTGACCACGCTGTCGGTGGCCGCAGCCTGCGCCGAAGGAACGCCGGACGTCATCGACTCGCTCCACCGGGTCCGGGTCGAGCAGTGCGCGAGCCCGGAGAACCAGTGGACCACCGCGGTGGCGGTCGGGCCGGACACGGTGGCCACGGTGGCCCACTCCCTGACAAGCGCCGAGGCGATAACGGCCTTCGATGCGACCGGAACCGAACGGTCGGCGACCATCGTCTACCTCGACGAGGCCAAGGACGTCGCCATCCTCCGGCTGGCCGGCGACGCCGGACCGGTCCTGCCGATCGTGGCCCCGGCCTCTTCCGGGCCGGTCGTCGTTGCCTCGTTCGCCGACGAGGATGGCCCGACCCGGCAGCCGTCCGAGATCCTCGAGTTGGTCGATGCGACCCTCGACGGCGAGGGCCGCAGACGGGCGATCAAGCTGGACGCCGAGATCGGGCCGGGTGACTCCGGCGCGCCGGTGGTGAACGATGACGGTGAGGTGGTCGGGATGATCTTCGCCACCGCCCGGGACCGTCGGATCGGCTGGGCGATCGCCGGCACCGAGTTGATCGCCGCCATCGACGAACTGGGCGCAACGACGCCGGAGGCACTGCCTCCGGTGTGTGGCTGAGCGAGCCGATCAGCCCAGCTCGGACCCGACGATGCTGACGAAGCTGACGCACTCCCCCGGCGCACCGCCGAGGTTGTGGGTCATACCGAGGGTCTTACCACCCTCGGTCACCGACGCGATCTGACGATCCTCCGGCGCCTGCTCCCGCAACTGCAACCAACACTCGAACAACATCCGCAACCCAGACGCCCCGATCGGATGCCC
>JBCCFN010000331.1:0-5262 GCA_039029715.1 Actinomycetota bacterium | reverse complement strand
GTTGTAGGCCAGCGGCAAACCCTTCAGCGTGACCAGCAGACCGGTCAGGTTGCCGATGAGACGGCCGGACTTGCCCCTGGTCAGCTCGGCGATGTCCGGGTTCTTCTTCTGGGGCATCATCGAGCTGCCGGTGGCGAACCCGTCGTCGAGGGTGATGAACCCGAACTCCTGGGAAGACCAGAGCACCCATTCCTCGCCGAGACGGCTGAGATGGATCCCGATCATCGACAGGGCGAACAGGGCCTCGGCCACGAAGTCCCGGTCGCTGGTCACATCGAGCGAGTTCTCGAACACCGCCCCGAACGAGAGGTCCTCGGCCACCGCCGCCGGCTCCAACGGGAGCGACGTCCCGGCCAGGGCGCCGGCGCCAAGCGGGGAGACATCGGTCCGGCCGAGGGCGTCGCACAGCCGGTCGACGTCGCGGGACAGGGCCCAGGCGTGGGCCGCCAGATGATGGGCCAGCGGCACCGGTTGGGCCCGCTGCAGATGGGTGTATCCCGGGAGATAGGCATCGCCGGCTTCCCGGGCCTTGGCCAAGAGGACCCGCTGCAGATCGACGACCTGGCCGGCGATACCGGACAGGGCGTCGCGGACCCACAGCCGGAAGGCGGTTGCGACCTGGTCATTGCGGCTCCGGCCGGTATGGAGCTTGCCCCCGGCATCGGGGGCCAATTCAGTGACCCGGCGCTCGATGGCGGTGTGGATGTCCTCGTCGGAGGGCACGAATCGGAAGGAGCCATCCGCCAGCTCGGCCCCGGTCCGCTCCAGGGCATGGAGGATGGCGGACGCCTCGTCCTCGGCCAGCAGACCGACCCGGGCCAGGCCCCGGACGTGAGCCGCCGACCCCTGCACGTCCTGGGGAGCCAGCCGGACGTCGAACGGCAGGCTGGCGGTGAAGGCCAGCAGCGCCTCGTCCGGCCCGCCCTCGAACCGTCCGTGCCAGAGGGTCTTGCCGTCCGGCTCCTCGGTCATGACCGCTTGGCCGCCAGGTTCCTCAGCCGAAGGGCGTTGAGCTTGATGAAGCCCTCGGCGTCGGCCTGATCGTAGGCACCGCCGTCGTCCTCGAAGGTGGCGATCGTCTCATCGAACAACGAGTCGTCCGACCGCCGACCGGCGATCTCGATGTTGCCCTTGTAGAGCTTGACCCGGACCGTGCCGTTGACCCGCTGCTGGCTGTGGTCGATGGCAACCTGGAGCATCTCCCGCTCCGGGCTCCACCAGTAGCCGTTGTAGATCAGCTTGGCGTAGCGGGGCATCAGCTCGTCCTTGAGGTGGGCCACCTCCCGGTCCAGGGTGATCGACTCGATCGCCCGGTGGGCCTTCAGCATGATCGACCCGCCAGGGGTCTCGTAGGCCCCCCGGCTCTTCATCCCGACGTAGCGATTCTCGACGATGTCGAGCCGGCCGACCCCGTTGGCCCCGCCGACCCGGTTCAGCTCGGTCAGGACCTCGGCCGGCGACATCTCCTTGCCGTCGATGGCCACGATGTCGCCACCCCGGTACTCGAGTTCCAGGTAGGTCGGGTCGTTCGGGGCCATCTCCGGACTGACCGACCACCGCCACATCTCCGACGGCGGCTCGGTCCACGGATTCTCGAGCGGGCCGCCCTCGTAGGAGATGTGGAGCAGGTTGGCATCCATGGAGAACGGCGACTTCGAGCCTCGGGACATCTCGATCGGGATGTCCCGCTCTGCGGCATAGGCCAGGAGCTTCTCCCGGCTCAGCAGGTCCCACTCCCGCCATGGGGCGATGATGGTGATCGCCGGGTTGAGGGCGTAGGCCCCGAGCTCGAACCGGACCTGGTCGTTGCCCTTGCCGGTCGCCCCGTGGCTGACCGCATCTGCGTCCTGCTCGGCCGCGATCTCGACCAGCCGCTTGGCGATCAGGGGGCGGGCGATCGAGGTCCCGAGGAGGTACTCACCCTCGTAGATCGTGTTGGCCCGGAACATCGGGTAGACGAAGTCACGGACGAACTCCTCCCGGAGGTCGTCGATGTAGATCGCCTCCTCGGGGACGCCCATGGCCAGCGCCTTGGCCCGGGCCGGCTCCAGCTCCTCCCCCTGGCCGAGGTCTGCGGTGAAGGTCACCACCTCGCAGCCGTAGGTCTCCTGCAGCCATCGAAGGATCACGGAGGTGTCGAGCCCGCCGGAATAGGCCAGCACCACCTTCCGGACGTCCGTCGCATCACCGCTCACGTTGCACGCTCCATTGGTCTCGGTTCGGTTCTCGGTTCGATCTGATTCGTCTTCGTACGGCCGGTCAGGGGGCCTGGAGGCCGGCGAGCTCCGACAGGGTCGCAGCCAACGGGACGCCGTCGCCCTCGACCGCGATGGCCAGCACCGTATCGTCCCCGGCAACCGTCCCGAGCAGATCGGGTAGGGCCGACCGGTCGAGGGCCGAGGCGACGACATGGGCCACGCCGGGCGGGGTCCGCAACAGGACGATGTCTCCCGACCTGGCGACCTCGGCCAGCCACTCCCCCAGCACTCGACGAAGGTGGTCCTGGGGTGCGACCTGCTCGGTCGGCAGTTCCGGTATGGCATAGACGGTGGCCCCGCCGGGGACCCGGACCTTGATGGCCCCCAGCTCCTCCAGGTCCCGGGACACGGTGGCCTGGGTGGCGGCGATGCCATCCGCGGCCAGCAGGTCGACCAGGATGCCCTGGCTGGTCACCGCCTCCTCGGTCAGGAGCCGGACGATGCGGTGCTGCCGTTGGGTCTTGCCGGTGCTCATCGGCGACCGGTCGGCCCGGGGACCGGAGGAGCGGGGTTGTGCTCGGTGATCCAGTGGAGCACCGCCCGGGCAGCATGGAGGCGATTGTTGGCCTGGGCCCAGATCCGGCTCTGGGGGCCGTCGAGGACGGCGTCGGTCGCCTCCTCGTTCCGATGGGCGGGCAGACAGTGGAGGAACACCGATCCGGGTTCGACCGCCATCAGCGTCTCGTCGACCGTGAACCCCTCGAACGCCTTGAGCCGCTCGTCCCGCTCACTCTCCTGGCCCATCGACACCCAGGTGTCGGTGTAGACCACATCGGCCCCGGCCACCGCCTCGGTCGGCCGGTCGATGTCGATCGGGCTCACGCCGGCAGCCGCCAGCCGGTCCCGGTCCAGGTCGGAGAACCGGTGCCCCGGTGGCGACGAGACCCGGATCTCGGCCCCGAGCATGCCGGCGGCCAGGGCCAGCGACCGGGTCACGTTGTTGCTGTCGCCCACGTAGGTGATGATCCGGCCCTCGATCGAGCCGTGCTCCTGCTCGACGGTGAGGACGTCTGCGATCGCCTGCAGCGGATGGGCCCCGTCGGACAGCAGGTTGACGATCGGGATCACGTCCAGGTCCGCCATGTCTTCCAGGAGCCCGTGGTCGAAGACCCGGGCGCAGATCGCCCGGTGGTAGCAGGCCAGGGTCCTGGTGACGTCTGCCGAGGACTCCCGGGTCCCGATCCCGACCTCGGCCGCCGTGATGTACACCGGGTGGCCGCCGAGTTGGACGACGGCCAGCTCGGTCGAGTTGCGGGTCCTGGCAGATGGCTTCTCGAAGTAGCAGGCCACGCCCTGGCGCTCCAGGACCGGCGACAGCTCGGCCGGCGGCCGCTTGGCCAGATCGACGATGGAGCGAAGCTCGTCTGCGGCCAGGTCGTCGATCTCGAGCAGGTGGCGGAAGCTCCCCATCCTCAGCCCTCCCCCGCTGCGGCCCGATGCCGGTCCAGCACGTTGGTCAGCAGCGAGACGGCCTCGGCGATGTGGCCGTCCTCGATGATGAGCGGCGGTGCCAGCCGAACTGCCGTCGGGGTGACCCCGTTCACGACCAGTCCCTCGGCCAGGCAGTCTGCGGCGACCGCCCGAGCATCGAAGCCGTCGAGTTCGACGGCAAGCAACAGCCCGAGGCCGCGGACATCGACGACCCCGTCGACGGCAAGCATCGCCTGGCGGAGCCGGTCTCCGGCCCGGGCCGCCAACGCCGGGGCATCGATGGCCTCCATCGTCTCCAGGACCGCTCTGGCCGCCGAGGTCGCAAGCGGCTGCCCGCCATAGGTCGTCGCATGGTCACCGGGGGTGAAGGCTGCGGCAACGTCCGCCTTGGCCCAGCAGGCCCCGATCGGCATGCCGTTACCGAGGGCCTTGGCCATGGCAACCACGTCCGCCGACACCCCGAAGTGCTGGAACCCGAACCACCGGCCGGTCCGGGCGATCCCGGTCTGGACCTCATCGCCCATGAACAGGATGCCCCGGTCCCGACAGAGCCGCTCGACGGCGGTGAAGTACTCGACGGTCGCCGGATTCACCCCGCCCTCGCCCTGTACCGGCTCCAGGAACACCGCAGCGACCGTGTCGTCGACGGCGGCTTCCAGCTCGTCGATGTCGTTCCACACCACGTGCCGGAACCCCTCCGGCAAGGGCTGGAAGACGTCCCACTTCTGCGGTTGCCCGGTGGCCGCCAGCGTGGCCAGGGTCCGCCCGTGGAAGCTCTGGTAGGCACAGACGACCACGTGACGACCGGGGCCGCCGTGCCGCCGGGCCAGCTTGATGGCCGCCTCGTTGGCCTCGGCCCCGGAGTTGCAGAAGAACACCTGACCACCGGCCGGTTCGCCGTCGCCGATCAGCCGATCGAGGTGGGAGGCAACCGGGCCGTTGTGCTCGGTGCCGTAGAGGTTCGACACGTGGAGCAGCCGGTTGGCCTGGGCCGAGACCGCTGCGGCAACCGCCGGATGGGCATGCCCGAGGCTGGTGACCGCCAGGCCGGACAGGAAGTCGAGATGACGCTTGCCTTCGGCGTCCCAGAGATACGGCCCCTCGCCACGGACGAAGGTCACCGCCGGCGGGTTGTAGGTCGGCATCAGGGGTGCGTGGGTGGTCCCCGCGGCGTGCTCGGTCACGACGTGCTCGCTTTCTGTGGGTAGTTGGAGCTTGGACTCGACGGGTCGTCGGCCTGGTCGGCCTGCGGATCGGTTCCGGTGATCATGGTCCCGATGCCGGCGTCGGTGAACAGTTCGAGCAGGAGGACGTGGGCGACCCGACCGTCGAGCAGGTGGGCGCTGGTCGCCCCGGCCCGGACCGCCTCGACACAGGACAGCACCTTCGGCACCATCCCACCGGCGATTCGACCGGACTCGATCCCGGCCTCCAGGTCGGCCACGGTGGCCCTGGCGATCAGGCTTGCCGGGTCCTCGACGTCGGCAAGCAGGCCGCTGACGTCGGTCAGGAAGACCACTTTTTCGGCCCCAAGAGCTCCGCCAAGCGCGCCAGCCACCGTGTCGGCGTTGAT
>JBCCFN010000330.1:0-5262 GCA_039029715.1 Actinomycetota bacterium | reverse complement strand
GGCGGCGGCGCCGATCACGTTGATGATGACCCCGTCGCCCCGGTCGACCATCTGGGGCAGGACCAACCGGCACAGGTTGATGTAGCCGAACACCTTGAGATCCCAGGCCGCCCGCCACTCCTTCTCGTCGATGGCCTCGATGTCTCCGGCCGGAATGGCGCCGGCGTTGTTGATCAGGATGTCGACCGGACCGACCACATCGACCAGGGCCGTCTGGTGCTCACTGCGGGCCAGGTCACAGGAGTGGCTGGTCACGTCGATGTCGTAGCCGTCCCGTAGCTCCCTGGTCACCGCCTTGAGGGGGGCGATGTCCCGAGCGGCGATCGCCAGGTGGACCCCGGCGGCCGCCAGCCCGTGGGCACAGGCCAGCCCGATGCCACGGGAACCTCCCGTGATCAGTGCTCGCTTGCCGGCCAGACCGAGTTCCATCGGCTGTCTACGCTACCGAGGTCCGCGCATCCGCCGGTGGAGGCACGGGCGGTCGTCCGGCGTCGACCGGAACCCGGGCCAGCAGGATGATGCCGGCGCTGATGATCGTGATCGAGGCCGAGAGCGCGAACGGGGTGGTGTAGTCACCGGTTCGCTCCTCGATCCAGCCGACCAGGAACGGTCCGGCCCCGGAGCCGACCTGGACCGCGAGGCCGATCACGCCGGACACGGTGCCGAGCGAGACCAGCCCGAACGTCTCGGCCACAAGCAGGCTCTGCATCATGTAGACGTTGCCGATCGTGAACCCGATCACCAGGACGAACACGAAGGTGGCAACCTGGTTGTCCCAGATCAGGATCCCGAACACCGAGCAGCCCTGGACCAGGAACAGGACCACGCTGACCGTGACCTTGTCCAGGCCGTCGGCGAACCGGCCGACCACCAGGCGGGCCACGATGCTGCCGAATGCGGTGGTGCTGAGGGTCAGCGCCGCTGCGTCGCGGGATCCGAGACGGTCCTCCAGGAACGCGATCTGGTGCAGCAGGAACCCGGTCTGGGCCGCCAGAACCAGGACGAAGGAGACCAGGATGGCCCAGAACGCCACCGTTCCTGCGGCCTCGCGGCGGCTCCAGACCCGCCGTTGAACCGCATCGGACAGCGCTGTCCCGCGGGCCAGGGCCTGTTTGTTCGGGGCCCCGAAATCTGGGGTCAGGCCGACCTCATCCGGATCCCAGACCAACACCCACAGCACGATCGGCAGGCCGACGGCCAGGACGGTGACCCCGAGCACCGGAGCGGCAAGCGACACCCCGCCGACCCCGATCAGCCAGCTGCCGAGCGGGCTGATCACGATGCCACCGGTCGAAACGCCGGTCGCACTGATGCTCATCGCCTCGGCTCGCCTGGTCACGAACCACCTGGCCATGATCGAGTTCACGCTGACCGCCCCGGCCAACCCGAAGGCGATGGCCTGCACCAGATAGACCAGGTACAACCCGGCGATCGTCGACACCGAGCCGAGGGCGATCGCCGAGACACCGACCAGGCTCACCCCGGCCAGCAGGAACCGCCGGGGCCCGTGGCGATCGACCAGCGGGCCGATGACGAATCCGGTCAGGCCACTCACCGTGAAGTACATCCCGGTGGCTCCGGACACCACCGTGTTCGACCACCCGTTCTCCTCCTGGAGCGGACGGAGGAACACGGCGAGCCCGTAGTAGCCGACACCGATCGTGGCGAACATCAGGCTGGCGACCCCGATCGTGATCCACCACCCGTAGTGGAGTCGCTTCGGGAGCAGACGATGGCCGAGCGTCTGATCGGTCAGGCCGCTCACCGCAGCGTGGGGTCGGCCGCCGCCGGGGGGCGGTCGCCGGTTGGAGGGTCGGGGACGATCCCGCTAAAACTACGCCGGTGTCACACGACGGTCCAACGCCCGCCGACCCTGCCGGTCCGCCGATGGTGTCGTTCGTCGCCCCGTCGGGGACCGGGAAGACGACGCTGTTGACCTCGGTGATCGCCCTCCTCTCTGGTCGGGGTCACCGGGTCGGTGCGGTCAAGCACGACGCCCATCGGATCGAGCTGGACACCGAGGGCAAGGACTCCTGGCGGCTGCGGGAAGCCGGCGCCGCCGGCACCCTGTTGATGGGACGGGACCAGCTGGCCTTCTTCGGTGCGGGCGCTGAGGTGCCGGACCTGCACACGGTCGTGCCGCTGCTGTTCGGCCAGGCCGATCTGGTCCTGGTCGAGGGCTTCCGCTCGGCCGGACTGCCCACGGTCGTCGTCGCCAGGTCCGGGATCGATGATCGGTCCTGGGAACCCCCGGACCCCGGGCTGGTGGTGATGACCGCCAGGCCGGACGAGGGGATGCGGGTGGCTGACCTGCTCGAGGCTCGGTATCTGGGCCATGCGAACCAGCCGCTCAAGTAGGGACCGAATCGTGCCGAATCCGAGTGCATGTCCGAGACCACACCAACGCTGCTGACCTCCCGCGTCGGCGAGCAACTGGAGACGGTCTTGGCCAAGCCGGAGCCGATGTGCCTGCTCATCGTCACCGTCGAGAGCGAGGTCGAAATCACCTCGCTGGTCGAGACCAGGCTTCGAGGCAACCTCCGGACCTACGATCGGTTGTGGCGGATCGATGAGGTGTCCCATGCGGTGATGCTTCGGACGCTCGCCGACGCCAACACTTTGGACTCCAAGCTCCACCACCTGTTCTCGTTCCTGACGCTCCCCTACCCGGTCGACGGGTCCGAGATCACGGTCCGGATCCGACTCGGTGGGGCGGTTCGGCTGCCCCAGGACACGGCGTCGTCGTTGATGGAACGGGTCGGGCAGGCCTTGCAGACCGCTGACGAAACCGGCTGCGTCGGACCGGTCCTGCTCTAGGTTCAACCGCCCCGGTCCCTGGCCTGGGCACCGACCGGGGCCTGGACCCGGGCCGAGATGCGGCCGGCGACCGCCCTGTGCCACAGTACGGGGCCGCCTGGCCGATGGTCGGCCCGGCGCCTGGGGGTGGCGATGGCTGACACCGATGACCTGCACGCCGGGGATGCCACGGCGCTGGCGGCCGCGATCGCAAGCGGTTCGCTCAGCGCCCGGGAGGCGGTCGATGCCGCGTTACGCCGGATCGAGGCCACGAACCCGGAACTGAATGCGGTGATCTGGATCGATCCGGAGGCGGCGATGGCGGCCGCCGATGCGCTCGACCGCGGCGAGGGGCCGGTTGGGGCGCCGTTTGCCGGCGTCCCGTTCCTGCTCAAGGACATCGGGGCGACCCAGGCCGGACTGCCATACTGGCGCGGCAACCGGGCGCTGCGGGATGTCGGTCACCGGCGGGACACCGACACCGAACTCGGGGCTCGGTTCCGGGCCGCCGGCCTGATCACCCTCGGCAAGACCAACCTGCCGGAGTTCGGGTCGAGCCCGACCACTCAACCGCTCGGCTTCGGAGCGACGGCCAATCCGTGGGATCCCACCCGGTCGCCGGCCGGGTCGAGCGGCGGGGCCGGCGCCGCGGTGGCGTCCGGGATGGTGCCGATCGCCCACGCCAACGACGGCGGCGGCTCCACCCGCTTGCCGGCCGCCTGGTGTGGCCTGGTCGGGCTCAAGCCGACCCGGGGGCGGGTCCCGGACCCGGAGCTGACCTCGCGGTCGGTGTCTGAGCTGGTGGTGACCCAGTCGGTCCGTGACACGGCCAGGTTGCTCGACTCGGTGGCCGGAGCGACCGAGGCCGACCTGTTCCGGGCACCGGAGCCGAGCGGACCGTTCATCGACGCCGTCGGTCGCAACGCCCCGACCGGGCTGCGGATCGGGCTGTTGACCGACGGCGGTCGCTGGGAGGTCGACCCGGCCTGCGTTGCCGCCGCCGAAGCCACCGGCCAGCTGCTGGAGTCGATGGGCCATCATGTGGAGCCGGTCACCGCAGACGTGCTGCTCGGCGAGGCATCGGCGGTCAACGGGCGGCTGTGGACCGCAGACATCGCCCGGTCGGTCGCCGCGGTTGGCGAGGTGCTCGGTCGGCCGGCGACCGACGCCGAGATCGAGCCGTACAACTGGACCGCTGCGGTTCGAGGGCGGGAGCAGACCGCGGTGGAGCGGGCCGCCCTGGTCGAGGGTCAGCAGCGGTGGGTCCATGATGTGGCGCGATGGCTCGCCCCCTACGACGTGCTGTTGACGCCGACGTCCGGTGCGGTCCCCATGCGGACCGATGAGCTGTGGCCGGACCGGGACGCCCCCTGGCGGATCGGTCGGACCTACGCCAAGATCGGGGCGTTCACGATGCCGTTCAACGTGACCGGGCACCCGGGGATCTCGCTGCCCCTCCAGTGGACAGACGACGGGCTGCCGATCGGGGTCCAGCTGGTGGCCGGCATGGGCCGGGAGGAACTGTTGCTGTCGATGGCCGGCCGACTGGAGGAGGCGGTGCCGTGGGCCAACCGCTATCCGGCAGCCGCCGCTGGCTGAGCGAGCCGATCAGCCAGCCGGCGGGGGTCCGAACGCCGGCCCGTCGAACCGATCGATCGTCGTGAACTCCTCCACCGGGCCCCGTCGCAGCCTGGTCAGCTGTTTGACCGGGTGGCCGAGTGGCACCAGGGCGGCGATGGCGTGGTGGGACGGGACGCCGAGTACCTCCTGGGCCGCCGGCTCCTGGCCGGCCAGGTAGGTGGTCAGCACGCCGCCGAGGCCCTCGTTGCGGGCAGCGAGCAGGACGTTCCACACGAACGGGTAGATCGATGCTCCGGAGATCACGCCGACACGGTCCAGGTCCTTGTCGAAGCTGGCGACGACCGACAGGTCGACCGTGACCGCCAGCAGGACCGGCACGTCGACCAGTTTGTCGAGCCCGGGGAACGGCGGGTCGGCGGCGACCGCCGCCTCGACGTCGACCGAGGATTGGTTGATCGTGTTCCAGGGGGCCTCGCCGGCCTGGGTCTGGGCAACGTAGACCGCTGTGGTCGGCTTGATCAGCGGGACCAGCGCGGCTCGGGTTGCCCGGTCCTTGACGACGATCACGTGCCAGCCCTGCCGGTTGCCGCCGTTCGGGGCGAACCGGGCGACGTCGAGGATCCGGTGGACGGTCGCATCGTCGACCGGCTGGTCGGTCCAGTCCCGGCACGAGAACGTCGTCCGCATCACCTCGTGGAGGTCCACGTCACTCCCCGGTGAACTCAGGCTTGCGCTTCTCGGCGAACGCAGCGATGCCCTCCAAGCCGTCGGCGGTCCGCATCGCCTCGGCGATCATGGTCCCCTCGAACTCCCCGGCCTGCTCCAGCGGCGACTCGTATCCCTGGTAGATGACGTGCTTGGCGTGCCCGGTGGCCCAGCTCGGCC
>JBCCFN010000329.1:0-5297 GCA_039029715.1 Actinomycetota bacterium | reverse complement strand
GGTGCTCGAGCGGTTCATCGCAGACGCCCTGGCCGACGATGATGTGCCGGAACCGGACACGCCCTGGTCGGCCGAACGCCGGTGATGCCCCTGGTCTCGGCCAGCTTCACCTCCTGGTCGAGCAGCTCGAACAGGTGAGCCCGGCGTTCGGCCGACCAGGGCGTGTCCGGTTCCGGCACATCATCGTCGGCCAGGGCGTCTGCGATGAACCGCTCGAGCACCCGGTGCATCAGGGTGCCACGGTCGCGGGCCGTGATCTCGTCGATCCGTTCCGGACGCTCGTCCTCACCGAGCCGGAGTACCCGCTGGAACAGGTACTTCCGGGGGCACGAGGCGTAGGTCTCCAGGGCGGTCGGTGACAGCAGGTGTTCGGTCGGATCGAACCGGCCGGATGGGACCCGACCGACGTGGGCGGTCAGCTCGGACCGGTTCCGGTTTGCGATCCTGGTCAGGTTGGCGGCCAACACCGGGTCGTAGCCGGCCAGATCGTGGGTCTGGACCGGGTTGTCGCCGTCGACGTGGGCGATCAACGAGCGCAGGCCGAAGTCCTCCCGGCCGGCGGCGAGACCGTGGTCGACCAGTCCCTGATGGTGGGAGTCGAGGCTGCCCCGATGGCGGACCAGCGGGTTGAGCACTCGGGGCCAGGACCGTGACCGGTTCGACCGCAGGTCGCCCCGTGAGGTGACCAGCAGTGGTGGTCTGCGGGAGGATGCTGCCGCCAGCGCAACCGCTCGAACGTCGACGTCTGTGACCGCAGACTTCTCGATCAGCATCCCCGAGCCGGCAGCCCGGAGCTGATCGGGGAGCAACGAGTCCTCCCGCGGAGTCCGGGGGAACGTCCCCTCCACCAACCCGACGACGGTGATCCGCTCGAACCCGAGGCCGGGCAGCGAGCCGACCGGGCCGACGTAGACCCCGCTACCGAGCGGGGCCCCACCGATGACGGTTCCGCCGAGCTCGCTGACCACCGATGCTTCGAAGGTGTCGAGCGTCGGCGGGCTCCCGGCCTCGTCCAGATCGGCCAGGCGGGCCAGATGGTCATGGATCCGGGCCAGAGACTCCCGTTCCCGGACCGGCCACCCCGCCTCGGCCACCCCGGTCATCGCGCCGCCAGCCTCCCCGGACGGGCCGGCCGATCCGTCGAGGTCGACGAGGAGGTACCGGTCGAGCAGCCACCGGGCCCAGCGGGACCAGGCGGTCCAGGACCGCTCGTCCGGCGGCTGGAGATTGCGGGCCAGCTCCTCGACGAATCGGGCAAGGGCCAGCGTCTGTCCCTTGGCCTCATCGTCCGAGCCGCCGGCCAACTCGGCCAGCCTGGGTACCCAGTGTTCGCCATCGATCACGCCGGCCTGGCGGGACAGCCGGTCCCACGAGGCGGCCGGGACCTCGACCCCGGTGCCGTCGTCGATCGGGGCCGCGCTGACCAGCGTGATGACGGCGTCCCGTTCCAGGCCCCTGGTTGCAAGGCCGACCAGCCGGCGAAGGGTCCGACCGGCAAGCGAATGCAGCAAGGCTCGATGGCCTGGGCCGCACCACGGGAGATCGGCGGCGGCGAGTTGGTCGGCAAGCAGTTGGGCGTACGGCTCGGCCGCGGCGTACAGGATGGCCATGTCCGGGAGCGGGACCCCGACCGCAGCGTGGGCGGCCAGGTCCCGAACGGCGGCTCGGGCCTCTTCCTCCGGATCGGTGACCTCCAACACGGTCGCCCGGCGGGGATCCATGGCCCCCTCCCGGGGCCCGGTGTCTGTCAGCTGGATGCTCCAGCCGGCCAGCCGGCCGAAGTGCCGTTCGTCGACCGGGGCCAGCCCGGTCAGACCGACCAGCACCTCGCAGTCCGATCGGCGGGCGAGGGCCTGGATCAGTCGCCCCTCATACGGCCGGAGCGGCTCGGGCAGGAACAGCAGGAGCGGGCCCCGGGCATGGGGTGCCGTCCGATCGAGCCGGTCGAGGGCGAGGTCGACGACCCGATCCCCGGTACAGGCCGTCGCCATTCGATCGACCGCGGCCCGGACCACCCGGAGGGCATCGGCGGGCAGGCCGTCTGCCTGGGCCGCCAACCGATCCAGTACCTCGGACGGCAGGCCGACCAGTTCCTGGTGAAACCCGACCAGTCGGTCCTCGGTCGTCCGGTGATCGGCGACCCGACCGAACCGGCCGGGTCGCTCGGCCAGCTCGGCCCGAATGGCGGCCAGCAGCTCGGCCCGGGCCGCCACTCGGAGGCCGAACCCGGCCAGGCTGGGGGCCGCCAGCTCCTCGGCGAATCTCTCGACCGTGGTGACGGTGACCCCGGCGATGCCACCAGGGCGGCGGCCGAGGGCTCGCCGGACCCCGACCGCCATGGCCGGTGTGGGGCAGATCACGGTTGCGGGCGCAAGCGGATCGCCGCCCCGGAGCTCGCCGAGCCGACGTCCGAGTGCCTCCACCGCTGCCGCGCCGGCCGGGGTCGTCGTCACCGAAGCCATCCGCGGTCCAGCGTAGGTTGGCCGGGCCGGGGCCGCGCGCACCTCGGAAGCAGCCGCCGCCGGCGGCGGCCGTCAGTCCCAGAGGTTGTTGATCACGTCGAGCCACAACTGGACGGTCAGCCGCAGCGAGTCGACGTCGATCCGCTCGTCATGGCCGTGGAACCGGGTGAAGAACTCCCCGGCATCGACCTTCGGGCTGAGCAGCCCGGCTCCATAGGCCACCGCACCCTGCCCCCGGAAGAACCGGGAGTCGGTCCCGCCGGTGACCAGGGTCGGGACGATCTGGGCCTCGGGATAGGCCGAGTGCATGGCGCCGACGACGGTGTCCCACAGTCGGTTGTCCGTCGGCGAGCCGGTCGATGGGTCCGACTGGATGATCTCGACGTCGACGTGGTTGATCAGGTCCCCGAGGGCGGCCCGGACATGGTTGTCCACGTCCTCGTCCTCCTCGCCGGGGAGGGTCCGGATGTCGACCTCGATCGTCACCGAATCGGGGATCACATTGGTCTTGACCCCACCCTCGATCACATTCGGACTGAACGTGGTGTGGGTGCAGGCGTGCACGTTGCGGGCCATGAACTCCGGCAGCTCGGCGATCACCTCGTCGATGGCGGCCGGGTCGAGCAGCTGCCGGGTCAGGTCGTCCGGCAGGCCCATGGCCTTGACCCGCCGGGCCCACAGCTCATCGAGCTGGGGGGTCGGGCGATAGGCGGACAGCCGGCGGACGACCTCGGCTGCCTTCACGAGGGCATTGTCGGTCCCGTATGGCATCGATCCGTGGCCGGGCTGGCCCTTGACGGTCAGCCGCCGCCAGCCGATGCCCTTCTCGGCGGTGGTCACCAGGATGTTGGTGCCGGCCGGGGTGTGGAGCGGGATCCCGCCGAATTCGGTGAGCACGTAGTCGCACTGGAGCGCATCCCACTCGTCCCGGACCAGGATCTCGGCCCCGTGTCGGCCCCCGGCCTCCTCGTCAGCGACGGCGAAGTAGATGATGTCGCCCGGGTAGCGCTTGCCGCTGGTGACCAGATGCTTGTAGACGACCGCCATCGAGGAGGTCAGGTTGAGCATGTCGACCGCCCCCCGACCCCAGACCTCGCCGTCGATCAGCTCGCCCCCGAACGGGTCATGGCGCCACCCTTCGGGCGAGACCGGCACCACGTCGGTGTGACCCATCAGGCACAGGGCCGGGGCGTCTGGATCCGTCCCCTCCCACCGGGAGATCAGGGAGGTCCGACCGGGTGTCGGCTCGTACATCTGCAGATCGACTCCGGTGCTCTCCAGCTCGTCCCGGAGCAGCCGAGCCGACCGGTCCTCGTGCCCCGACTCCGGCGTCCCGTCGTTCACGCACTGGTTGCGGATGAGTGCCTGGAGGAGCTCGACGGTCTCGTTGGTCAACTGGTCGATCATTGCCGGATCTTACCGGTGGGGCTCACGTCACCCCAGCCGGGCGAGGCCGCTCGGCCAGCCGGGCCTTCACCGCAGCCACCAGGTCGGTAAGTCGGCCGGCGTTGCGCAGGCCCTGAATCGGGACCTCGACCGACCCGTTCGACTCGGCCTGGGCCGCGATCGTCGCCGCCAGCCGGTCCTGGTCGTCGTCGGCGAGGGCTCGGAGGCCGGCCCGGATCGACACCAGCGTCGGCTCGGCGGCCGCCAGCTCCAGCTGCCGATCTTCCGGCCACCGGTTGAACGACCGGTCGATCTCTGCCCGGAACGCCGCCTCGTTCCAGCGGTCGGTGACGCCGGCGACGGCGGCGACCAGCCGGCGGAGATCGGCGGTCGCCCTGATGGCGCCGTCGGTCACGACGGCGCCGACCTCGGGGAACGCAGCCACGATCGGTTGGTGCCTGGCGACGAGCTGCACCGCTGCGCTCTGGGCGGCCAGCTCGGCCCCGATCGCCACCGGCTGGAGGACCCGGACGAGGGCCCGCTGTCGGAGCCTGGCCCGGACCAGCGGGGACAGCCCGCCGATCTTGGCCACCGCACCGGCGATCCGGACCACGTCCGCCAGTTGGGTGTGGGGGTCGGCCAGGAAGTCGGCGACCGAGGCCTCCCACAGCTGCTCCCGATCGAGCGGATCGAGGGCCACACCGGCCAGGAACTCGGCGAAAGCGACCAGATGGAGGATCTGGGACTCGGTCAGGACCTGGCCCTCGGCCACGGCAACGACGTCGCTCGAGGCGAAGCTCGGGTCGAGCACGGCGGCCCGGGCCGGAAAGCCGGTTGCGGCCTCGATCCAGGTCGGGGCCAGGGCGGCCCGGAGCCGGTCGCCCGGGGTTGGGTCCTGGTGGTTGCCAGGGCGGTTCGTGGCGCCGGCGTCTCGGCCGGCGGCCCCCAGTTGGTCGGTGGTGAAGGCGTCGCTCATACCGGTCGGTACGCCGCCGCGCCCGCGCCCGGTTCGCGAAAAAGAAATCGCCGGGTTTTCGCGAACCGAACGTCCAGGCCGGTGCGAAGTAGCGACCAACTCGACCCGAACCGACCACCATCCCGGAGCACCGACCGTGGCCGAACTCTCCATCGACACCGATCTGACCCGTGAACTCGCCGCCGAGTTCCGTCGTGCCTCCGCCACCGGCGACGAGCTGGCGGCCGAGATCCTCCGAACCCTCGGCGTGGCTGAGCTGACCTCCAGCGCCCCGGCCGACACCCGGTTCCTGTCCGAAGACCTGGACCGGGCCGGGGTGGTCATCGCCCAGCAGGCCGACCTGGCCGACGGCCTCGAGATCGACATCGACACCTTCGCCGAGGCGATGGACGTCGACCCGGACGAACTGGCCGAGCAGCTCGAGCTGATCGAGGATCAGGTCAACGGTCTCGACGCCGGCATCCTCCCGCTGC
>JBCCFN010000328.1:0-5308 GCA_039029715.1 Actinomycetota bacterium | reverse complement strand
GCCAAGGTGTCCAAACAAGAAAAAAGGGGGTTATTTGATGAAAAATGGGTTCAAAAAGTGGGGAGAAGCGTTAAAAGCGAATCTGGCCCTGGTGGAGCTGGTCCGCCGCCGGGTCCGGAACATCATCGCCGTCGACGCCTCCGGCGATGCGACCTACAGCTTCTCCGCCCTCCACGAGGCGATCGAGCTCGCCGAACTCGAGTGCGCGACCCGGATCCGATTCGTCGACGACGGTCTGGACGCGATGCGGCCCGGTGATCGGCCGAAGCCGGTCAAGAACTGGTGTCGGGCCGAGATCCAGTATCCGGACGGTGCGACCGGTCGGCTGCTGTACGTGAAAGCCCAGACCAGCGAGCACATGCCGTTGGACGTCCTCCGCTACGCCAAGGAGGACCCGACGTTCCCCAACTACTCGACCGCTGACCAGCTGCTCCGAGCGCCCGAGTTCTGCAACCTGGCGATCCTGGGGCGGGAGTCGATGATCGCCGCTCTCGACGACTGCCATCGCTGGTTGTTCGGCGTCGATGCACCGGTGACGACCGGTGCCCCCGCCACCCCCGGCCCGACGGCGACCCCGTCGGTGACCACATCGGGGCCCGAGGCCGCCCCGGATCGACCCGATGGGGCTGCAGTCGGGCTCGCCGTGCTCCAGACCCCGGACCGGCGGGCCGCTCCGGTCGGCGACGTCGGCTACTGAGCTCGGACTAGTGTGGTTCCGGGGTGCGAGCGTTTTCGGAGTTTTTGTCATGGCCGCCGAGCCCATTCAGCCACCGCCGAACACCCATCCGGCCCCGTCCCATCGTGACGGGCCGAGCGACCGGGACGACCCGGACCATCCGGACGGGCCCGGCGCGGCGGCCACGCCGGCCGGTCGGGTCGGGGACCGCCGTCGGCCGAACAACGGCGGATCGCTCGGGTTCACCTACACGATCTACCGGTTCTACAGCGCCACCGATCGGCTCCTCTACCTGGGAGAGTCGGCCCGGGTCCGGCACCGGATCGTCGACCTGGAGATCGGCAATCCCCGCGGGTTGCCACTCGGTCACGACGACGGCCCGAAGCCCTGGTGGCGGGAGGCGGTCCGGATCGAGCTCCAGCATCTGCCGCCGGGGACGACCGAGGAGGAGGCCCGGGCCGAGGAGCGACGTCAGATCGAGCTGGAGCGCCCGGTCTACAACCGGACCTACAACGAGGAGGGGTTCGACCGGGGTCGGCTGGAGCGGGTCCTCGACCTGTCCCACTTCGAGTCAGATGTGGCCACGGTGGAGCACGAGCGCCACGACGGGGTCATCCGGGACCTGGCCCGCATCGACATCGAGAGCCGCCGGAGCGCCGACCGGCTACGGCCCGGCGGGTCCGGCCTGCTCGATCGGCTCGCCCGGCGGGGTACCGGACGACCGGCCCCGGCCGACACCGGGCAGCAGCGAATCGATCTGACCGGCTCGGATCCGACCGTGGCCGAGCCGGTCGTCGCCCGTCAGACACCACCGAGGCAGAGGTCGACACCGACCTTCTATCCCCGCCAACCCCGGACCGCGGTCGGGCCGGGGTCTCGCCTCGGGCTGGCGCTGGTCGGGCTGATCCTGGCCGCCATCGTGGCCCTGGCGCTGGCCATGTCGCTGCAGGCGGTGCTCTGACCGGCCGCTCGAGCTTGGCGGACCTCAGCCGGTCGGCCCGAGGAGGTCCCACCGGTTGCCGGCGACGTCTGCGAAAACGGCCACCCGGCCGTACGGCTCGTCCCGGGGTTGGCGGTGGATCTCGCAGCCGGCGGCAACCAGCCGATCGAACACCGTGTCGAAGTCGTCGACCCGGAGGAAGAACCCGACCCGGCCGGCGACCTGGTTGCCGACCGCGGCCGCCTGAGTCGGACCGTCGGCCCGAGCGAGGAGCAGACCGGTCTCCCGGCCGGGTGGTCGGACGACCACCCACCGCTTCGGCTCGCCCCGTTCGGTGACGGCCGGGCTGTCCTCGACCAGCTCGAAACCGAGCAGGTCGACATAGAACCGAATCGCTTCGTCGTAGTCCCTGACCACGATGGTCACCAGCTCGAGCATCGGTCGAGTATCGCCGCCCCGGTGACCGAAATCCCCCCGAGGGCCCGGATCCGGCCCTCCTATACTCCGGCGATGAGCGGAATCGACGTCGACGCCGTCCGGGCCGACACACCCGGGTGCGCAACGGTCATCCACCTCAACAACTGCGGTGCCGCGCTCCCGCCCCGACCGGTCGTCGATGCCATGGTCGACTACCTGGAGCGCGAGGCCCGGGTCGGTGGCTACGAGCAGATGGCGGCCGCGGCCGAGGCGGTCGACCTGGTCTACGACGCCGGGGCCAGGCTGCTCGGCTGCGACCTGAGCGAGGTGGCGTTCACCACCGGGGCGTCGGAGGCGTGGTGGCGGGCCTTCCTCTCGGTCCCGCTCGTCGCCGGTGACCGGGTGCTGGTCGGGCGGACCGAATACGTGGCCAACGCCCTGGCGTTGCTGCAGGCGGCCGAGCGTGGTGTCTCGGTCGAGGTGGTGCCGGATGACGACACCGGCCAGATCGACCTGGCGGCCCTGGCCTCGATGCTGGACGACCGGGTCGCCCTGGTCTGTCTCACCCCGATCGCCATGACGAACGGTCTGGTCAATCCGACCGCCGAGGTCGGGGCCCTGGCCAAGGAGGCCGGTGCGTACTTCCTGGTCGATGCCTGCCAGGCCGCCGGCCACATCCCGATCGACGTCGAATCCTGGGGTTGCGACTTCCTGTCGTTCACCGGCCGCAAGTTCGTCCGGGGTCCGCGGGGCACCGGGATGCTGTATGTCCGGGGAACGGTCATGGACGAGTTGATCCCACCGACCTTCATCGACGGCCGATCCGCGACCTGGAGCGACGACGCCGCCTACCACCTGCAGCCGACCGCTCGCCGGTTCGAGCTGTTCGAGCGGTCCTTCGGGGCCCAGGTCGGGTTCGGCGTCGCCATGGACTACGCCCTGGCGCTCGGGCTCGAGGCGATCGAGGCCCGGACGTCCGCACTGGCCGAGCGGTTGCGGGCAGACCTGGCCGAACTGGACGGAATCCGGGTCCTCGATACCGGCACCCGCCGGTGCGGGATCGTCACCTTCGATGTGGCCGGGATGGCGGCGGCCGAGGTCACGTCCAGGCTCGCCGCCGTCGGCATCAACACCGGCAGTCCGGACATCACCGGCTCCCGCTACGACGTCGGCTCCCGGGGCGTGACCGCAGTGGTCCGGGCCGGCGTCCACTACTACAACACCGAGGCCGAGCTTGACCGGACGGTCGAGGCGGTGGCCGAACTGCGACGGCAGGCCTGACGTCTGGCCAGCCGGCAGGTTTCGCGGCTGCGGTCGATGGGGCCCGGTCCCCGTACCTCCGGCGGTCGAGCGGCACTAGGTTTGCCCCCATCTCGTGGCTCCGGCCTCCGACCACTTGTCGGCCGCGCCGGAGCTATCGCATCATCGTGGGATGATCCGTCGAGGTGCCCGCCCCGGCCGCCACACCACGAGGAGCGTTTCATGACCATCACCACCCCGTCCCGCCGTCCGGCGCCCGCCCATCCCTCAACCCCGCCCGGTCCGGCCGGGACCTGGACCGTTGGCAGGCCCCGTCGCCGGTCGGCCGCAGTGGCTGCGGTCGCCGTGGTCGGTGCGTTGCTGGCGGCCGCCCTGTTGGTGGCCCCGGCCCCGGCCGCCGCCCACGGGCCGGACACCAACGGCTGCACCGCGGTGCCGGACGCCGGCTACGGCTTCGACTTCCACGACATCTGCGATCGTCACGATGTCTGCTACGGGACCCAGCCCCACGGCTCGGATCGCGACGGGCGCAAGCAGTGCGACCGGATCTTCCGGTCCGAGATGCTCGACCAGTGCCGGGAGCATCCGTTCTTCAGCGGCGAGCGGGCCGCCTGCACCGCAGTGGCGGTCGCTTACTACATCGGGGTTCGAGCGGTCGGGTGGACGTACTGGGAGCGCTATCAGCCGACGCCGATGATCTGACCCTCGGCCGCCGGGCCGGCCCGCCCCGTACCCGTCGACCCGGCTTCGGCCCTGGGCTACAGTCCAGCGTGCTGGGGGAGCGGTGGTACAGGGGCCGAGGAGCAGAATCGAGACCAGGCGGCGTCGACGAGCGGGGCGTCGGTGAGTTCGGCCGGCCCCGTCGACCCCGGCACCGGCCGTACGGCCGCCGGCACCGCTGACCGCATCGGTCGCCTGGCCAGTCTGCAGCCGCTCACCGTGGCCCGCTGGTTGGCGTCGACCGATGCGGTCGACGGGGATGGGCCGTTCCGGGTGGTCGACGGGACCGTCGTGTCTGCAGACATCTCCGGGTTCACCCGGCTGGCCGAGCGGCTTGCCGATCAGGGGGTCCGGGGGGCCGCCGAAGCCCTCATCGGCACGATCAACCGCTGTTTCGTCCCGATGGTCGATGACATCGTCGATCGGGGCGGCGACGTCTTGAAGTTCGGCGGGGATGCCGTCTTCGCCCTGTTCATCGGTGCCGATCATCAGCGCCGGGCTGCCGCTGCGGCTGCGGCCATGCAGCGAGATCTGGTCGCCGTCGATCTCGGGGTCGACCTGACGCTCTCGATGACGGTCGGCATCGCCTCCGGCCCGGTCGAGCTCATCCTCGCCGGCACCGCCCGCCGGGAGTTGATCGTCCACGGGACCGTCGTCGACCAGTGCCTCCGGTTGGAGTCCGATGCCGAGCCGGGAGAGATCCTGATCGCCGACGCCACCGCAGCCGCCCTGCCCTCGGCGTGGATCACCGAACCGGAGCCGGAGGTCCTGGCGCTCGTCCCGGACGTCGACGAGGCGCCGCCTCCGCAGCGGGCCGGCGACGATGGGGCACCGGAGGCGGTCCGCCACCGCTTGTCCGAGGAACGCTGGAGTGAAGCGCTCGGCCAGAACCTCGCCGCCGCGATCGACGCCTTCGACGAGACCAGCGGCGAGATCCGGGTCGTCACCGTCGGCTTCGTCCACCTGCCGACCGCAGCGTTGGACGATGCAACCGTCGCCGCAGTGGTCGAGCGGGCGATCGAACGCTGCGGCCGGTACGGGGCGACCATGCTGAGTACAGACGTCGCCCCCGGCGGGCTGAAGATCCTGCTTGCCGCCGGTGCGCCGACCGCCGGCGAGGGGGACGAGGACGCCATGCTGGCCACGCTGACCGACCTGGTCCTGGCCCCCGATGCGCCACCGATGCGGGCCGGGGTCAACCGTGGTCTGGTCTTCGCCGGCTTCCTGGGCTCACCCCGATGTCGGACCTTCACCGTCATGGGGGACCCGACCAATCTGGCGGCCCGGCTGCTCGG